>NZ_CP018335.1:318168-636336 GCF_001902295.1 Clostridium kluyveri | reverse complement strand
CTCCTACTATTTCTCCCAGGTCATTGTAAACCCATGATTGAAAGAAAGCTATGTGCTTCCCTTTGGATAAAAGTATATCCATATTTGTGAGACTGTTGAAGTCTATGGCAGTTAAATACTTGCTTATGCTGTTTGTAGTAAGTTTTGTACCTGGAATCTTAAGAGAATCTTGAATAAAACTTGCGGCATCTATACCTGCAGTTTCACCTTTATAACCTCCTTCAAATTTTACATTGCCTGCAGTAGCTCTTTTGGTAAGGGCATCAAAAAAGTTACTCCACAATCTATTAGAACTTCTACCAATGCTGTCAGAGCCTCCATAATTATAGGGAATACCTACTTCCTCTGAAGTAGTCTTGTCCTTTAAATATCCAGGTAATTCTATATAATCCGTAACATTACCATTTAAACTTTTATCATATTTCCAGGTAACATAAGCCATTTCATAAGCCCTCTCCTGTGCTTCTCGTCTTGAAATAGAGGAAGCAGCCTTAGTGCTAAATGTAACAGGTGCTGCAGTCATAGTAAATGTGATTAAAAATACTAATAATTTCTTTATCTTCACTAAAAAACCTCCAATTATTAAAAAATATTTAAATTATATACAAAAATTGTACTTTAAGAAATAGTACAACTCAATGCAAAAATAATGGCAGCATCGCCATTAAAAACATAAAATAAATTTTACTATAAATGAACGAATTCACGACGAAATTTTACCATATAAGATTCAAATTATTTACCCTGTTATTGTCAAGAAAAAAGTGGTTCTTTCCAAAGTTAGTTGATTTTTTTATAAATTCTATCAAGTTTAATAGTTTTATTTCTTAATGTTTCAAAGCTACATCGTCCATACATAACCCTTTTTATAACTTTTATTTTATTTACACAGCCTTCAGCTAAGCCGTTGCTGTATGGCAAACATACAGCATTTACTACGGCTTCATAATCACGCTCAATTCCATTTGTAAAACTTTTAATTTCTTCAATTTCCGTGCTTCTTGCTTTTGATATCCATTCTTTTAGCAATTCAGGTTTATTTTGTGTAAAAATATCTTTAAATGACTTAACTAACTCTAAAATTATTTTGAAAAAAGGATACTGCTCATAAAAGCATAAAAATTTATTTTCTTCAAAATTTTTTATATCTGATATAGGTCTGAATAAGGTTTTAAATATATCAGTTCTTTTAATTATTATTTTTTTCTTACCCTCTTCAGTTTCATTTTCTTCTATTTCATTCTTGAATCTTTTTTTCCATTCAGATGCATAATGTTTAATTGTTGATGAAGAGCCTTTAAATCCTTTTTCTAGTATAATTTTTTCAATTTTACTAGACATAATTCCTTGTTTTAAAAGATTATTTATATCACTGTAAAAAGGACTTAATATTCCTCCCTTTTTTATTCCATATGAAGCATGTACAGGATTAAAATTCTTATCTAAATACTTTGAAATTGTCCTAGGATCAAGACCGGTCTTCCTTGAAATTGCAGATTTACTTAACCCCTTATTTTTCAAATTACGCACTTCATTTACTATTTTCACTTTATTTAAAACTCTATTTTCATGTTTAATGGCAGACACTGTTGAAAATATTTTTGTTCTTTCTTCATTAGAAGCATTTATTAGTTTTTTATAACTCCTGACATCCATATTAATTTCATGACATATTTCAGTTTGAGATTTATTTTCCATCTGTAGTAAGCATATCCTATTATATTTTTCTTCTAAAGTCAGTTTTCTATTCTTGTTTGCTTTGTTGATTTCATTTACTTTAGGAACTTCTGTATCCGTAATATTTATTATTACATCAATAGTTTTTTTAAAATGCTTTTTTAAATATTCAATGGCATAATCAGTGAGATTTTTAAGTAAATGAAACCGATCACTTATCTGTATTGCTTCTGGATGTGCTTGGCTAATTGAATTATGGTATGTAACAGAACCATCCCTGCTGACTATTTTAATATTTGGATATAATTTCAACCATTCAACAACCTTAGTCTGTTCTCTGGATTCAATCATATCAACAATTGTATGTGTATTAATATCGATCATTACTGTTCCATACTTTTCTCTCCTTTTTAATGCAAAATCATCTATACATACAGCAGTCACTTCATTTTTATTTATTATCAGTTTTTCTTTTTTTTAAGAGATTACAGATGGTACTTTTCCCAACAGTAACCGTATTTTTACTTAAAAAGTTTGCAGCAGCAGTTGAGCTGCAATTAAGCGACATATGCATTATCTCATCCTCAAGACGCTTGGTTTTTTTGGATTTATTACCAAGCCAATCAAATCTTTCAGCAAAGGTTGTATGGTCACACTCAGGATTATTACAAAACATCTTTCTGTTTTTAATAATTATTTGAACCTTCTTTCCCTGCATAGGAAAATCTTGAAAACTTCTTTCATAGGTACTATGAGTTTTCAATGACTTATGTCCACAAAATGGACAAGTAACCTCATTTCTTGTAGATACAACGTAAATGTATATCATATCATCTACTATTTTGTGATTTAGGTATTTCAAATCTTTATCTAAAAGTTTTATAAATTCATCCATAGAGGCTCCTCTTTCTTGCATAATTAATTATGCAATTATACCTCAAAACAGATATATTTTCAACTAACCTTGGAAAGAACCATTTTTATTGTAGCATTAACATTGTCCTAGTATTAGATATTCAGAAGCCTTGTATGGGTTATTGCTCCTTTCGGAAATGTATTCTTGAATAGTGTTCATCACTTCAAACTTTAGCTGGTACTTCTCTCACCTTCCCCCCTTTACCAACTATTTTTATCTGACTTAGCAGAAAATCTATGTTCTTTAGCTTGATATCGCAAAGCTCGCTTACCCTTACCCCTGTGAACATCAGAAGCTGAATTATCATCTTATCTCTTAGGCTTACTTTCTTCTGGTTTTGAATGTAGAACTGAATCCTTTCAAGCTGGCTATCTGAATATACCTCTACTTGTTCTCCTGAGCCAAAAGCTATTTTTATTTTGTCTTTCTTTAGGTCAACCACATTATCTGCCATGTAGCCTTTTCCTATTAGGAAATTATTGAAAGCTCCAATACTATTAACTTTTTTATTGATGGTGGCAGGCTCATAGCTGTTATCAATCAGATAGTTTTTATAGCTGGTGATGTAGAACCTTTTTAGGACTCCGTCAAATTCTACTCCCATTTTTGCAAGGTATTTGAGGAATGCTGTTATGTCTCCAACATAGCTTTGTACTGTATTATCATTTTTACCATCTTCCATTAGATTAATTTGAAATTCTTCTACTAATATTTTCATTGAAATACTTCCTTCCATTATTATTTTTGAATATGAAAAAAACTAACAAAGGAAATCATTATCCAATGTTAGTCTATATTTTTATATCTTTAGGGTGTATCTAGGATGTAGTTAGTGCGTATTTAGGACATTGAAAAGTATTGGTATTGCTAGCTTTGGGTGCAAGGGCGTAGTTTAGGACAACTTTATTTTTATTATGTTTATTTTTTCCTATGGCTGTTTTTAGTGAAATATATGTCCTTACGCTCAACTTATTGATTTCACTAGATTTCCTACGCCCAAGTTGTGCCCAACTCACGCCCTATGTGCCCGAACTTACAAATGAAAAAGAAAGCTCCAACAGATACCATTACAGCATCCATTGAAGCTTTGCTAGTTGCTTGTTTCTGTCACCAAAAGGAGTTTTTACAATTTGTACTATGTTTTAGGAGCAGGCAATTAAACTTCCTTTTGATGGCTATTTGTTGTTTTTAGGCCGTGTTTTTCATGTGGCAAACTTCAAACTTACTACAGAATTATTATTATGCAGTGAAATATTAATTTTAAAATTTCTAAGAATAACTTATTTGTATAGCTTTAATGTAAAAAATACTGTTATTCATTTTTTTGTAGTTAGTTATAATACTTTTTTGTAGTTAGAAAATGTTTTATAATTTAGGTATTTCAACCTCATTACCCGCTAGGTTTTCTAAAAATATACTTGAAATATCTGCGCTTTTCTTTTTAAGTTTAAATATTTGTATTTTTGTCAATGGTGGGGTAAAAGCTATGTTTTGTTGCTTAAACTGTTTATTAATTATCCTATTATATAGGGTAGTTAAAAATTCTTTCCATTTATCCAAATTAGATGATGCAAATCCCTGTTCATCTTCCAACATTCGATAGCCATCAGCACTATAAAATAACATTAACGCTGTTCCTAAATCACAATATTCGTTATTAATAATATTATTAGGAATCTTAAAACCATTATTCCAATTATAATTACCTGCAAAAATATGAAGAGAAATAGAATTATCTATTCGTTCAATCTGGCTTTCAATTATATCTGGGTTTTCTTCGTATAAAATATCTTGCAACCACTTATACTTAGTATTATCCATTGTACCATTCACCTACCTTTTATGAAAATAATATTATTTCAAACATCGTGTGTATGCAATATTCATCACAAAGAATACACACGAAATTTATAGTTTTTCTACTACTTTAGTTTACTTAATTGTCTTTCTACCATTTCATTATAAACAGAATGATATCCTTGATGTCTTGACATAGTACTTATACTTTCATCTGGGGTTCTAAGGAAAATACCATTTGAAGCATCATCAAGATTCATACCAATCTTTTGAATTACAGCATTGTCTCCCATTTCTGCTGGTATAACATGCTGTGCTTGATAACCACTCCATTTGGATGAACGTTTTAATCCCATTGATTCCAACATATTTTTACCTAATTTAGTGGAATTGCCTCCAGTGACTATTCCTTCTTGTCCAGGTATAAGCCTAGCTTCAGCCGCCCCCTCAATTATTTTTTTAGCCTCATTAGACACATTATCTTCAATTTTAGAAAACTTAAATAAATCTTCTGAAGCATTTATTGTTCCCATTCCATTTGGTAATGCAAATTGATGTTGTCCATATAATACTGACCTTATGTATTGTGTCATATTTTCAGCTTTATTTCCCGGTGTTTTTATATTTCCTATTGTCTTCATATCTGGAATTTTTAAATCTTCACCTATGGATAATTTTTCATGAATTGGAATCTTACCCTTTGATAGAGCTTTTCCACCACGAGTTATCCCAATTAAATTTATTGTACTTTCAGTGCATTTTTCGCTAGTGATTTTTTATAAGTTTCATCATTATCCATTCCATTTGTTCCAAAAATTCTATCCAAATGTCTACTACAACATCTTTTGTGTAGCTATTATCCACACCCCATTGAAGTCTACTCCTTTGCTTTCAAGAAATACTACAAAAGCAGTAGTACTCCTACATAGCTTTCTATTGTTTTAGTGCTTTTTCCATCCTCATCTAAGTGTATTTTAAAATTCTGTACTAATACATTTTTCATGTTTCTTTACCCCTTCCTTTTTTGGACATGAGAAAAAGGCTAACGCCTTTTTTCAGCGTTAGCCTTTATTACTTTACCTATTTGATTTTATCTTTTTTACTTCTAACTGCATTATCATTATTATGCAGCTAATTTTTATTCATATTACAAGCTATCTTAATTAATTTTAATAGACCTTACCAAAGTTCACAAATTAAACTGCTTTTGTAGTCAGTTCATTTGGATTTATGTAGCCAATATTCATGCCACATATGACTAACAATGTATCTATATTTAATACCATCTCCAATACACTGAACCGTTTGTTGTAATTAATCTATTAATAAAATGGGAAAAGTTGCCTTTTATATATTCCCATTCATCAACTGAATAACCAGTGTCTCCATCTATTATATAATCCTTACCTTTATCCTCACTTTTTTTCAAATCAAATAATAGAAAGTCTGAATTTCCCATAACTTCTGCAAAGACTATATAAAAATCTTTTAAATCATATCCCCATTCTTTTTTATCTTTAGTTGATTTTAAAATTTCGTCAAGCCCTAATATCTTGTAACCACTTCCTCCATATTCTATATCTTCATATATTACAGCCCCATTTGAAACCTTTAAAAATTCTTTGTAGTTTTTTGGTAACTTAATGTTATTTAACGACTCAAACTCATGGATTTCTTCTTCTGAAGCTGGGTTGTTCCATGAAAATCCAACTTCGATAGTTTGTCCAAAGATATCAGTATAACTCAATGTGTTTCTAGTAGACGTTCTTTCTTTTAATAGTTTAATTTGTTTCATCTGTAATGTTCCACCTTTCAAAGTTTACTTATTATAAGCATTCCACCATGGGGTCACTTGGCTTTGATGTACTCCTCTTTCTACAGGCGTTAAATTTTCAAAAGAAGCATCGCCTCCAAATTCCCTAGGAGTTATATGGTGAATATCGTATTCCTTCCAGTTAAGTGGTGGGTCACTATATCCACGATTATACCACTCATCAATAAAATCTTTTTTACATAGTATATCAGTATCATTCTCCCTATACAAATTAGCTTCACTCTGATTTTTATACCAATCTACCCTTTCATTCTTAGGTGCTCTTGTAAGGTCTCCATCTGGAAACTCCATTGGTTCGCCTGTCTTCAAATCAGTTACTTCTGGGTATGTTATCCCTTTACTATTTGTAATAGGATTACCCGAACCCTTATTCCCTTCACCTTTAATCAATGAGAACAAGTCTTCACCAAAATTATGTGCTGATTTAATTGTAGCAGCACCCCCATGGGTCACAAGACCTAAACTTGCAGCGTTTAAAGCAACACCAGCAGGAGCGAGTACTACTGTACCGTCTGCCGTAAACCCTAAAAGCTCTCCTCCAGCTCCAGTTCCAGCCTCTGCAGCTCCAAATGCAAATGACCCTATATCACCAGCTAACTCACCTATTTTATATGGTATTGATTTAGCCATACTGCTTTGATTTATTCCACCAACAGTAAATACAGTCCCCCAAAAAATATTTTTATCAAGTGAATTACCTGCTCCCTATTATAAAGTCTTCTCCAGACTTCTTTATAGACTTAAGAAAACCATCATTATCTGCTAGCTCTAAAAGTGGTCCATATATATTTGTGTCACCAAACTTTAATTTTAAATTATCAGCTATCTCTTGACCATTAGCTTCCTTTATCGCTTGTCCTTTTAATTCAGCATATTCATCTTTACTTAATACTTTTTCTACATATGATAATAGCTCTTTTTCTCCATTAGTCAAGTCATTTGGATTTTTTAGCATTAATTGTATTACTTTATTCTTATCTACTTGTCCATTTTCTGAAATAGCAGAAATACCCCTGAATTCAGATATTCCTACAGTTATTCCTGATATTTTTGAAAATACGGAACATATATTTTCTTCCATATCTCTTACACCATTACAATATTCATTAAATGAGTCATTAAATTCTGTCAAACTTGTTGTTTGATTTTTAAGTGAATTCTGTAAATTCAAAACATCATCTGCAATGGGGAATGATGTAAAACTTAAACCATTCGCTAAATTTAATATTTCTTCAAATTTAGAATTCATCTTTTTATAATTATCTATACATTCACTAACATTGTTATTTATTTGAAATTGTCCTCCATATTGGAGTAAAATAATTCCTGTATCATCATTTGTAAGGGCTGCTCCACCCCCACTTCCTTTTATGCAGTTTACAAAATCCTCACTTTGCTTTTTTAATCTAATTGCTCTTGGCTTTTCCTCATTTTCTAAAGCATTTTTCACGTACTTTATATCTTCTATTAAATTTGTATAAAACTCCTGATTTTTAATATGCTTTTCCATAAATTTATCTTTTGCTTCACCTGACCATCCAGCTTCAGTAAGCTCTGCGATAGCTTTATTTATATTACCTTTTTGTTCTTCTAATGTCTTTATAATGTTTTCATATTCATTTATTGTATTAGTTAATTCACCAATATCCAATTTAAAATCCATTTATTTTCTCCCATGTACTAATTTGCTTTATTGCATTTTTATATTAATGTAATTGACCATATATATCTAATTTTTACATTAATATTTATATACTTCCTTTATTTTAATATTTTTGTACATGCGTGTCAATATTGTTTTATTCTTCCTTGATGCTGTAAAATATTTGTAACCGCAAAAGGATTAACGCCTACATTTAAAAAGTTCATTTTGCTAATATTACAGATATAAAATAAATAGGAGGAAATCTGTAATAGAAATAAACTTTAATGAAGAAACCTGGAAAGAATTTTTAGAAAAGTTTTCTTTTTATACAAGATAAATGAATTGGGATATAATCTGAAAAGAGTACAAAAAGTTAAACCCTTTATTCCATCGATATTTTAGGGATATTTTATCCTATATTGAATTTTGACTTGTTATTTATTTTGAATCCCCTAAATGTTTTTCTTTTTTACTCACTGGAAATTTATTGAATTAAATTCGCTCATTTATAGTATTTAGAGATTACTTCATAACCCTATAGGGGCTATCTTCAGTTCCCTCACCATTAATTGGAGTTACTTCACTTTTTAAATATAGAGCAGGTGCCACCCCACCTGTACCATCATTTGCATTATCACCATATATACCACCTTCTCCTACTGCCCGTATAATATCAGAATAATCTGCAGAAGGAGTGCGTAACCAGTACCAGGAAATACTGTTATCTTCTAGGGAGCTTTTTTTATACTCCCATGTTCTATCATAAACAAAATTTTTCACTTCCTTTGTTGAAAGTAAAAAAACTTTATCTGCAACATTTTTATAATAGCTGGAATCATAATTTGCTATACAATCTGCAATTTCTGTATCATATTCATACAATTCTGTGCCTCCATCCATTATATTCTTATCTATACCAGCCAGTATACACTTATGGGTTACTTCTTCTATACTATTTTTCTCTTTATATGTAAAATTATACAAAAATCCTGGTTGTTTATCATAAGAATTACAGGATACATAATCCTTAGCTGGTAATTGGCTGCTGTAGTTCACTTCTCTATCATAAGAATTAAGCCACTGCCTTAAATTAGATTTCTCCCAATAGTTACTTCCAAAACCTATCCTATCCTCATCTCCTCTGCCATCTGTTTTATCTCCACTAGCATCAAAAGCTTTAAAACAGATTATTTTTTCTGAAAAAAGCATATATCCATTTACATCTTTATTTATTACCCTCCATAATATAGGACTGCCATTATATTTTCCAAATTCAATATAATCTCCTATACTTATTGATAAACGCCCATTTTTAGCCTGATTGGGGATAAAAAAAATTCCCGCATATAAAACAATTATTCCAATAATAAAACAGATAAGAACATACCTTATTCTTGTAGTTGTTCCTGATTTAATCTTCTTATTTTTTTTCAATTCCAATACACCATTATCTTTTTCAATATTTGGGTATTTAAAATTTATGGATTTAAACCAGGTCTCTAAAGCCCATAGAGCATCTTCTCTTGTCAACCCTAAGTTATTCACTAATTGGTTATACTCATATTCATTTATTTCTTTTTTAGTGCCCTTTAAAATTTCACATATAATATTTGCATCTAAAACCTTAATTAAAATTCTAACTTCTCTCTCATACTGGCTGCACAGATCCATTAAAAGCCCCATCAACTTTATTTTGTTACTGCAAAGCTCCATGCCATACTCTTCAATTAAGTTTTTCAATACTATTTCCACATCTTTTTTCATTTAATGTTCCCCTCTTACCTGTGAAACAGCTAAAAATTATTTTGAAAGAATACTATCTATTTGTTTAATGGACTCTTCATCTTTTAATCTAAATTTGAATATTACTCTTCTTGACTTTTCCTGATTCACACTTCCATCAGAATTTTTAATAAGCTGACTTTTGGATCTTCCATTTGCAGTAATAATATTTTTTAGGCTCTCTTTACTGTAGCTGTCTAAATTTTTAAAGTTATTATTTAATATATAGTTTACTATGCTGTTTGCCCTTTTCTGTGATAGGTCCATATTGTAATTATAGTCTCCTATATTATCGGTATGTCCTTCAATAACTATTTCTGAAACTGAACTTATATACTTAGGGGAAGTAAGCACATTAACATATTGAGGTATAAATTTGTCCAGATTAGATTTAAATTCCGGTCTTATATCAGCCTTATTGAATTCAAAAAGTACATCACTGCTAAACACAATATCCCCTGTATTCTTATCTATATTAATATCCAACCCGGCATTTTGAAAAGATTTTCTTATATCCTCAATGATACTTTGCCTTACTCCTATTACTTTTTCCACCTGCAGCCTGAGATTTTTTAATTGTTTCTGCTGCAAATCCAATTCCGCATGCTTTACAGCATTAGTATAGATAAAAAATAATAATATAAATAACAATATGGTACTTAAGAGATCAGTAAATATACGCCATATATTCCCGTCATCCTTTGATGTTCTTATTATTCTACTATACCTGCCAAACATTTCATCCGCTCCTCCCACATAGCACGCTTTATATTACTTCGCTCAAAATGCTGTGTTACTTTTTATACCCTTCACTAAAATATTCCATCTTGTCAGCTATGTTATTTAAAATAGTATCATAATTGCTCTGATACTCCTTCATATCTTTATATATCTGGGCAAATATTTCACTTTTTTGTTCATTATAGGCAGCCATATAGGTTTTAAATTCATAATATTTCACTTTTATATCCTCATAAAAATCCTTCATTTCTTCTAAAGATTTTTTTTGGTGACTCTCCAAATTATCAAGAGAAGCATAAAAATCATAGGTTAGTTTATCTAATTTTTCGTATATATCCACATAACTTTTTTCCACCTTTTTTTGACCTTTATTAATATCCCTGACACAATCATCTAAAATATCAAATTTTTTATCCAAACTATCCATACTTTTATTGAGGGTGCTTGTAAGTTTACTAAAGCCTTTAAAGATCAAATCAAACCCTTCTACAGATTCCTTTAATTTTTTATTAAAATTTGTCATGTATTCCATAGATTTTTCAAATTCCTTTGGAAAATCAGAAAACTTCTTTACAAATTCATAAACTTTTTCCATGGTGTCTAAAGACTTATTCATAATCTCTACTGAGGTTTTTCCAAATTCATTTATAGTTTTATCATTTGAAGCAGATAACTTTTCAATAGCTGCTTCTGTTTTTTCAAAGAACTCACGAAAATTATTTTTACGCAGATTGTTATCCATATAATTCTGAAGCTTGACCATAATATTCATAAGTAGTTGTTCAGCGTCAAACACTCTTGTGATAAATGTAAGTATTAATGAAAATGCAATACCCACTATACTGGCATAAAAGGCTACTCCCATCCCTGACAATATAGGACTTATATTGTCTACAGTAAATTCCCCCGTTCTAAGAGAATTTAAAGATATGGTAAGACCTGTAAATGTCCCCAGAACTCCCATAAGAATAAAAACAGATATGGTCATATGAATTACACTTATAATATTTATTACAGGAATATCTAATTTATTGAATAGCCTGTTATGTGATAAGTATTTATAATTTGAAAAGTAAGCTTCTATATAGGATCTGGTGTTTATATAATCTGATCTACTTACCATATCTTTATATCCCTCTACCATATCTTCTATACCAAAAAAAGATTTTTTGGAGATGCCTTCATCTATATTTTTTAGTCCTCCATAAACTATTCTATAGAGAAATATATCAACTGAAAACATTATAACTTCTATGAAAAAAATTGCAGTACTAACATCACTGCTGAATATTCCCTTTATAAAATTGGCCAAACCTATCATTAAACTTCCTCCCTTGAAGTTTATTATTTATTTTCAGATGTTTTAAGTAAAAGTCCTCCCTTTATTTTCCTACCTGGAGATTCTATACACTGACTATATTTTTCCATGAACTTATCCTTTACATATTCTACGCCGCTTACAGTCTGAGAACATATGCTCTCAATTATATGTTCTTTTTGTAATACTATTTTAGGTTTTCTCGATATGTCATCAACAAATTTACACATATACTCTTCACAAACATCCCTGCCTAATGCAATAACATCCTTATAAGAATTCTTTCCCACGGAGTTAACCAGTAACCTTTCTACTGCTCCCTCATAGTCGTCTGTGGGCATTCCATCAGTTATTAGAAATATTACTGGCGTTAAAGTTCTATAATCCATTTTAATCTTATTTAACTCACTGGAAACCATGTCAATTGCACTGCCAAGAGAAGTTATTCCCCCTGGATTCATATCCTCATAAATACTGTCATTTATTTTTTCTCCTATTTCTACATTCCATACAGCAGTATCAGAAAATTTTATAACACCAAAATTCAAAGTGATATTATCCAATCTGCATTTTCCTTCTATTTCTGATATTACACGCTTCATCCCCTCTTTTACGTAGTCCAGCCTATTATCAATATTCATAGATCCTGAACAGTCAATCATCCATATAAAATAAAGAGATTTTTCCATATAGCGCGTAAAAATGGAAATTTGTTTGTTTATTGACAATCTCTTTGTTTTATAAGCAGCATAAATAGCTGCCCCATTTGATACAACCTCCTTATAATCCATATGTTCATAGGTTTCTTTTTCTCCTAAGACATCTTTTATAATACTGTCTACTGCTTTAATTTTACTGGAACCCCCTGCCTTAATTATTTTATAAATATCCTTTATAGAAATTCCTGATAAAGCAATGACATGTTCAATCATATTTTTTATGGATATCATATGGTGTTTAATACATTTATTTAGTTCTTCTAATGTGAGGGTTGTGTCTAAAAATTTTCCCGGAGGTACATTATAAAGCTTTATATATGCTATTTCACTATCATAGGAAAGTATTTCTTTTGCCTTAACTATCTGTTCCATTAAATTTTTTCTACATAAATTAGTGATTTTATAGTCGTAATCACTAAAATCAAGGTTTTCTTTTTTTAGTATATAATCATAAAGTTCCTCATTAAAATCCAGTCCCCCTAGACTTTCATTTCCTTCTGAAGCCAATATATTGAACTGGATTTCATCTTTTTTCTCTAAAACCTTAAGAACCGTTATATCAAGACTTCCTCCCCCAAAATCAAACACAAGTACATTTTCTTCCCTTTTTTCATTTACAGATAAATGCATTCCATAAGCCAGAGCTGCTGCTACAGGCTCCTGGATTGTCCCAACAAGTTCAATGCCTGCCAATTTTGCCCCTTCTTTTATGATATTACACTGCTGATCTTGAAAATAGCAGGGTAATGCAATAACTGCTCCCCCACATTTAAACTTATCTTCTGGTACAGTAGTTTTGATATTATTATAAATATATTTAAAAATAGCAGAACATATATCTTTTAATGTAAATTCCTTATTATCTAAAAGTACAGTTTCCTGTCCACAGGCTATGATTCCTTTAACGCCTGAAATATAATTTTCAGGATAAAATACTCCTTTTGCCAGGGCCCCATTGCCCACATCAAATTTCCCCTGCTTAAAATAAACTACAGAGGGTATTGTATATTCCCCCATTTTTCCATATATCCCTGCTTTTTTTCCATCCCATTTTGATACAGAACTGTATGCGGTTCCAAAATCGATACCTATAACTGGATTATGGTGACAATCATAATACAAAGCTTACACTCCCTTCATTGATGATTCTACAATTTTAATACAATTTCAACACCTCGGTTTTTTTTATTTTACTTTCCTTTTGCTCCACAGTTACAATAACAATTTGATTTTCCTTCACTTCAAAGGTTATATTTATCTCAAGAGTACGCTTAGGTGCTGGAATAAGACCTGAGACATGTACTGTACCTATATGGGCATTTTCTTTTGCAATCCTATGATTTCCCTGATAAACCTGTACATCTACATCTGTACAATTGTCCTGATCTGTATAAAAAGTAAGAGTTTTTCTGGCAGGCGTTTTTCTATTTTCATGAATGAGCACTACAAATTTACCTTTAGCATCTTCAACCCCCAGGGCATGGGCAGTTACAGGAATGATGGTTATTTTCTTTCTGGTATTTAAATTGCCAGTAAGGTATGCTGCATATATGGCTGCCCCTTGAGAAACACATAGACTTGGATCAATATCTGAATAAATCTTGCCTTTTCCAACTATATCATTTAGCAAGCTGTCAAACATGGGAATTTTACTGGAGCCGCCAACTTTAATAACCTTATTGATATCCTCTGGCGTTACATTAGCTCTATTTAGCGTACTTTTAACTATATTCCTTATTCTTTCGTAATAGCCCTCCATAATCTCTTGAAATTCATCTCTTGTAAAATTTCTATCCACATTTACTCCGGGTATAACATTGAGTACTGCCATATAGGCATTATCTGTAAAGCTCAATGTTTCCTTGGCTTTTATAGCTTCCGCCATAAGTGCCTGTTTCCCCCTTTTTCTCAATCTTTCATTGGATTCTGATTGAAAATCAATTCCTTCAGCTTGTATAATATGTTTTAAAAGAGCCCTATCAAAATCCATACCTCCCAGCCTGTCATCTCCTCCGATTCCAAGTACTTCAAAAATCAAATTTTCACTGTCTTCTTTTACCCTGAAAATCGTCAGATCAAAAGTTCCTCCCCCTAAATCAAAAACAAGTATTGTTTCTTCTCTTTTGATATTATCACTACTGTGAATACATCCATATGCCAGGGCAGCAGCTATGGGTTCCTGAATTATACCTACAAGATTCAATCCTGCTTTTTTAGCCGCCTGTGAAGTATTTTCCAATTGATTGGCTTTAAAATAATAAGGCACAGTAACTACAACTCCAG
Source organism: Clostridium kluyveri (assembly GCF_001902295.1). Classification (NCBI taxonomy): domain Bacteria; kingdom Bacillati; phylum Bacillota; class Clostridia; order Eubacteriales; family Clostridiaceae; genus Clostridium; species Clostridium kluyveri. Next base: position 621,624 of record NZ_CP018335.1, on the reverse strand, counting down.
AGGCATTATACACTCCTTCCGGAAACATATCCTGTACACTTTTATACATATATTTCAGTATCATGGCAGAAATATCTATAGGTGAAAATTGTCTATCCCCAAATTTTATCTTTATATCTTTATTATCCATTAATCTTTTTACACCAATACAAACATTTGAAGGTTCAAAAATTCCGCTGTTAAAGGCCACCGTATCATAGATGAATTCCTTGCTTCTTTCATCAAAATAGACTACTGATTGAAAAACATTATTTCCTCTTGGAGAATATGTCTGAACCCCCTGCCCTGTCCAAAATGAAATAGAACTGAAAGTTGTTCCAAGGTCAATTCCAATTACCGGTCTATTTTGGCTGTCATAAGGCATGTTATTACTCTCCCTCCTGAATATAAAGTATATATTAAAATTTTTACAAAAATCATTAAAATTAATATAATTAACTGCCCTAAGACATTTCTATTCCTTAACTACATTTAAAGTTATTTCTTCTTTGGAATCCGTACCTAAAGCAGTGGCAGTTACTTTTATAATATTTTCTTCATTCACTTCAAATTTAACAGTTATTTTCTGTTCTCCCTTTGGCGCAGGAGGAATATTACTTAGCTTGAACTCTCCTATAAATACAGCCTTTTCCCTGCCTTCATCATCTTTTTCATTTACAAAAGCTATATCCTCTGAGGATTGATATACATATATAATAACTTCTGTCTGTTCATCTTTTTGGGTCTTATATTGTTTTTCCCTGACTACAGAAGCTTTTTTAGGAATTTCTGTACCCTTTTCTATTATATTCGAAAACTCCATACCCTCTGTCATAATACCTAGATTATGAGTTACAATATTAAAAACATCTCCCTCGCCAGAGGTTCCCATAGAAGCTGCAAATATTGCCGCTCCTTCTGCTACTATGGTAATGGGGTTAAAATCACTATAGGGATCCACTTTAAAAACTTCTTTAATTCTATTTTTAACTAAGGGTACTAAAGAGGATCCCCCCACCAAGATTACTTTATCAATATCTTCCATAGAAAGTTTCGCATTGTCAAGTGCTAATTTTACAATTTTATAGGTTTTATCAACCAGATGAGAAATAGCTTGTTCAAAAGTATCTCTGGTGATTTCCATATCCAAATGCAAAAGTTCCCCTTCTCCTGTCTGTATTATATTAGGGAAAAGTACACTGGCACTATTTTTAAAACTCAATTCAATTTTTACATTTTCCGCAATTTCTTTTAATTTTTGCCCTGCGGCCTTCATTTTTTTCTTGCTGATCCCCTGATCCTTTTCCATATCCAATAAATCGATGCCTTTATTTTTCAATTTGAAATCCTCATTTATAATTTCCATAATACTTCTGTCAAAATCATCTCCTCCAAGCTTTGATATGCCTTCTTTAGATAAAATCTCATACTTATCTCTATCTGCATTATTTTTCTTGGTCTGTATTTTCAATACACAGACATCAAAAGTTCCTCCTCCTAAATCATATACTAGAACATTTTGATCCTTATTTGAGTCAAATCCATACATAATAGCTGCAGCTACAGGTTCTTCCAAAAGAGCCAACACATTTAAGCCTGCCATTTCCGCTGCCTTCTTAGTGGCTACTTTTGCATTATCTGTAAAATTGGCTGGCACACATATTACCACATCATATAAACTTCCTTCCGGTTCAAAATCCTTCTGCTCATAAGCTGCATCTACAAGTTTTGAAAGAATTTCTGAAGCTATTTGCTCTGGATTATAGTCTTCTTCAAAAATAGACAGCTTATATCCCTCTTCTCCCATATGTCTTTTAATAGAACTTACAGTATTTGAAGGATCAAGCATAGCTCTGCCCTTGGCCTCTTCTCCTATAAGTTTTGTATTCTTATCAATAAATGATACCACAGAGGGCATGCACTCTTTCCCATTTATTTTAAGCACCCTGGTTTTGCCATTTTCATACACTGAAACTACTGAAGTTGAAGTACCTAAATCTATACCTAATTTGTATTTACTATACTTTATTTCTAGTCCTGCCATCTTCATTCCCCTCCCCAAAAATTATGATTTGGCCTTTATATCAATTTTTTTAGACTTAATTTTTTCACTTCTAATTAATTCTTCAACTAAATTTAAATCTAGTTGTCCATCATTTTCATAAGCACTGCGTATAATAGGCATTGTATAACTGTTTTCCATCAATTCTACTCCTGTAAAATGGATTATATTATCATCATCCATCTCAAAAATGGCCCCTACTGCTACTTCTTCTTTTTCAGGCTTAGTAATAGAAATTTTTAATTGTCCTATCTCTTCATCTTTTTCCAGTTCTTTATGCTCTCCCCTAAAAACTCTAAATGTAACAACTTTTTGATATTCATCCACAGTATAGGCAATCAAGCCTGCCTGGCAGGGCAATAACGTATTTTTATGAACAACCGGACAAAATTCCAGTACGTTCTGGCTATTTAAAAGAGCTACTCCATAACTAAAATTAACTTTTTCATCCAGCACAAACTCTTCTTTGAATATATCTGTAATAGTACTGCTTTCTTCACTGGCTATAGAATTTGAAAGGCTTAAAGCTAATATGGCAGCTCCATTGGATACTACTTCATCTACATTGGGTGCGGTAAATGGATCTCTTACTTCCTTTTTTAAAATCTCTCTAATTATTGGAGTCTTGGTAGCTCCCCCCACTAAAATCAATCTGTCAATATCTTCTGGAGTCATATTGGCATCTTTTAATACACTTTTCACCTTTTCTATGGTTTTATCAATGAGAGGTTTTATTAAATCATAATATTCATCCCTTGTTAATTCAAAATCCAGATGATAATCTCTTAAAATATTAGGGATGATAACTGAGGTATTCTCCTTTGAAGACAGCTCGATTTTAGCATTTTCAGCAGCCTCTTTGATTTTCTGTCTTGCAGCCATATGCTCCCTTTCTTTTCCAGCTTCAATATCAATTTTAGTATCTTCCTTTATTCTCTTATATAAAACACTGCATATTTTTTCATCAAAATCATCTCCCCCAAGCCTCGAATCTCCGTCAATGGCAATAGCTTCAAATTTATTTCCCCTTATCTTCATTATTGAAACATCAAAGGTTCCTCCCCCTAAATCATATACCATTATAATTTGATCCTTATTTTGATTTATACCATAACTTACTGCAGCAGCAGATGGTTCCGCCATTAACCTAAGTACATTAAATCCAGCTTTCCTGGCTGCATTTTTTGTTGCCTTTCTCTGTTCCGATGTAAAATATGCCGGTGTAGTTATTACTGCCTGGGTGATTTCTTCTCCCAGTGTAAATTCTGCTTTTTCCTTTATGGCCTTTAATATCTCACAGGCTATATCCTGTGGAGTCATTTTTTGCTTCCCTATAATATACGTAATGTCCTTTCCCATATCCCTTTTTGTTGAACCTACGGTATTTGAAGGATCCATTATAAGCTTGGCCTTAGCTGGATATCCTGTAATAATTTTCCCATTACTAATTGATACTACGGAAGGAAAGGTATTTTTCCCATCTAAAAGTATAGTTTCTACCTTTCCTCTTTTTACACAAGAAATAACTGAATTAGTAGTACCTAGATCAATACCTACAACTGCTGACATATTCAATGTCTCCTTTCTATTAGAAAAATAATGACAATATTATCAATAACAAACTGTTAAGGACTATATTGTCATGTTTATACTTACTGTATACTTTTATTAAAAATATTACAAATGAAATATTTTTGTAATTAAAGGTAAATACACCTGATTTATAAAAAGAAAAACAATAAAACCAAAAATTGCTCCAATTATACTTCCATTAATGCGTATCCAATTTAATTCATTGCCAGCTTTCAACTGGATAAAATTATTTAATGATTCATCTGTCATGTTATTTAACACTTTTTTTATAACAGTACCAATAACACCATAACTTGATTTAACCATATCATAAATTAATTCTTTTATGTAATCATTCACTGTACTTTTAAATTTATTGTCACTTTTAAGGTGATTCCAATAATTATGAAGTTCATTTTTTGCCCATTTAATTAAAGGCATCAAATTATCCATATCAGATTGAATTTTTTCATCAGATTCATTTTTAAAAATATAAGAAATACCTGTTACCATTCTTTGCAATTCATCCTGTACCTCAATTTTTGCTATAGTTTTTTGCTTCCACTTTTCAATACTATTTATTAATTCTTCATCATCTTTAAGTTTTCCTATTAAGATTTGAATTTTATTTAAGAATTCAATATGAACTAATTCCTCTTCATCTTTTAATCCATAAAGCATTTCTATTATCTGTTCCTGAATTGAAGAAGCAATATCACCTACATTTATAGTATTAGTTCCCTTACCTAACCCTAGAGCAAATTCCATGAGAACTTTTTTAAATCCTTTTACTTTGTTTACATTATCTTCCACAAGTTTATCTATAATTTTACTAATTTCTTTATTTACTTTTTCCTCATCTATTTTTATAATTACTTCTTCCACTATAGATTTAAATATTATTTTGCAATGTTTATCTTCTACAGCAAACTTAAGCACACTGCTGAGGCACAAACATAGATTACATTCTTTCAATTTATGTCTAAAATTTTCTTCAATAAATGAGGTCACATTACTTGAATCAATACGCCCCATAATATCTTCAACAAAATCTTTTGATTGTCTATAAAAAACTGTCTTATTTTTAGCACTATTCTCAATAAATTCAATTATACTATCAATTATATTTAATTCATCTATTTTTTCTTTTAATATTTTTTTGCTTAAAAGTTCATTTTCTACTACATTAACTATTTGCTCCACCACTTTAACCCTATTTCTAGGTATTACGGCAGTATGCCATGAAAATCCCAAAGGCTTTTTAAACAGTGCAGTTACAGCAAACCAATCGGCAATGCCTCCTACTAAAGCCGCTTCTATAACAAAGCCTATCATTCTCACATAAAAATTATTATGAAAATGTATTTTTAAAAAAACACTTATACAAAAAGCAATAGATAAAATTATTAAAAGCACATCTGCTATTTTCTTGTTTCTCATCTTATTTCTCCTATTTAAGATATGTAAAAATCAACACAAAACAATTAAATACTTAAAATATATTATTTAAAAGAAAAAACAGAACCCCTACCAGGCCACCCACTACAGAACCATTGATTCTAATCAGCTGCAGATCATTGCCTGCTTTTGATTCAATTAATTCTATGAGCATATCATTTGAATATTTATTTAAATTTTCCTTTATAACCTCACCTATGCTATTATGAAAATTATCAATAAATTTATTTAGCAATGTTTTTAAATAAACATCTACTTTTTTCTGCATATCTATATTATCTCTAAATTTACAAATAAAACTGTAAATTTCATTTTCTATTTCACCCGTAAAACTTTTTATTATTTTATTTTCTTTGAATTGTTCTCCTGTATAATGGTCAATACCAATATCTTTAAATCCGTTTATTTTCCAAGCTTTAAATTTTTCTTCCATATCCTCATCTGAAACTATATTATTTAGTTTAATAACAATCCATTTCTTAAATTTAATTCTTTCCTCATTATCCAAATTCTTAATATTATTTAAATATTGAACCAGATCTTTTTGAATTATTACAGCAATTTTATCTGGAGATAAATTAAGTATAAAGTCTAATACCACTGTATTCACTATTGCCCTTCTTCTAGCACCTCTTTCATAAGACACCTTTGTTTTACTAACAAGTTCCTCAAGTATCTTACTAGCCTTTTCCGTCTTTATAATTGTTTGTATTTCCTCAATTATAAAATTAATAACTTTATCTCCACCGCCTTTTGTAAGAGAAATCTGCAAAGAAGAAATTATGGCTTTCCATAAATTAAACTCCATCAATCTATTTATAAGTGAATTGGAATTTATACCTCTATTACCCCCAGTTAAACTTTCTTCTACTATTAATCCAACTATCTTTTTGATATCCTTATCCCCATTATCTTCAAATAAAAATTTCAAAATAGGTTTAGAAGTATCATATTCCAATAAAAAATTTTTTAAATATTCCCTAGACAATAATTCTTCCGTAACCATATTAACCAATCCATCGAGTATTTTTTCTCTATTTCTAGGTATTATCTCTGTTTTAAAAGGAATTCCAAGAGGTTTTTTAAATAATGCAATAATACCATACCAGTCAGCGAAGCCTCCAATCATGGAAGCACAAAATGCACTGCTTATTAATCCGCCCCAAAAAGTCTTATAAAAAGGACAAGTTATTAAATATCCAATGGTAACTATAATCAATATTATTGTTGCCTTATAGCGATTCATCTTACAATAACCCACTTTCATAGCTTTATAGTTTTATCCGATATCTTTTAATATATGATTTCCAGAATTATATGGCATATTTACTATTATCCTATGTCCCTGCCAATTTGTCAAAAGTTGCCTTTCTATTTATTCAAATATGGCTCACAAATTAAACTCTAAACTGAGATCTTTGAGGAAATATTCCAAATATTCCTCCAGTATGGATAAATAATAAATTTTTATATTCACTGAATTTCCTTTTTTTAATTTCCTGGACCAATCCATACATTGCTTTACCTGTATATACAGGATCCAATATTATCCCTTCTAACTTTGCAAGTTCCTTAATAAATTCCAGTTCCTCTTCACGGCTCAAGGCATATCCTCTACCTACATATCCATCTATGATATTTATTTCATCCTTTGAAAAATTAAGGTTCACATCAATATATTTCATACTATCATGTAATATTTCATAAATCCTATCCTTAAAATATTTCTCATTCTGGCATACGTTAACTCCATAAATTTTAGCATCATAATTTAATATTCTGCTGCCTAATAACAGTCCTGAATAGGTTCCTCCAGAACCTGCAGCAATAACGATTCCATCAAAATGTACTTCCATTTCTCTTTCCTGGAGCATTATTTCCTCTATAGCTTTATAATAACCAAAACCTCCTATTCCATTTGATGCACCCTCTGGAATAATATAAGGCTTCAGCCCCTTATTTTCCATATTGGTTTTAATTTCTTTCATAACTTCCATTCTTCTATTTTCATATTCTTTTTGAGAAACAAAATAAATTTCAGCTCCTAAAAGCTTATCCAATAAAAGATTTCCATCGACTTCTGCATCATTACTACCATTTAGGAGCAGACAACACTTAAAACCGAGTTTTACAGCCACTGCTGCAGTGGCTCTACAATGATTTGACTGAATTCCACCACAAGTAATTAATGTATCACATCCTTTATTCAAAGCTTCTGCTGCAGAAAATTCTAACTTTCTTATTTTATTCCCAGAAATCTCTGTTCCTGTCTGGTCGTCCCGTTTTATGTATATATCTGGTCCACCGAGTTTCTTCGATAATTTTTCCATCTTCTCTATTTTAGTTGGCAAATTGGCCATATTTATTTTTTCTGGAATTTTAATCATTTAATTATCTCCACCTTTAAAAAATCTTTCCTACATTGTAATTATAACAAATAAATCAATACAATATAACATTAAATCAATATCTAATAGTTTTCACAAAAATTAATCCAATTATTTCTTATAACATTTATATATAAAATAACTATTCAAGAAGTGATGATATCACTGCCCAAATAGTTATCCACAATCAATAATTCCATACTTTGCACACAGCAGCCGTTCATATGTAACGCTTCAATTCAATTTAGCCATTCTTTTATGAGAAAAAGATAATTTGAGTAGAATAGGTGTTATAATCGTAGTCAATATCACAACAATTAAAGTTGGAAGAAATATTTCCTCTGAAATTATCCCCTTTTGAAGGCCTATATTTGCAGTAATAATTGCTACTTCCCCTCTTGAGATCATACCAGCTCCAATCTGCCGGGATTCACTTCTACTCATCTTCATAAGTCTTGCAGCAGCACCACATCCTATTACCTTGCCAATAACTGCTATGACAAACATAACTAGAGTAATAAGAACTACCTCTAAAGTTAGTCCTTGCAAATTTGCTTCAATTCCAACACTTGCAAAAAATATAAGAGATAAAAAACCTGATGAGATTGCTTTTACATTTCTCTCTAAATATTCTCTATGAACAAATGATGAAAGTATGAGTCCAGCTATATATGCTCCTGTAATAGCTGCTATACCTAAAATTTCAGCAATATATGCTATAAGTACGGCAAATGCTATAGAAAATGTAAGAAATTCTCTTCCCGGTTTTATATAATTCTTGAATTTATTCATATACTTTGGCATATATGCCACTGCAATTATAGAAGCTACACAAAATAAGATTACTTTTACAAATACATATACAATTGACAATGTACTTGAAACCTCAGTATTTGAACCGGAGGTTTGCGCTACTGCAAGGACTATAGATATAAGTATAAGCCCAAGAATATCATCTATTACTGCTGCTCCAAGAATATTTATGCCTGCTCTTGTATTTAGTTTTCCAAGTTCTTTAAGAGTTTCTGCTGTAATACTCACGCTAGTGGCAGTCAATATAACTCCTACAAATATATTCTCCCAAAAATCACTGAAAAACATATACGCCCCTAAAGTCCCCAAAACAAGAGGAAGTATTATCCCCCCCACTGCAATTATAAATGATGACAATCCAGCTTGTTTAAATTCTTCTACATTAGTCTCCAGTCCCGCAAGAAACATAAGTAAAATTACTCCAAGGTTTGAAAGCAATTTTATATTATCATCATACTGTACAATATTTAATACAACCGGTCCAAGTATCACACCTGCAATTAATGCCCCCAACACTTCCGGCATTTTCATCCTTCTGCTTATTATTCCTCCTATTTTTGTAAATACAAGTATCAATACAATATTTAACAATGCTTTTTCCATAGCTACCTCCTAAATTTAAAAAAATAATGGAAAGTCCTATAAAGGACTTTCCACCCTAAAAGTCATATTTATCTTGAAATCAAATTAAAATTTGTTCAACCGAAATTATATAGTCAGTATTCTATTATGCACATATGTTATGCCTACAATAATAACAATAACATATTCAAAAATTTTCCGCAAATATATAATAATCTTAATCAATATCTGCAATACAATCCAATATCATATTACAATTTATTCTAAATTTCTATAAAAATATTGGTTTCCCTAAATAACATTTAAATTAAGATACCTTTTCCTTATCTTCTGAAGGCAAATCAAGATTGTTAACATACTTCTTGGTTTCAGCTGCAATAACTCCACTGAGAAAAAACATTGCTATTACATTTGGAATTACCATCAATGCATTCAATATATCTGCAATTGTCCATACAAGATCAAGACTTACAAGTGTACCTATTAAGGCTACTATTACCCATGCGACTCTGTAAGGTTTAATAACCTTCTTACCAAATAAATATTCAGCAGCTCTCTCTCCGTAATAAGACCATCCTAGTACTGTAGAAAGTGCAAATATAGCTAATGCGATGGCTATTATAATCGGGCCTATTACAGGAATTTGATCCCAAGCAGCACTTGTAAGTAGGGAAGAAGTCTTTGTATCAATAGCAGGATTCTTAATTACGCTGCTTACAATTACAAGTCCTGTCATTAAGCATATTACTACTGTATCCCAAAAAGTACCTGTCATAGACACAAGGGCCTGTCTCACAGGATTTTTAGTTTTAGCAGCAGCTGCTACAATAGGAGCAGAACCCATACCTGACTCATTGGAAAATAAACCTCTTGCAGCACCATAACGGCAGGCAATGGCAACAGTAGATCCTATAAACCCACCTCCTGCAGCCTGTGGAGAAAACGCTGCTTTAACTATAGTAACAACTGTTTGTCCTAAAACGTCTGCATTCATTACTAAAATAATTAAACATCCTAGTACATAAAATATAGCCATAAAGGGTACTAACTTTTCACATACTTTAGTAATAGATTGTACCCCCCCAATAACAACAGCACCTACAAAAATAGCAATTACAATTCCTGAAATCCATGTAGGAATTCCAAAGCTATTATGTAAAGTTGATGCAACTGCATTTGTCTGAGTAGAACACCCTATTCCAAAAGCAGCTAAAGCAGTAAATATACAAAAAATTACCCCGAGCCATTTCATTTTAAGTCCTTTTTCAAGGGCATACATAGCTCCCCCAAGCATAGTTCCATCTTCAGTTTTCACTCTATATTTTACAGATATAAGAGATTCGGCGTATTTCGTAGCTATACCAAACACACCTGTAAACCACATCCAAAGCACAGCACCAGGCCCCCCTAAAGTTACTGCTGTTGCAACACCAATTATGTTACCTGTACCTATAGTGGCTGCTAAAGCAGTACTAAGGGCACCAAATTGAGATACATCTCCTTCACCATCAGGATCTTTAGTAACAGATAATTTAATTCCTGTAAATACTTTTTTTTGGATAAATCCAGTTCTGAAAGTAAAGAAAATATGTGTCCCAAAAAGTACGACAATCATGGGCACACCCCATAAAAGGCTGTCTATACTGTTCAAAGCATTAACAAATCCTTCCATTAAAACAACACTCCTCTCATAATAATATTGCTAAAAGTATAAAAATTAATTATAAAAATTAATCATATTGTTAACATTGTATCAAATAAACTCATATTTATCAATAATACACAAGCGCCACTGTTCACAATTATTTAATATTTCTTGAAAATGCTTTTATTTTCTCACAATTATGACATTCTTTAATATCCTAAATATCTAATTTCACTATTTTAAATAATGTATTATTATGTTGAAAACTCTCCACACTATCAATGTTAAATAAATTATAGCCATAAGGTATTTAAAATACCTTATGGCTATTTACCATTTTTGCCCATCATGCTTCCGCCTGTTTATAATCTTTATAGAGTGCTATAAGATCATTCTGCATAATTTTTAATATGTTTATGTCTTTACTTATTCTGTAATATACTAGATATCCTTCATACATAGCAAAGGCACGATTTGCAATAATACATGCCCTATCAGAAGAGATTCCAGAAAATTCAAAAACCCTGGTGAATATATCTATCATTTTCTTCATAGATTTAAAATAATATTCTGCCATATCGGGTTGAGAAAAAGCAGCCTCCAATCCTAATACAGCAAAAGGACATCCAAAATGTTTATTATTCTTTGCTGCTTCAATCATTTGTTCTAATAAATCTGTTACAAAATCTTCCCATACTTTCCCTTCAGCAGCTTTTGATATCCATTTTTCTATGTTTTTTTCAAAATAAGTTGAAACACTAATTGCCAGGTCCTTTTTACTTGAAAAATGAAAATAAAAAGATCCTTTTGGCAGTCCTGTACGTGTTAAAATATCATTAATTCCAGTGGCATTATATCCATTCTGTAGAAATAACTTTGCGGCACATTTAATTAACTTATTCTTAGATTGTTCCCCTTTTGTGTTTTTAGCCATATCTATTTCTTCCTTTCCAACTATAGAATAAGCTATCTTGTCATGTTTTTCAATAGTAATACCTTTCAATCCCGTGCTATTTCCTCCTTACATACATATATGTTTATATTATCTATATCTTTATTGTACTCTAAATGAAGTTCGTGTATTAGCATTTCCTGCGGTTACATCTACATTTACTTGATATCCAGGTGTAGCTTTTCCTATCTTAATTGGAATAACTGCTCTCCCATTACTTGCAATTGTACCTGTGTATGTACTATCTGTTTTATCATAATGACATACAACTGTGACATTTGTTCCCGGTGTAACACTTGTCCCCGGTAAACCCATAACAGTTAAATTTATTGTAGAATTTTGGATAGGACCATAATTATCTAAAAAAGCAGTTATTTGATTATTAACCAGTTGTTTTGCAGTTGTCTTTCCCGAGTTAATACCATTTTGCAAAGTATTAAGGTCATTCTGTAAAGCTGTAAGAGCATCTTTTAAATTTTGATTCTGAGGCATAGGTATATTGATATAATGAGTACCAGTTGAATTAGCAGTAGTAGAATTTACAGCCGTTACATTGCCACTTACTCGGGGTGGCTGCCAATTTGAAGTAGTAAGTCTTTCAATCTGATCTTTAAAATATGCCTGTTGTGAGCTGTAATCCACATATTGAAATATAAAAAATAAAAGAAAACATATAGCAGCAGCTAAACCATATACAATACCAGCCGGTGGTTTTCGTCTAAAAACTATTGGCTTAGCCAAAACAGATATTAAGAACATACTTAAAAACATAATTCCAGCACCATAAAATATCCACTGAGTTATAGCAATCTCCCCCTTAGAAAGCTAACACTATACTAATAATGAAAAATTATCCCCTGTTGTCAAATAACAGTGTTTTATTGTCATTTGTTCACTCCGTTTTTATTACTTTCATATATTACACGTAAAAAAGAATCAGATTGCAAAGCCTAATTCTTTTTTTATGTTTTCCAGCATTTATTACAATTTTTCGCCGCATTTGCTGCAGTAATTTTCACCTTTATTTAAAATATTGCCACAATGGTTACACTGTTCATTTATTTTTGTGCCACAATAACTACAAAATATATTTTCCCTATTTTGTATAACTCCACACTTATAACATATTATATTATTCTGTTTATACATAAAGTAAATAATTAACCCAACTAGATTTGTCAATAACACTAGTCCTCCCCACAAAGCAGGATTATTTCTTTTAGCATTAGCATCTTTATACACCCATAGCGCCAGACCAATCCAATAGATGATAAATATAAGACTAACTAAAGCTCCCGTAATCTCTAATGTTCTCTCTGCATAAGGTATTGGGGCCGCTGTTCTGATTATAAATATTTTGTTTTTATTACTTCTATTAGCTATATAATTGATCAAGTAAATATCTTTAGAACCTAGATCTCCTTCGTAATAAAATTCTTCATCAATATCATTTTTGAATTTTTCATCATTTTGAATATAATCCTTGTTTAAAAGAATATTTTCTTCTCTAACTATTCTATAAAGTACATTTTTGTTTATATTATCTTGAATATATTTCCTATTTGATTCATATGATGTTAATAATACTTTAGTATTATTGCCTATAAGATTATTATTAACTTTAAAAACAATATTATTATTTTTGTCCAGAATAAATATATTTACTATGTCCTTGGAGTCAGAATTTAATTTCTTTAGCTGAGAATTCACATTACTATTTAATCCTTGTTTTTCAAAAGTATTAGAAAGCTTTTCATAATCAATTGCTACACAAATCTTGTCTCTTGTTAAATAGGCCATTGCAGCAATGCATAAGGTTAAAAGTACGGCCGAAACAATCAAATAAATCCTAGCTGCAATTTTGAAATTTAAACGATTTATAAATTCCTCTAGTTTTTTCATTTTAATACTACCCCCTTACTCAAATTAGGTATAAACGGTATAAAAAGGATTGAAGCTAATGTCTGATAAACTATAATTACAGCTATAAAGTTCACATTAAATAATTTAAAAAATATCTGCATTAAAAATGATAGTAATATAAATATACAGCTTAAAAAAAATATATTTTTTAGCCTTATTTGTCTTTGTTTTTCTTTTAATTCCATACATTTCATATCGATATCTCTATCTAATGTTGCTAGAAGTATTGATGTATCTCTCTTATTTATCTCCTTCATACTTATCACCTACTTCAAATATTTTTCTAAGTTTTACTATACCATTATGAATTCTACTCTTTACAGTTTTAGTTTCAATTTCTAATTTATTTCCAATTTCTTTAAGTGTTAATCCCTCAATATATTTCATTTTTATTGCTAGTTTTTGCCCTTCTGATAAACTTTTTAGTTCCTTTATAATTGCTTCACTATATATTTTGTCTATTACTAAGTTCTCTATGTTTACATTAATATCTTCTATATTTATATTTTCATCTATCCCTACGTCCTGTAAAAATTTTTTTTCCTTTCTTAAATAATCAATATAACAATTTTTAGATATAGTAATTATATACGTTGAAAATTTTGCTTTCCCATAAACATTAAATTTTTCGATATTTTTTATAATCTTTAAAAAGGCCTCTTGGGTTATATCTTCAGCCACCTCTTCATTTTCTGCAATTCTAATAAGAAATTTATATACAAAAGGATGATATTTACTTATAAGCTCCTGAAAAGCTTCCTTATCCCCTACCTGGCACTTTTTAATTAATTTGTTATCATCCATATGTCACCGCCTTTTGAAAAAACAAAGATTACCATGAATCTAAAATTTAGCAGTTTCTACATTTATTTTTTTATTTTCTTAAAAAGTAAATAATTATAAAAGTCCATCCTGCTATAATTCTATAAATTATAAATATACCAAACCCCTTATTTTTTAGATAATCTAATAAAAATTTGATACTTAAGAATCCAATCACAGCAGATGTTAAAATGGCTATAGAAAATGATGGCATATTGCTAATTGGAGTATGTACTAAATCTTTTAGTTTAAGTAATCCAGCTCCTAAGACAATTGGTGTAGAAAGAAGAAATGAAAATCTAGCTGCATCTTCCCTTGAAAGACCAGAAAACAATCCAGTTGTCATAGTGATTCCTGAGCGAGATACTCCAGGTATAATAGCTAAAGCTTGCGATAAGCCTATAAAAAAACTTCTTTTAAAGTCTATATCTTCAACCTTTACCTTACTATTATATTTTCTATTCGCAATGTATAATATTATACCCATTATAATAAGCATAGTACCTATAAGGCCAAGATTTCTAAAGGCAGTTTCAGCTTGTTTTTCAAATAGTTTTCCTATTATAGCTCCAGGTATGGCAGCAATTACTATAAGCCAAAATAATTTACCATCTTTAGACTTTGGATTTGTAATACCGGAATAAATTAAATTAACCCAATCCCTCCAAAAAAACGCGATTACCGCAACAAGGGTTCCAAGATGTAGTGCCACATCAAATGCAAGGCCGGGATCTTCCCATCCAAATACTTGCGGAATAGCTATTAAATGAGCCGAACTAGATATAGGTAAAAATTCCCCTATTCCCTGAATAACACCGTAAATAATTGCTTGTACTATTGACATTTTGATTCCTCCTAAATTCAATTCATGTTCATAACACACTTATAGATTAATTTTGACAGTTTATATTATAAAACTATAAATATTAACCTTGAACATAATATTCCAACTATGATACCTGCTATAATGTCACTTGGGTAATGCACATACAAATATAATCTTGATAAAGCTATCAAAAATGCTATTGCTATAAATGTCAATTTATATTGAGTAAAATACATGGACAACACTTCTGCAGCAGCAAAAGAAGATACAGTATGTCCTGAGGGAAAAGAATAAGATATTGGCTTTCTAATTAAAAGACTAACATTATCTTGCTGATTACAAGGTCTAACTCGTCTTACTATGTGTTTGATTATTCCTTCTCCAACAATTGTACTTACAACCAATGTGAATATTACTATATATCCAATTAACCTATATGGTTTGTCTAATAATAAAGCAACAGCGATGATAATCCAAATAAGCCCTAAGTTCCCCATGGCTGTTATTATGGTCATTAATATGTCTAAATATTTATTTTGTACATACTTCTTAATAGCATATAAGATATAATTATCAAGTTTTTGTATTAAGGACATCATCTTTGTTGTTGCCTCCATTTCTTTTTTCTTTAATAAATGTAACAACTACTGCGGCAATATAAAAAATAATAAATAGAATTAAATGCTAAAAAACTTATTAAGTTTTAATGTAATCTACATTGGTATTTTAATTTTCACTTCTATTAATTACACGATAAATAATAAGTTAAGTTGCAAACCTAACTCCTTATTTACTCAATTTATATTTTTTTTGAATATGTAATAATCAACTGATCAAAAAAGATTACTCCATATGGGGTTATATTTAAATCTATATTTTAAATATAAAAAAGGAACCTTAGCAAAGCTTCAATACAAAAACTATCAATTATTTTAATATTATATGTCACTTAAATTCAGTTATATTTATATTAAATTCAGTTTATATTGACACAGTTATTAAACAATAATACAATGTTATTAAAATGTAATAAAGGAGAGGTGTCACATTTTGGAGAACGATATATTAACCCTTGAACAGGCTATTGACTTTTTAGGAGTCAGCGAAAAAACTTTAATCAAATTATTGCGTGAAGAACATGTTCCTGCAAGAAAAATCGGGCGTGAATGGCGATTTAACAGACAGGCACTGATAAACTGGATTGCGTCTGGAGATTCTATTGATTACATAAATCAAAGTGAACGATACATGATTTCAGAGGATATTCCAGGTGAGCCTACTGCTCTGTTTGACAAAATTGATGAAACTCTAAAAACATTGAAAGAGCACAGCTGCAATATAAAATCAATTCTGAAAGAACTGGACAAAGATATAGAAATTCCTGATAATGCCACACTACGTATCAGTTATAAACAGCAGAGAGAAGTTGAAAAACTGGAGTTTAAAGTATTCTGGTATTTGCGACAAAATTCTAAGTTTGAATCCACTTAGAAATAATATATATCAAAAATTAAAAAATGAAAATTTATGCACTTTAATAGGAAAACTGTACACGATTTTCTATGCATAGTAATAAAAATTTCATTACTTAGTAACCTTTATTAGGATATAAAGCTGAATATGAGGGAGAAGGAAATTTTAATGTGGATATTATTTGCATTTGGTTCAGCATTTTTTGCTGGGATTACAGCTATTTTAGCTAAGATCGGAATAAAAAAAACAGATTCCAATCTGGCAACTGCAATCAGGACTATTGTTATATTGATTTTTTCATGGCTCATGGTTCTTATTGTTGGTTCCCAAAATATGATTTATCAAATAAGTGGACAAAGCTTGCTTTTTTTGATATTGTCAGGATTGGCAACAGGAGCTTCCTGGCTTTGTTATTTTAAAGCTCTTCAGCTTGGAAATGTAAATAAAGTAACACCAATTGATAAATCAAGTACAGTATTGACTATGATTTTGGCTTTTATTTTATTAGATGAAAAGATTACTTGGATAAAATTCATTGGTATGTGTGCTATAGGAGTAGGCACATACATGATGATAGCTAAAAATAAAATGGAAAACGAAGAAATCATAGATAGAAGATGGTTATTTTATGCTGTGTTGTCAGCAATATTTGCAAGCTTGACTTCAATTCTTGGAAAAATAGGAATTATCGGAATCGAATCGAATTTAGGAACTGCAATTAGAACCATTATTGTATTAATTATGGCGTGGATAGTAGTTTTTGTGTCGAAAAAACAAAATGAAATTAAAAACATTGATAAAAGAAGCTTCCTATTTATTTGCTTTTCAGGAATTACAACAGGAGCTTCATGGCTTTGTTATTACAGGGCTCTACAAAAAGGTTTTGCAAGTGTAGTTGTACCTATAGATAAATTAAGTATTGTTATTTCAATTGTATTTTCATATTTTATTTTAAAAGAAAAGCTCACAAAAAAGTCATTTTGTGGATTGATCATAATTGTCATCGGTACTTTATTACTTTTAATAAAATAATTTTAAAAACTCATTGGAATGTGACAATAAATCATATAAACTTACCAGATTCTTTTCATTTCAATAATAATAAATGTTATAATATTATATAATAATTCTACCACAGAAAGGACATGTGAATCTTGTATATAAGTGAGACAAAAGTGATTGTTAGATATGTAGAAACTGACAAAATGGGTATAGTGCATCATTCTAATTATTATATATACTTTGAAGAGGCTAGAACACAATTTATAAAAAATATTGGTATAAGTTATTCAAAAATAGAACAAAACGGCATAATGTTTCCTTTAATTGAAAGCAATTGCAGATACATACAGGGCGCAAAATATGAAGATGAACTAATAATAAAGACCTGGATTAAAGAATTAACACCCGTTAAAGCAAAATTTAGCTATTCAGTTATTAGAGAAAATGAACAAAAAGAAATTGCAAAAGGAAGCACACTGCACACTTTTGTTGATAATAATTTTAAAATAATTAATCTAAAGAAAAAGCATACCGAGTTATTTGAAAAATTACAGTCATTACTATAACGTGAGTTTAAATTATACTTAAAGCCCATAATCATTAAAATTATTAAGACTTTTTATTAAACTCACGTTAACTATATTTCTATATAAATAACAAATTAAATTCCTATTTGTTTATACATATAAATTTCAGTAGCTTTATTAAGCATATCTTCCCAATTTTTAAAAGAGGTTACTTTCCTAATATATCTGTTTAATTTTTTATTTGGAATCTTTTTGAAGTCCTCAGTATTTTTTACTCCAAAGTCACTCTTATTTAATAACTCATCCCAAGTTTTATAAGATGTATACTGCTGCATAAAACTTTCATTAAACAACTTATCAAATGATACATCTAATTTATTTTCTAACTCTTCAATTTCTTTTGCCATATCTTCTAGTGATTTTTGAAATCCGTTAGGCCCTTTTATCTCCATAATTCTTACACTCCTTTCCTATATTACTTCTCATTTACATCGTTTTCTATTATTACCTTTAATAAATTTTCGGGCTTCTTTCATAGCTCCCACGCTGCCAAACATTTTGTTTTGTTTATCTTTTCTCTTTCCAGTTCTTTTGAATTAAGTTCACTGTACCGTAACTCTCTTTGAAGTTTTTTATAGTTTTCCAAACGCGCTATATCAAGATGACCTTCTTCTATAGCCTCTTTAACAGCACATTTAGGTTCACTTTCATGTTGACAATCTGAAAACTTGCACCTTTTAGCTATTTCTTCTATATCACTAAAAGATTTATCTAAATCTGCACTTATTATACCTAATTCTCTCATTCCAGGGGTATCTATTACAACTCCAGCATCAGGAACTAAAATCAATTCCCTGTGAGTAGTAGTGTGCCTGCCTTTATCATCATTTCTTATATCATTTGTTTTTAAGAACTTATTACCTATAAGCTTATTAATAAGAGTAGACTTACCAACGCCTGATGAACCAATAAAAGCTATAGTTTTACCATTTGTAATGTATTTTTTTACAGCTAAATATCCACCTTCTAATACACCACTTGTAACTAGTATGTCTATACCAATGGCAATAGATTCAACTTCTAAAATCTTACTCTCAACATCATTGCATAAATCTGATTTTGTTAATACTACTACCGGTGTTGCCATACTATCCCAAGCAATTGAAATATATCGTTCTAATCTACTGACATTGAAATCCTTATTTAGAGACATACAAATAAAAACTATATCAATATTGGCAGCAACTATCTTCTCTTCAGTCTTTGCTCCTGATACCTTTCTTTTCAGATTTTTAGCCCAGATATAATTTTAATTGATGAACATATTACTTTAACCCATATGCTTAACACTATCATATAATTGCTGAGTTGATATGTCAATTCACTAAAAGTTAAATATACTGTCTCCATTTACATCACCAGGTTTTCACATCAAGTAAATATGTTCTTTTATGAAAAAAATTTCTATTAGTTAATAAAAATTCTGCATAAATAATTGAGTTTTTTATTAAAATATATCTGAATGAGTATAACCATATTATAAGAGGAGGACTGCATAATGAAAAATTCAAAAATTATTAAGATAAAGAAAAATCATGACGGAAAAATCACGGACGTCTTGCTTGAAAATGGTGAAGTACTTCCATTAAATCATGCCATAATGATGGCAAGAGAGCATATAATTGAGGGAGTTGGTGTAGTTAAAGGTATAGATGGATGAGAATATTTAGTAGCAGATCCTGATATTATGGATGTTAAAAATTTAAAGGATTTACCAAAATTTTAACCGCTTTTCACAAGTAATTGAAATAATTTGTCTTTAATTTAGGTAATAAACTGTTTATTCAAAGGAGAAGAATATAAAATTAAAAAAGTATTTCGGAGACAAAAACTATTTATACTTAATTCACAATAAAGGTATTTACTGTAAGCACACTATATATTTATAAAATCCGTTGTAAAAGTAGGTGTAATAATATGATAGTTATATACCATGATGTAGGAGGAGCTCACTCTACATCAGTAGCAGCTAATATACATATTAACAAATTACCAGTGGATAGAATTCCAAATAAAAAGGAATTACTTAGTTTGCCAACTTTTGATAAAATTGAAAAAGATCAAATTGGAAGGTTGATGTATATTGGAGAAGATGAGTTTAATGCAAAAGTCTACACTTTAGCCAGAAAGTATAATCCAAATTTAGTTGTACGTGCCATTGAAGATATGTACTCTATTTTACACGGGAGCAATAATGAACTTCTTATTGTAGATACTAAGCCAACCGTTAATTTCCTTATGAATATAGGTGGATATACTTCAAGAAAATTGCATTGGGTAAACTTTGGTAGACCTATTGTGACCAAAGGAACCCAGCAGGCTTACATGAATATAGTTAATTTGGTTAAGGATGTAAAAGACAATTTAGAAAATAAATATAAAATATGGTAAATTGGGTATAATAATTAATGTGTTAATACTCATAATAATACTTTAATATCTTACTTACTCATTATGTTTTACCTTAATTAATAAAAGCTCTGGAATTGCCAGGGCTTTTATTGAATTATATTGGTTTGTAAAAAATAATCAATTAAGGAGATTAATCTTATAAATATATAATATATTATTTTGCAATATATGTAAATAAATTTAAATAAAAATAGACACCCTAATTGCAATTTAACTTATTTCAACAATGTTAAACCCTTCATGTTTTGCTTTTTTAATTAGCTCCTCACAATCAATATGCATACAATATATTTTGCTCCTTTTATGTTTTGGAATACTTTCACACAATATCCTTAATGATGTATGAATGTTCCCTTCATAATCAGCCAAACAGGTATCTTGGTAAAATTCATCAATTTCATATTCATTAATAATATTCGAAACATTTTTACAATCACCACTATACCAAATCAATTTACCTTTTACATACAATAAATAACCAAAACAATTTAACGTTTCTATATGTTCTACTTTTATTGGCCTAATATCACCAAATTCACTAAAAGTATTTGTATCAACATCTATATAATTGAATTTATAATCTTGTCCTTCCATATGTCCTTGTATTTTCAATAAATTATATAAATCATTATTAGGAAAATAAACATTGCTCACTATTTGCTTCATATATCTGGTATAATAAATTAAACTACTTAAACTACCTACATGGTCTGAATCAAGGTGAGTAATTAACACATGAACATCTCTAATATCTTCTAACAAGTTTTCACTAACTATTTTTTCAAAAACACTTTCCCCACAATCCAGTAGTATTAATTTATTATTTTCTTTTATATAAGCCGAATTATTTCCTTCTTTTATATTAAATGCCGAACCTCTTCCCAAAAAATTCAATGTCATAATCTCTACTCCTCCATAATACTTTTAACATCTCAAATCAAATGTATGTAATGTTTTAAATATTAAACTTAGTCTGCCCACACTAAGTGCACTTTAATCTCTTTGACACATCGATAATATTAAGCTCAAAAGATATATTATTAACTTCACATTTGCCTCAATTGCAACTTTCATAAGAATAAACATTTATTCATTAAAAGGATATTATAAATATTCTAAAAAAGCATATACAGGATGGGAAATTATTTGATACAATAGCTATGAGAATAAAGAAGTAAAAATATCTTTATATAACGTAGATATTAAAAAATTAATATAATAGGGGCTGATAAAAATGAAGAAAGTTAAAACATATCAAGCATGGGAAGGAGATATAAACGACTATCTAGAAGTTGGAGATTTAGTTGATTTTCAAATGATTGCTTACTTCCTTCGTTCATTACCTGTAGTATGTGAAAATGATATAATCCAGGTAATGCAACCTATTAAAGTATATATTGACGGAAAAAGAGAATGTGTATATCCAACATTCATGCAAACTGAAGAAGGTTGGACATATGCTGGAAATTGCTTAAAAGGTGAAACGAAAAATATAGAAATATAGACTAGAACCCTCTATATCCCTTTTTTATTAATTATCATATATGGCATAAAATATAAATTCAACTAACAAATGGCTGAAAAAACTCCTTCAAATGGCCTCGCTACATATTTAAGAGCTTTTAAGGATTCGCTGTGTGTTTGTAATTTATATATTTAGGGATAAGTTATTACCTAATAAACTACAAATAATTGGTTTTTGGGTGTATTACAATAATATAAAATAAGTTTGTGGTTTATACTATAAAGTATAACTAATTTATCTAATTTTAAATTTACCAATTATGGGATTACTTTATTACAACAAAAATGTTATAATTGAACGCTAAATTAACTATTTCCTTGCTTTCCCAGAAATATGTTCAACACTAATTTTTATTACTTTAGTTGCTTTACTTGAGTTTTTAATATATTCTTTTCCTTTTTCAATATAATCTGGCGAATATTTATTCAATATTTCTAAAAGAGCTCTATTTTTTTCACCATCAAAAGCTTCAACTGCCCTTCCAAATACAACTACACTTTCATATTTTGTACTAAATTTATCAGGTAGAATACAAGTTTGCCCAACTACACAAAAAGATACTTTACTGTTATTTAATATATTATCTAATTTATGTCCCTTAACGGCACAATGAAAATATATTGAATTATTTAAAAAAACATAACTTACTGGCACACCATAAGGATAGCTATTTTGGCTTACAGTTGATAGAATACCATAACTGTTATTTTTTAAAATTTCAATAACTTCATCATTTTTGAGTTCTCTGTCTTTTCTTCGCATTTCCCTAAACATAATAATCACTCCATATCGTTTTTAAAATTCATCTTAGAATACCATTCATCAAATACAGCTAAGGCACTAGGTAAGTACAACCTCAAAGAAATTTTAAAAAAATCATTCATTAACTTTACACCTTCTTAACAGTTCTTTAGCATTCTAATAGTATCATTTATATAACAAACTATAATACTATAAGTATACTATTATTTTCTACATTTACAACTCTCAAAAACTACAGATTTTTGTTTCATCTACATATATTGACCAGAAGCTATCATCCACTTCTTATAGTGGTAGTAGTTCACTATTTATCAAAAATTAAAGTAATCACTATTAATAAAGGGGTTAATCGTAATGGACAAATTTTCAGTTAAAAATGATAGAAGAAGGTATTTCCGTATAGATTTAGACACACCACTATGTACCGAAATGACTATCGTAGAAATTAACAGTAAAAAGATTAAATCTGGCATAACTAATGTTTGTGTTTCAAATATAGGTGCTGGTGGTTTATCTTTCACCTCACCTCTTGATTTCCCTATGGGAAAAGAAATACTCTTTAGATTTAATACAACAATATTTAAAGAATCTATTTATTTCATTGGTAATATTATAAGGAATAAAAAAATCAAAGATGACCTATATAAGTATGGAGTACATTTTATACTTGATGATCAAATAGAAACTAAGTATATAAGAATATTAAATAGGCTATCAATTGCACTGAAAAAGAATCCGAAAAATGTTGAGTATAGCACATGTACAAGAAATAAATGCCGATATGCAGACACATAGCGTAATGGTAATCAGTAAGCTTTTATAAACTAAATATATTTATAAAATTAATTAGAAATGATGTGAATGTACGTTAAGAAGTATTAAATATCAATAGAATATTATAGCATATCTTAAATTATTGTCATTTTACAATGATTAATAAGATTTTAAATTTTTTGTCCTAAATATCTACAGGCAAATTAATTTTGTTTATATGTTTTCTCTACGAATTTTAATCCTTCTATTATCCTTTGTTTTGAGAAATTACACTTAATAAGTTTATTTTCATCCCATTCATTGATCTCATTATAGAAGAATAATGCTATCTCATAACATCGTTTTGACTTATGAGATTTTACTTCTTCAATTATTCTATTCTCAGCTTCATTAAGTTTTCCTTCATGCATATCTTTTCTAATCATAATTTCTAATAACCCATCTTCTGAAATAGTTACATTATTATTATCTAATTTTATATTACTTTTTACAGCATCTCTTCCAGCCGAAATAGCAACTAACATTTGCCCAATTGACGTTATCAATCTTTTTATATAATCTTCCTCATACATTTATAAATTACGCCACCCTTTAAATTTACTTTTATACGTTAGCTTATAAGTAAATTATAACATTATGTGACTATATATTGTTGACTTATAGTAAATCACATGTTGAAATAATATTAGAATTATTCATTACACCCTTATTTTCATTAAAAAACGTGAAAAAAGTGCTTAAAATATTCCATTAATTTAAGAAATATCATAAACACTTTTTTATATATATTTTTATTCCTATTTGGTTAAACCATTGATATATCTAGTCTCAAGTCTATTCCCACTCTATAGTTGAAGGAGGTTTTGAAGTTACATCGTAAACAATCCTATTAACTCCTTTAACTTCGTTAACTATTCTTCTTGAAACTTTGTCTAAAACCTCATAAGGTACCCTAGCCCAGTCACAAGTCATTGCATCTGTGGAGTATTTTCAATACCTGCAATGTTTTTATCTTTCGATATGTTTTGTGGCATACCTTCAAAACCACTTTTCAAATCCCTTCGATACATCATAAAAAGCATTTATGACGTTTTTCTAAATTTATTATAAATTTAACTCTTTATCTAGTCAACATTTTTACGGAAATTCCAGAGATTTAGCACCTAAATTCCAGTAAAAAAATTTACTTTTACTGAAACTATATTTTATTACACTTAATTAAATAAAATAGTATTACCATTCACCAGCTAATCTAATTTGAATATTACCTACAATACTACTATCAACATCTGAAATAGCTGTAACTGTCAAATATTGATTCCCACTACCTTTAACATTCTTAATACTAAAATTATTCCCATCTATAATATTATTAATATAATAAGTAGAATCACAACCTGAAAAACTAAATGTAAATGTATCTGATTGTTTTAAATTATTTTCATAAGCATATACAGAAATATTTGTAGTATCGCCTTGTAATAATTTTATTTGTTTTGTAACTTCTCCAATATCATCATAATCTGTTGAGGATTTAACTGTTTTTGCTACTACAGCATTGATTGTTACTGGTATTACTTTTGTACATATCTGTGAATCTCCTTCAAATGTTACTTTTATATTACAAATACCTTGAGAAATACCACTTACAATTCCATTGGAATTTACAATGGCTACAGATGTATTATCACTAGAATATGTAATTATAGGATTACTTAAAATATTGCCATCCCTTGTTATCGTCGTTGTTATTTGCTGAGTGATTGCTACATTAATATTGATGTTTTTAGGAATAGAGACCATAACATAATTATAAAACTTACCTCCTCCTGTTATTTCATTTTCCATATCGTCAGAGGGAGATATTTGATCTTGTTCAGCAGTAAATTTTATTAATCCTTCTACGCTAAGATCGCATCCAACAATTCTCCATACTGCCCCCATCTTTATAAATGTATGGTTGATTTTAATTCTACTTGTTATTCCGTTTAATGGAACTGTTACAATAATAGTTCCTCCTGGTAATATTATTGTTTTAGAATAGTTGACATCAAACATTTTTGTTTCTATATATCCTGTAACAACATTTATAGAGCCACCTATATTAAAATTAATATTGTATGGGCATTTCCTTATAACATATACATTATAAACATCGTTAATATTTTCATTCTTATTGATAATTAGATACTTCATATTGTTATACTCTATTATATCACCTTGTTTTATATTTGTAGCAGTTATAAAACATTTTGTATCTACTGAATTTTTGTCTTCTATTTCCTTAAAAATACCTACAATATTAATACCATTTACTACACAGGTCTTTCCCATTCTTTTTATTGCAACATTGTAAAAATTTAATAATGTATTCATTCTATCACCTACTTGATTTAAATAGCATAAAAACATTGGAGTTACCATCTTCATCATCTGGATCGGGCAATGTCGCAATTCTATCTTTAATTTTTTGAATTCTACTTTCTAACAGTTTGTAACATTCTGCTACACTTAATTGAGTTGTTGGATTTTCTATCTTTCGCATTAAGTCAATATCGTTGCCTACTGCTTCTAATATATCTATAATGGCAAACAATAAATTCCTTTGCATTTCTTTTTTAATATATGTATCCATAGGATCTAAATTATTTTCTTCTAAATACATAGAATATTCTTCATCTTTAAAGTAATCTTTGTGATTTAATTCAACTTTTAACCTTTCTAACACTGTCATTTATATCTCTTCCTTTCTTAAATTTTGGACACCTTATTTGCATAAATAATACTGCAAGTAACCTTCCCCTACAAAATTTGGTACATCATCCAATTCAAATTTAACATGATTTATCTGAAAATCTTTTAGTTCAAATTCTATAAGTCCGTTACCCGCACCTATCGATATATAGTCATTAGAATAATTTATATATAATTTTAATCTACCAGAAGCACTATAAACTTTTAAATATTCATAATTATCACAGTCGAATTCATGAATTTTAGTGTCATCATTGATGTTAAAATTGATCATGCCATTGCTTGTTTTTATTTTGCTATATTTTACACTTCCCATTGTATTACTTCCTTTCTTATTTTTAGATATAAAAAAGACATTCATTTAAATTATGAATGCCTTTATTAGTTATCTCATTCCTTCTATGCTTATAATCCTATATTTAGAAACTCTTTTTGAATTAATAACAATTGCTTCAAAATGCCAAGTACCATATTCCTCTAAATTAGCCACATTAGCAAATGTACTATCTATTTGATTACCATTTTCATCATATAAATTAACATTAACCTGAACATAGCTATATGGTCTATTTGATAAATTTTTAATAGTTCCACAAACATAATCATTTTCAGGATAATTATTTTCTAATTCTAACATACCATCATAAGATGTTAATTTTGTAGAAGTGTTTTTGGTTACTTGTGTTGAAGTATCTTCATTTTTTTCTTCTTCTGATTTTGGAAAAATTTTTTCATATAATCTCAATCTTAAATCAACCACAGCTTTATTATCAGGATATTCTGAATATAATCTATCAATAGAATGTTGCATTTTATCAGATGTTTCTTTATTATCTGCATTTCCATTTAAATATTCTTCAACTTTTCCCATTATAAAATTACTTAAATCATTTTTAACAAGTTTATCATCTTTATATTTATTTATAAAAATATCTACTTTTAAAAAATCATCATAACTAAAATCTGATTCTGAAGTAATAATTTTTTTTACATCTTCTACTCCATTTTTAATGGCTTCTTCTTCTTGTTGCTGTTTTTTTAATTTATCATTAACTATCTTTTTATTAAAAACATTTTTCTCCATTACAAATTCAACCCCATAATATCCTCCAACAAATAATACACACATACCTATAATTAATCCTATAATTATATTACTCTTTTTCTTCATGCTATATCCCCTTATATTTTCTTTATGTTCACACTTTATTAACACAAATCTAATATTCTACAAAATATTATAAAATCCTTCTAAAATATTAATTTTTTTCTCTAAATAACCATAATAGGATAATATTAAGACAACAAAATGCCCTCAAACGGGTTAACGGGGTACGTTTAGAGGTATTTTAGTGTGAAAAACTCAATTTTTGCTGTGGGTAAAAATTGTACTAACTACAACAAAATTAACTAAAAAGGGGTAATTGCTTCTTTTAATGCCCTTGTAACTTTATACATTTGCAATAAAATCTCTAAATGATAGTTAAACTCAATTGATATCACAACTTCGCTAAATAAGATAATTTAGCGATCTTGTAAATATCATATAAAATTCTCTAACCCATTGGTATACCTACATTTATACAACTTCGTATTTTAATTATCTATAAATTACTATTGAGAATATGAAAAATTGGTAATTATTTTACCTTTTATTACTATATATTGCATTAATTATACTATGATATACATTTATTGTAATTGTATAAAGTTTCATTAATATTGCATATTATGTATATTATATCATTAGGTAAAATTTTCAAGTATGTTTTTATTTTTTAATAATTATAATGACATCCTTAAGTTTGGAGATTTAATTTTTTTTAAAAATTTTGTGTGTTATAAAAAAGAAACTGACTACTCAGTACAACTCTATATTATGTTAACTAATTCTCAAATATCAGTTAACAATCTTTCCATCCAAATTATCATCCCTACTATCACCATCATTAACGTCTTCCTCTTTCAACCTGTTCAACTCTTGTGTAGTATCTACAATTACTGGAGAACGCTCTATAATACTCATTCTACTAATAGCACCCATATCATACTGTATCTTTAACTGCTGTAAAAGATCCTCGTTGTTTACTGGTCTACTATAGTTGAATTGTACACTTACATAATCATCATTATTAAACATTATGCCCTTCAATTCTAACAATTTATCAAATATATTGAACCTCTTTCTTAACCCCTTCCTAACATATTTCTCTTGTATCATAGAATATACGTCTGCTAATTGATAAAGTAATTTCAGAGATACTTCTGACACATTTGCTACATTACTATTCCCACCAACAATACTTGGCATATGTGCTACCATGTTCAATTTTTGTTCTATTTTATCTAAATACATTTTTATAGTATTATAATCCATTAATGCATTTATATATTTCATATCTGATCCAAACTCTAAACTTAAACCAAATCCAACAACATCCTTGTCTATCTCACCTTCTATTTGTTGTCCTGTGACTACAGGCAATGGAGATAAAGACAAAGTGTATATTGAATCTCCTAACTTAGACAATAAATCCTCTACCTCATCTAAAATGGGTTTTATATCTTCTAACAAAGATACTCCAAAATTAGGATCAATATCATTCTTGTTATGGTAATGAATTGGTAATCCACTTAAATTATTACTGCTACTAACCATAATTAAATTACCATTTTCATTATTCCACTGTTCTACTCTGTCTGTGTAATATATAGTAAAATACTCTATGTTGCTATCAATATTCTTATATGTACTTGTCCAATGCTCTATAAGTGCTATATATTCATTGTTATTACTGTACACTGGATAAGCATCTGCGTTATCAATTAATTTACTACATATATTCTTACCTTTATCTAAATATACATATTCATAAGCATCTCCATATTTACCTATGCTGTCAATTATATCAAAATCAATCTCATTGTAATCTGCACTTCTATATATATTCTGGTATTCTTTAACTTTATTTTCACTACCTGTCAAAGATAATGGTTTACCTAACAAATATGTACCATGGAAATTTAAAATTGTCTTTGCTTCCTGTATGATAAGTTTTTTAGTTTTATATTCCTCTCCTTTAAATTGTATGTCAGGTTTTTTCAGTATTTTATGCTCTCCCGCCAAATAGCTTTTATTACTCACTACTTTGCTTATTCTGCTTAAATTATAGCTTTGCTTTACTTCCTCGCAAAACCATGTCTTACTACCATTATAATTACGATTTATATATTCTTCTATGTCCACTTAATCAATCCTTTCCTACCACTTGTACATAAAACCATGTTTTAAACTA
The DNA here is from genome assembly GCF_001902295.1 of Clostridium kluyveri. NCBI lineage: Bacteria > Bacillati > Bacillota > Clostridia > Eubacteriales > Clostridiaceae > Clostridium > Clostridium kluyveri. The sequence continues at coordinate 592,018 of NZ_CP018335.1, read as the reverse complement.
TGTAAACTTAATGAGGCAGCCATCAAACAATCATCGTGATGACCTTGTACTGCTCCCATGCTTCCATTTTCTTTAATCTCAAAAAATTGCATTTCTTCCAACAACCTTCTTGAATTAATCTGTACTTGTCCAGTGTCAAACATTTCAATAAAATTATTTATAATTTGGCCTTTTGTTTTTCCATTGGTATCAAATCCTAATTTATATACAACTTTTTTATATTCGTTAAACATTTTTTGCTTATACATATTCATATATCTATAATAATTTCTTAGATTTTCTATAACCGATAACCCTCCACTTGCTGTTTCTATATTCAATAAAGCTTTATTATAATAAAGTCCTAACGTATTTATAATTTCTGCCATCTTATAGGGTTTTAATTTATTATTATAAAATTCTGCAATCTGTTCGCCATCCTGATTAAATATTTCACAGGCACAATAATCCCTGCCAACACCTTCGGACATATCTATTCCTATGTATATTTTGTCTGTTGATTTTTTAATCTTATAAATAAAAAAAGATTTACCGTAATATTGTTTCAACAACACTGGTAAATCCGTTATATTATCTTTTGGTATATAATTATTTTTAGGAATAGCAATTGCAACTTCAGTTACTCTTTTAGTATCAAAAAGATTACTACCTGTTAAAAGAAATGCCTCCGTATCATTCGCTGGTCTATCTTGGTGAAATAAATCTACACCACATTGCATTATTTCTAATCTTCTCCACATCAACTGATCCAATTCTGCTCCCATTTTAAGTAAATTCTGCTCTTCTGCATCTAATTCATTCTCAGTTAATGACTTGCCATTATTTCTAGCTTTAAACCTTTCTACAGAATTCTTATAATCCTTTTCAAACAATTCCCTTCCATTTATCCAATTAAAAAAGAATGGTTTAAAATCACTTTCAAAGTTTTTTGACTTAAACCACAAATCACTAAAAAAATTGAAACCGTTTGCTGTACTCTCAATAATGATAAATCCATCAGCTACAACTGTTTTTTGTATAGAACTTAATTGTTTTTGAGGATTTGACCATCTTGAAAACTCTGATAAATGAACAATTATATTTGTTGCACCAACGATTTCTTTTCGTCCTTCACAACAACAAGTAATCTTACTCCCGTTATCCATTTTTATTTGTTGACGGTTATATGCTTTATTTTCAGGTCTTAACCAGTCAGGTAAATTATCGTACATTATTTTTAACTTGTCAAAAATTTCTGTAGCTGATTTTTGTTCTGCCGACATAAGCAAACAATTACTGTAAGGTTTGATTATACACTTTCTTATACTCAAAGCACAAATAACAAGAGAAAAGCCCAATTGTCTTGATTTTAAAATTATATTATATTTTGACATATTTTCTACAAACTCTCTCTGTTGCTGTGTAAGTATAAATGGGACTATATTACTATCTTTATCTGCAATTTTTATAAATGATTCTATCCATTCAGCCTCATGTCCATCCTGCCATAAATACTGAAGTTTGAGAGCATTCTCTTTATTTATCCCCACTACTTGCCACCCTTTCCTAGACCTGGAATATGGATTCCACTTAAATAATTATTAATTTCATCCTCACTTCCCCCAAAAAAATCAGATTTAAAAAACTCCTCACACCACTTGGCACTACTTACATCGCCTTTATTAACAGCTTTTTTATACATACTGTTGTAAATATCTAACATCTTTAATGTTTTAGAACTCTTTAGATATGCCTTTATTGCTTCTTGAACATCACTTTTAAGCAGCCAATCAGACATAACAGTTTCATATTCTACCCCACAGTTATGTTTAATCTCTTTATTATAACTTTCTTCACTCCTATCTGAATCTACATACCACTTAACAAAATACGATAATTTTTGGCTATTACTATTTAGCATCTTTTTTATTTCAGCAGGTACACTTTTTTTCATTTTATCAATCCTTTCTTTATTAATTTTTTGCATTAAAAAAGAACCTATATTTGCTATAAGTTCTTTTAATCAGTCGCCCATTCCTTAGAAATATCTCCAATTTTATATTTTTCTTTTTCTTCTTCGTTAGTCCAATTTTTTATTAATTCAATATCATCTAAAAGATTTAATTTAATTTTTGATGGACTTAAATAAAATACATACATATATTTTTTTAAAATGTCATTTAATTTAACTATAACATATTGCTTAGTGTTATTTTTATGTAATTCAATCTGTTGCTTTTCATAAAATCTTTCATTGATATAAAAATTATATGACGTTCCTCTTAATATATAATTTAATATTCCTAGAAAATCATACACATTATTATAATTATCATCTATCATTAATAAATTAAAAAGTTCTGTTTTAGTAAGATTATTGATATTTAGATTATAAAAAATATTTGAAAAATTATTACTGAAATTTTGTAGTGATATATCTAACAAAATAGGATCAAATCCTTCATATTCATACGAACATTTTATATACATATTATTAATTTCTTTTAATTGTATTCTATACTTTAAAAACATTTTTCTTATATTGTCTTTAAACCTCTTAATAAAATCTATATGATATATATACTTAGCTATATCTTGTGTTATTTTTCCATTCCTTTTTATATGTTCAATAGTTATTTTTAACCCCCTATCCAATAAAAACTTTTCTATTTTCTTGGTGCAAATATATTTATTATTTTTATTATCATCATGAAATTTTTTACATTTATTATATAAGTACTCAAATTCTTTCATATAACTATTAAAGTTTTTTAATTCATTTTGATCAATCTTGCCATTAATATATAAACTATAAATACGTTTCCCTTTCTTTAATATATTACTAAACTCATCATCATATTCATTCGGAAATGATATTTCAAATTCATTATATTTATTTTGCCACATAGAAAAAATATTTTTACCATAAGGGCATATTTTATTAAAATATACAATCCTATCTAATTTTGCGGGATTTTTTTTAACTATTCTTTCTAATTCATATATTGTCATACCGTACAAATCTTTATTTATTTCAGAAAATTTGTGTATACACCTTGTACCAACTAATAGAACATTATTATTAATTCTATTTAATATAGTAGTTTTATATTCAGATTTTGTATTACCACATAATTCACATGGCTTTTTAATTTTACCCATATATTGTTTTGGAGCCCATTCTTTAGAAGAACTATTTTTCATTTCTTCTACCGCATCTCTAGTTTTAATAAGATTATATACTTCCACATCTATATTTTTTATTTTCCATAAATCCTTTACTTTTATACTTCCTTTAAATAATCTTAAAATTTTTTTTAGATTTTCATTTTCATCACAAATATTGCTTTTTATTATTAAATTTCTTTCCTCCTTGGTCATAAGCACTTTATTTTTTTCACTAGTAGACAATTGTAATCATCTCCTATAAATTTATGATAGGATAATTATACCACAATATATAGTATATAGTTTATATGTTTCCACCATACATTTATATGATTAATTGTATCATTCTATGCATAAATCAAAGAAACTTCCTATAAATTTAATAAGAATATACTACTCTAACTAAATATATCTAATACTGGTTTTATATATCGTTTTTCTACTAGGATTCCTTACCTATTCATAAAATAATCTACCATCTTTTTGTATCATCTCGTTAAAATATCTACATCCATATGGATAATTATAAATATAATATAATTGATCTGTATCCCCAAATGGTGTGCTTTCATTGATCATTTTCATGTTTTTTATTTCTGTATCCAAATCCAATAAACTACTCAATGTGTCATCTTCTACAAATTTATCAAATCCATTCCTAAAGTATCTTCTATTATTATCTACTTCTTGCACTTTGCTTTTATAGTAATGATCCCTTAGATAATTGTATTGAGTTTCAGTTTTATAATATTTTCTTATGTATTTGTAACTTTCTTCCTTTATAAAATTATGCCATGTAAATGGCAATATATAGTATGCTGTTATATTTGCACTGTTAGAACTTACTTGTCCCTTTTTCCCAAACTCTACACTACTAGCCATATTAATTGTTACTATATCTCCAGCATTAAATGTCTTATTGATATTAATGTATTCTCCATAGCACATAGCGTTTCCAATATATAAATTCTCTAAAACTTGGAACCTTAACCACGCATGTGTTTTAAATTCTAGGTGAAACAAATTACTGGCTTTATTCCATCCAGTACCATATTTAGAGTAATGTCTATAATAATCATAATTCAATCCCCAATCTTTAGGGTATACTTCATCCCACTTTAAAATTTCTTCTCCAATACTTTTTTGGATTATGGCTTTGTATTCTTCATCGGGATGGTATTTTGCTTTTGGTTCAAATGTATAATTCATAATAAAACCCTCCTTTAAATAAATAAAGGAAACAAAGAGATTATCCTTGCTTCCTTATAAAATTCATTGCCTTATTTGCAAAACTTCTTGCTTCTTCTGTAGTGCCTTGCATCTTATCAACATTAAATTGAATACTATTATTATTTACAGTACTTCCTCCTGTATCCATCTGTAATTTCAATGGATTAAAATTACCTATACCAGCAAACCTATTATATACTTGATCCATTACATTTTTACTTAAAGCAGGAATGTCTGTTAAGAAACTGTGTAGATTCTCTCCTTGATCATAATTTAACATAGTTTCCGGTTTACCATTGCCACCATGTACCATTGCAAAACCTGTAAAATCAACTGTTCCACCATCTGCAAATCCTGTTGTATTTATAGGGTACTTTGTTAACTTCTTAGCATAATTTATAATATCTTGCTCCGTTTCTGTTCTATTCATGCCCCATAACCATGTGGCGTTAGCTTCTAAAGCTTCCGATATTCCATTCATTACTCCTACCCCACCTACAACTACATCATTAGATGTTAAATTCATTTTGCTTACATCTGTTGTGTCTATAAAACTATATCCAAAATTAGATAAATATTTCTTTGCATTTTCTAAATCCGTTCCACTAGCATAAACTGTTCCTTTATCATTAGATTTTTGTTTTATATATTCGTTTAATGTATTTTCATTATATTCTGATACTGTAGAATACTTACCATTAGTAGAATCAGCATACATTTGAATCATCTGTTCCGTTTTATATCTATCAGCACCAGTTAAATTAGTTGCTCCATTTAATAAATTAGAAGGAATAACTCCACCTAATGAAATATCACCCTTTTTAGGTGCCAAATCTGTAGTAGATACTAAATCAGTATCTACATACTTATATCCATCTGTCCCTAATATAGCTTTTGCATTTTCTAAATCTACTCCAGTACCATATACAGTTTTCACATCATTAGATGTAGTTATCTTAGTTGCATCTAAAGTTCCAAATTCATTTAATAAATTTTTAACTTCTTTTAATTGATCTATTAATTCCGTCTTTATTTTATTTCCTATAGCTGTTAAACCGTCACCAAATCTATCTTCAAAATTAATTAATGCTGTCTCTAAATCTATTTTATTCCCTTCAGAATCAACTAAATAACCATTTATTAATGCTTGTGAAGCTTGTTTATTTATTACTTCATCTGTATTAGATGCATCTATAGATTCGTTATACGATTCAATTAACTCTTCATAATCAGATTTAGCTTTATTTAATGCATCTTTTCTAGCTTCTATATTTTGATTTTGGGTATCTTCCCTTAATTTTTTATTTGCTTCATCTAATTCTTTTTGTATTTCTGACTTTTTTGCTTTTGCTTCTTCGTCATTCCTTAAATCTAGGGCGTTTAACTGTTTCTGTAATTCAATAACATTTGAAATATTTTCCTGATTAGTTTCATTATTCTGTAACTTCTTTTGTGCCTCATCTAATTTTTCAATTTCATCATCTATAGCATCAGTAAATAATTTCTTATTCTTTTCTAATTCTTCCTTATATATCTCATTATTCTTTTGAATAACCTGTTTTATTTTATCTGTTATTGTATTTGCCAATTCAGAAATTGAATTTTTAGTATCAACTACATTTTTTTCTAATTCACTTAAAGTTGTTTTTAATTCATCTAAATTACTATTTAATTCTTTAATTTTTTCACTAGATGTAATATCACCAGAAGTATATTGATAATTATTTAATTCCTTTATCGCTTCTGTAATCTCATTTATTTTTTGTTTAGTTTCTTCAACTTTCTGATTTTCTAACGATAATTTAATACTCAAATCAACTGTTGATTGATTTTCTAATCTACTCAATTCATTATCAATCATATCAAAAGTATCTTTAAATTTTGCTTCTATATTATTAATAACCCCATCTATCCAATTATTTATAGATTCTTTTATTGCTTCATTAGATTCTAATATAGAAGTTGTTAATTCAACACTTTTCTCCTGCATTTCTTGAATTGTAGCTTCATCATATAATTGATTTGAATTTTTTATTTGTTCATCAATATATACTTTTTCTTGTTGTAATACTTTTAGTTTATCATAATTATAATTTCTAATTTGTTTTAAATTCTCAATAGAATCCGCATTATTTTCTTTTTCTATTTTATTTTGAACTTCTAATTGTTGAATTTTATCATCATACTGTTTTGTCTCATTATCAAATTGAGTTATATTATCTTCATATATATTTTTATATATTTCTTTTATCTTTTGTTCTTTAGATTCTATACTATTTTCATAATCTAATACATTATTTTGGAATTCTTGACTAGCCGAAAGAGCATCAAGAACTTCTGTATCAGGAACTTCTAATTTACCATTACTATATTGACTTTCATATCCTAATACTTTATTAGCATATGAGGTACTTCCACCACCATATTCTCCAGTATTATATAATGCGATTCCTCTTTCTTTACCATATTTATTTATTAACTCTGCTAAATATTTAGTACCACCCATAATATTTTGATATGGATTAAAAGAATCTGTTACTCCTAATTCACTAGCTGTAGCATCCATCAATTGCATTAAACCTTTTGCTCCAGCAGAACTAATAGCGTTTGAATCCCATCCACTTTCTGTTTTTATTACTGCTGCTATTAAATTCTCTGCAACTCCAAATGTTTCACTTGCTTTCTTTATTATATCTGCATATGTAACATTTTGAGCAATTAATGAATCTACTGTAGAACTACTGGTATTTGATAAAACTCTTCTTGCACCTACATAATCACTTCTTGCACTTAAATCTGAAACTTTTATTACATCACCAGTTTTAGGTGCCTGTATATATTTACCTTCCCCTGCATATATTCCAACATGCCCTGGTGCTGAAGATGTTCCACTACTTTTAAAAAATACTAAATCTCCTTGTTGTAATTGACTTTTCTGTACAGGAGTTCCTTGTTTGAATTGTTCCTGTGATGTTCTATTTAATTCAACTCCTACACGACTGTATACATATTGTACAAGACCACTACAATCAAATCCACTTTGAGGAGATTCCCCACCCCATACATAAGGTGTCCCTAAATATTTCTCTGCTTCAACAACAACCTGTTTTGCTAATCCAGATCCACTTATCCCTGATATAGTAGATAAACTATTTGAATATTTATCAGCAGTATCTCTTGCTTCACCATATATATTAATTTGTTCTTTTAATAAAGATATCTCTTCTAACATAGCATCTCTACGTTTTTGACTACCTTTAGCTAAAGAATCTGTGTAATTTTCTTGTTTTTGTAAAAGATTGTCAATTACCTTTAATTGATACTCATATTGCTCCAATGCTTCTTTAACTGCATTTATTGTTCTTTCTTGTTTTTCTTGTGCTTCAGTATTTTCTTCAGTTTTTTGTTTATTTTTTTCTAATTCATCAGACAAATCACTTTCTGAATCTGTAGTTTTTATTACGGAATTAAATACATCATCTAATTCTTTTAATTTATTTTGTTCTGTTTTAGCTTCTCTAGAAGCTGCTGCTCCTGCCCTTGCAGCTTCTATACCTGACAATTCTTCATTTCCACCTTGTTTTGCAATATTTTGCAATTTTTCAGCTTCAATTTGATACATTTGCATTCTTTTTCTTATTTCTGAATATGCAACTGTAGTTTCATTCTCTTGCCAAACCATGCTTTCTTTAGCTTTTTCCATCTTAACTTTTGCACTTGTCTCTACTGTCTTATTTTCTTCTTTGAGCATTTTTATATTGGAATCTAATAATCCTGTATTAGTTATTATGGTATCACCTTCACTATCTCTAGTTATAACTAATCCTTTTATAGATTTAGATAAGCTTTCCGATAATTGACTCATTCTTTCTTTAGTTGTTGCATTCTTTTCTTCTTTACCATTTAATTCCTGATATTCATTTATTTCATCTATTATTGCATCATTTTTCTTTTTTTGTGCAGAAGCTTCGTCTTCATATTTTTGTAACATTTCTATATTTTTTAATTTGCTTTGTGCTTCTGACACCTTGTCCGTTGATACTCCTGCATCTTTTAATTCTTTATTTAAATCGGAAATTTGTGAATTAACATCTTTTAACTTATTAATATCTGCATTTTTTATAGCAGAATCAATACGTGGATCTCCTGTAGTTGGTTCATTATTTATTTTTTTTTCTAATTCTTGTTTTTGTTTTTGTAAAGTTTTAAGTTCATTTTGTTGTTTATTAAAAGGTTCTAAACTGCTTTTTAACTCTTCAGCACTATTATCTTTTATTGCTTGAGTTAAACTTTCATATGAAGTTTTTAATTCCTCAGTTTTTGCTTTTAATTCAGATTGTTTTTGTATATGTTTGCCTATTGCATATGTTGCAATTCCTAATGCTGCTATAAATAATGTTACAGGATTAGTAATCAATGTTACCATAGCTAGTTTTAAATCTTTGAAAGCCATTGATAATAAAGTAGTAGCACCTTTTGTTTCCAATATTGCTTGAGGTAATAATCTGAAATATGTTATAAAATTAGATGCAGACAATGCTTTGAAATTTTTAACTAATAATACTATAGTAGTAACTAATCCTGCTAATGCAAGTTTGGTGGTTTTACTTGATGTAGCTATATTATCCAAATAATTTATAAATGCAGTCATTCCCTTTAATGCAGAGTTAATGGTATCACTAGATATGCTGGCCTGATATAAAGATGATAAACTATTTGTAAAATCTTGAATTTTTGCTAGCGTACTCTCGTCATATATCTTATACTGTTTCTCAGCGTATCCCTGGGCTTGAGTTCCCAACTTATCATATTTTTCATTAACCTTGTCCATATTATTCATAAGAACTTGAAACTCTTCTGCGTGTTCAGTTCCTGCCATTGCCTTTGCTATTGCTGCCCTACCAACCTCATCTAAATCTCTCCATTTTTTAGATAATTCATCTATAACTGTTTCATAAGATTTAAATGTTTTCATATCAGATCTTATATCTATACCCGCATATGTTTTTAAGTCGCGGTTAACGTTGCTTATATCCTCGCCTGAGTAGGCATCAAAATCCTCGCCACCCTTTACGTTTTGAAATCTAGCAAACTGTGCAGCAAAACTTTGTCCTATAGAAGAAGCATTTTCCCTTGTGACTTCACTTACTGTGGAAATGTATGATAACAGATGATCAAAATCTACTTTTACACTTTGAGCCATGTTACTTGAACCTTGCATGGCTGTTGCGATTTCAGAAAAAGAACTAGCCGACTCATTGTCAGTTAATGTCAATTTATCAATAACACTCATTAATTCTTTAGCATCCTTGGTATTCATTTTAAATCCATTACTAATTGCTATTAATTGATCTGTTACTGTTTTACTGTCCTGTCCAGATAGAACACTGCCCATTGTTGCTGCTTTTACCAAATTTTTGGATTCTTCTATTGTAGATCCTGCACGTAAAAATTCTTCAGCACTATTTAAAACTTCACTTTGTTTTACATGCAACTCCTCAGCCAAATTTGTGTATTCCTTAGTAACCTGTTTAACTTCTTCTGCGTCCATCCCAGTTACCATCCTAAGATTTGTTTGACTTTTATTTACATCATTAACATTCTGAATCGCACTCTTTATTAAATTTATACCTTCATATACACCAACACTTGCAGCACTAAACTTAGCTAAGCTTTTTACAGATTCTAACATATTTGAAGCAAAGGTTTTATTGTTGGAGTTTAGAGTTTTAAGTCCAGTACTCATTTTATATAAACTTTTTGTATTTTCGTCTATAACAACTCTATATTTATAAGCAACTCCTGACCCTTCATCTACAATATAATTGACTGTTTTTAAATTATTTCCAAATCTATCTGTGGCATTATTTATGGAAGATATTGAAGCTTTTGCACCCGACATAGAGTTTATAAATTTTTCTATATCTGTAAAACTCGAACCCATGTTTATTCCAATATTATCGAAATCACCTAAATTTCTTCCTAACCCTTTAACTCTTTTTATTTCATCTGATAGTTTTTTTAATTTTTCTATTTCATCATCTATAGAATTTTTATCTGTTTTTAGATTAGTGGAATTATACAATCCTTGCAACTTTGTTTTTAAGCTATTAATTTTACTATCTGGTATTATACTGCCGAATTTAGATTTCAAAGAATTTAGGGACTTCTCATATCTATTAACAATATTTTCTACCTTTTTAAGATTCTGTTGTTGCTCTTTATATTCTTTTTCCAGATTTTTGTTAATTGCTTTTGCTTGATTTTGTTCAAGAATCTTATTCTCCTGTTCCCTTTTAGCTACTGTTTTAGCAATAGCTTCCTGAATTTTTTGCCTATCCTTATATTCTTGTTCTAAAGTTTTGTTTAAATTTTCCTGTTCTTGTTGCTGTCTTTTTAAATTATTTAAATCAGATTTATCTCTGGCTTTGGACATTAATTCAGTTAACTTTTGCTGGTCTTTAATCAAGTTAGTTGTTTCCGTAGATAATTTATCTATATTACCTTTAATAATGGAACTTGAATCTTCAAAATTATCCAGATTTAAAGAATTCAATTCTGATTGCATATTTTCTATTTTATTAGAATCAATCAACTTTGTATCTTTAATCGTATCTAATACACTTTGATATTTACTTTTAAAATTTTCTAATGAATTTACAACTTCATTAATATTATTCTTTTCTGTACCACTTAAAAAAGTAAATATTCCTTCACCAGAATTACCATATTTAAGTTGTCGAACTAAACCATTTACCTGTTCTAATTTAACAACAAATGATTCTAATTGTCCTTGGTCATCAAAATTTTGAGTAACTTTTATATTGCCTAATTTATTATACTCAGATATTATATTCTCAAAACTGCCTTGAATTTTAGATAATTCTTCTTTAGCTTTAACTGAGTCAAATTTTATATCTACAGGTTTAGTATTATTGGATAAAGAATCTAATATTACCCTCATGGATTCTATTTGGTTTTTTATATTATTATCATTTATCTTTAAAGAAATATTTTTACTCTCCAGTTGATTTTTTAGACGTTCAACTTCAGATATCAACTGCTGTTTACTTGCAGTATCTAAATTTATACGAATTCCATTAGCCATTGCGTTCCACCTTTCTTAATAATCATTTCCATAATTTTCTTTTAACTCTATTAGTTTATAAAAACATTCCATAAATTCGGGTGTTCTTTCAAAGGAATAAACAACTCCATTTTTTGTATTATATTTATAAAAGCTATACCCTAAATAAGATAGAGCCATAGCCATATACTTTTTATTAATATTAAAAGTAACCACTTTTTTTAAAACTCTCCTTTACAAAAATAAGAGCATCCCCCTTACAAAGAGGACACTCTATTGATATATGTATTGGTATATTAAGGTAATTCTTTTAAAGATTCAAATAGTATATCCTTAAAAATTTCATACTCATATAGATCCACCTTAATATCATCCATTGCTTTCCAATTAATATATATTTCTTCATTTATTTCATTTAATTTTCGTGCAACTTTGCGTTCTAATTCAAAATCATAAATTTTCTGTTTTTTCATCATGGCAATTTTACTTTTCCAATTAAAAATTCTCTCTAACTGCCTATCTAAATGTTTCTTTATTTTCTTTATCTGATACTTTCGGGGCAATAAGTCTTTTTGGTATATTTCATTAATAAGTCCTTCTATAAGAAGATTTGAAATTAAATTTTTATCATCTACTTTATATTTATAATTAAAAAATTCTTTTCCATCTTGTATTATTAAAATAATATATTGCCCATCAAATGTAACATCCATAAATTCCATAGTTTCGCCAGACAACACTATTTGTTGTGCGATATTCATAGCTCCCCTAATTTCTTTTAACATTTTATCTATTCCCATTCAATTTCTCCTTTTCCATATTTAATTTAATCTAAAAATAAGATAATTTTATGTAATACTTACCTGTCCATGCTTTTGTTAGAATCCTACCTTTTAACTCATCTTTTTTTAAATCATATTGATATTCAGTTAAACCAATATTTTTATAATTTTTTATTAATTTGAATCGATTTTTGGGCAAAACAAAAGACATATTAAATAATTGTTCTAACTCACCTAAAGGTAAAAGAGTTTCTAATATGCCATCCTTATTTACTTTTATATGTTCATACAGTTTTAGTTCTTTTGTTATATCTGAAAATTCGCTTTGTTTATGCTTCTCACATAATTCATATAGTTCATTTAATTCTAGTATATCCACTAGGTACCTTTTACAATTAGCTTTATTAAACCCATACATTTTAAATGTAGTGTCCACAGCCAATAATACCATTTTCGCTCTTTCACTTAGATAGCTTATATCTATGTTGTAATAACTTATAATTTGGAGTAGCACACTTCCACAATATTTGTAAAAATATGTATCACTACCAATTCGTTTAATATTATTAATGTTTGCAGAGTTTGGATTATAACTTTTGACGACATGATTTCCCCAGCAATTATATTTCACCATGTCCATATCTATACCCACAAGTTGCCTATCTTCTTTAACATATGTAATGTCTCTGTATAATGCTCCAAAATTATAGAAGTGTGTTATCTTATAACCTAATATCTTTTCTAGTAATAAACAACTAAAGAAACTGTCAAGGTCATCTGTAAGGCAACTATCATATTTAACTCCATCACTTACCCATGATGGATATTGCTTTTTTACTTTATCATTCATAATTGTTAGAAATTAATAGGTCTAATCTCTAACTCTTCTTCATATGTGTTATTTAATTTTTATACTTTTTTGTAATCATCAATTATTTATTCACTCTTATCTACTCCCAAAAAGAAGAGTAGAATTAAGCACTATCAATCTTCAAAATTTCACACCTTCCTAAAAATTTACTAAATTTCTTTTCCATTTCTCTCATCTCTAATTCCTCCTAATTCCCCAATGGATCAATTATATCTTCTGTTTCTTCTATATTCTCCTTTGGTCTTTTCTTCTCTTGGGCTATTTTATATATAGCATTCAAATATTTAGTACATTGCTCACTGGAGTAATAATGTTTACCATTTTCAACCATACTTATGTAATTTTTACTTACACCCATTATGTCTCCAATTTCTTTTTGTGTAACATTATTTAACAATCTTACCAACTTCATTTTTTCGGCACTTAACAATTTAATATCACCTCCTACTACTTAAATCCTTTATTTGGATCAGTAAAGCTTTAATTATATCTTCTTTTATCCTTAATTTTATTTCTAATTCATTTAGCAATTGTTCAACTTCTTTTTTTGTATATGTTTGTTTATCCAATAGAAAACCCCTTTACATTAAAATAGGGACACTAAGTCCCCCTATTTTAAATATATATGTATTAGACAATTGTCTTCTTTAACATTATTATGCCATCATCTTTAATTTGCTTAACTGCGTAAATATATGTTCCGACAACAAAGCTACAATGTAATTTTTCTTCCCTTTGCTCTTTTATGTCAATAGATTTCTTCTCCATATAAGCTAAAGAATTTTTCTTAATAATAAATGTTTTACATTCATTTGTTGCAGAATCATAATTCCCATTATTGGCATGAAATACTGGTATTCCTCTAAAATAGCCAATCATACCATTTCTAACAATTCCATTACCATTAGTATTATAAGTTTTATTGACATCCACAAATTCTTCCATGGAGTAAAAGGAACTGTCTAGTATGGAGTTTATAACGATGCCCCCAAATTCTTCCACGTCATTTTCGTCCCCAAATAAAGCCAACGCTTCGTTTAATTCATTGGCTGTGATTGCTTTACCATCGGCAGTTGCATATTTTAAAGAGGTATTTGATGCTTCTTCTATCAAATCCTTATCCAATTTCCTAGCAAATATTAACGCCTGTTGAGAAGATGCCTCCTCAATCTGATTTCCAATAACTGTAATGTTCTCTATGTCGTAAATTTTTGCTATGTGATCTATCATTTTTATAGTAGCAGTGCTGTCACTTTGATCTAAAGAGTAGATGGGACTCTCTACGCCCTTAACTACTTCATTGGCCTCTCCCATCATCTTGAATTTTGGAAAATGAATAGTTTCTCCAACTGTAGTGTTTTTTAAATCGCCTAGAGCTGTAGCCAACCTAGCCACTTTTATATTTCCCTCAAACTTCTCTCTTGTTATTTTACTGTATATTTCTGGTATTATTAATGCCATATAAATATCTTTCCTTCCTTAATTAATTTTTTATATAAAAAAGAGCATTAGCTTCAATCTAATACTCTCTTATTGACTTAATTTTTCATACAAATCTTTATTACTATTAAACAAATTTAACCTTTCCATATAACCCATATTATTAAATTGTTCTTTTGTTATAGATATATCTGTACTTTTATGCCCATCTGGTTTAAAGCTTCCAGCAATTTTATTTTCAGTTAAAATCTTTTGCAGATTACTAATTTCATCACCTAACTTTTCATCTTCAACATCATATAAATATTTTCCAAACTCTTTAGGTAAACCTTGTTCTTTAAGCTGGTTTACAATATTCATCACCTTTTCTTTTTTTGAGATCTCTTTCTCTTTATCTTCAAGGAGTTTTAACCTCTTCTCAAGTTCAAGTTCAGCTTCACTTTTATTCTTTGGCTTGTACTTTACTAATTCATCCTCTAAAGCTTTCAACTTTTTACCATATTCAGTATGTACTTTATCTGTTTCAGTTTTAGTTATTTTAGCTAAATTCTCTTTGCTAATATAATCCTTAAATCCTTCTTTTCCCTTATTAACCTCTTCTGTAATATGTCCTTTCAACTCCGTCATTTGCTCTGTTGTTAAATTCAAACTTGTTAAATCCATTAATATGTACCCCTTTCAATCCTTAATTATTATTTTTATTTTCTATTAATAACTGTAGTTTTGCCATTTGCTTTAATAAATCACGCTTTTTATCGCCATTTTCCTCTGCAATATATTGTTCCTCTAACTTTGTTAACCTCTCTTCATTAGATAGTTTACCTTCTTCAATTTTCTCTTTCAATTCTTCTGGCAATTTACTTATACTTTCAGTTAATTCTTTATTTGTATTGTCTATATTTTCCTTAAATTTATTAAACCTTTTTACTAGGTTTATAAAGCTTTTATTTATTTCATCAACAAATGTAATAAATTGGTCATTTGGTGGGTAAGCCAATATTTCTTGGAAATCTTCGAAAGAAATATCCTTATCTACGTCTGTTAAAATATCTATTAATTTATAAGTCACTTCTTCATAATTATCTTCCTCGTTAATTTTTATAGATTTAAATTCCTCTAACAATTTTTTGCTAATTGGATGAAACTTTATTTTTTCTTGTAATACTGGCTCCACAATCCTACTCTCTTCCACACCTCTATCATTTACAAAAAATTCTAACTGTCTGTCCTGCATAAAACCACTTAATTTCATCAACATAACCTCCTAATAATTTAAAATAAATTCTTTTAATTTGCTCAATTTTTCTATTCCCAACCTTCGATTATCCTTTGCTAAATGTGCCACATCATATCTAGTAATTCCTGCCTTATCAGCAATAAATTGATATGTAACACCCTTATCCTTTTTTAGATAGATAATCTTCTCTCTTATAAACTGTCTGACACCATCTTCCATTCAACTCCCTCCTTACTTGTGCTTAAACACTTTTTTAAACAGGCATTTAACTAAGTTCTATAATATAAGCTATAATCATTTTGTGCTTTTAAAAAAATAATAAAAACTATTTTAAGTTATTGTCAAAAAATAGCAAATGACTTCTTCCATAGGATATTACTTATATGTAATACAGGTAAAATTTATCTACCTTTCAGTTTAACTGCTACAAAATTAGCTTGTTTTCATTACTTTTGGAGGAAGGTGGCTCTGCCCCACATAAACAAGCAAATTGCTGCACAAATCAAATTATTTAAATTTAAAAAAAGAACTATATAAATAGTTCAATTTAGCCATCTAATTTGTGGATAACTAAATTCAGCTATTTATAATTTGGACTAGAGAAAAAATCCCCTAGTCCAATAGAGAAAATATGAAGAAAATAAAAACAATATAAATTAAAGTTGTTGACATTATACTAATTTATATGTATAGTATAATGGGATTTATTTATACTAAATTAAAAAAATAATGAAAGGGAATACAAATACTAACCGTATACAAGCTTTCTTTCGAGACAATATTGGTTAACCTTCCCACCATATCCCCTTCCTATTAGTCACCAATTTTAAGTCAAAAAAACATTATCATATTAATGATTTTAAAAAATGGATGTCCACAAAATTACAAAAAACACCCATTTTTTTCTAAAACTATTATTTACTTTTTTTTAAATACTTCTAAAAACATTTCATTGTTGTATTTATATAAAGCATTAAGCAAATCTAATTTATATTTACATTCTACTGTTCCATCAAATACCTTATATATTATTGTATATATTGTTTCTGCTTTAATCTTATACTTCTTAATATTATTCATACCTTTGTTTTTAACTGTATCTAATCTATTATACATTTCTTTCTGTTCTTCTTTATCATCAGAATTATATTTGCTTCTAATATGTTTAACTTCTTTTGTCATATCATTAATATTTTTTACTAAAGCATTAACTTGCCTTGCTTTTACTTTTTTACGATCAATATCTTTTAATAATTTATTAAACTCAATCTTGGTTTTTGTATTATAATTTGCTTTTTTTATTTTATTAAGTATATTTTGTAAATAATCCATTGCTGTATCATAATGTATAATATTATTTTGTATATTATCATTTTGGCTTACATACTCGAAGAATAAAGGTTTTTTAGCTTTTAAAAGATTAGTTTCGGTTAAATATTTTATTTGTTCTTCAATATTTATATCAAAGGTTCGTTTAGCAGAATCAATACAAACTTCTGAAAGTATTGTTGCGATATCTATACCTTGTAATAATTTATTTAATTTTTCTTTATCTGTGCAACCATTATTAATTTCATCCCAATATGTAGACATATATAAAGCTCCAGCATTAACTACAGTTCCAATATTTCGCTGGCTTGTTGCTAATTTATTATCAATGGTTGCCATACAATCTAAATTTACACTGTATGGAGTTGTATCTTTAGCAACACCATTTACACATACTCTATAATTAGATTCTTCACTTCCAATATAACATTTTTTAGCATTTTTTAATAAACAATCTGAATTGAATAAAATTAATGAATCGGAGTCTACGTCTTGGCCTGATAATATTCTGTTTAATGGAAAATCTACTGCATTTGCATAAATTATATTATCTGTGAAATTGAAATACTGTTTAATAAATTCATTATCTTTATTTATTAGAATTAATACATTACTTTGTGCTGTATTTGGATTTCTAAAGGCAACATATTCATCATTAAATGGATGCAAGGTAGTATAACACTCATTTTTCTTTAGAATCATATTATTGTCCCATGCTTCTAGATTTAATATGTATATATAATCACCCTTCTTAGTTTTTATTTTATTTACTGGAAGTTTACCAATGGCATGATATAATAATTCTTTTCCATTCTGCATAATAGTTAAATAATCTCCAGGTAATCTAATCTTACCTTTTTTTACATGTTCTTTATATTTTTGTATATCTTTAGTCCTTTTATTTCTAAATATTTCTGTATTCATAATTTTATTATTTCTACTATATAAATCTACAAACATTTCATTAGAGTTCATTTCATTAGCATTATCCTGTAAATATTGTATATATGTAAAAATATCATTTTTTAATCTACTAATATAATTAACTTCAAATCGGCTTAACTCCTTCATATCATTAAGCTTTATAGGCATACTATTTAACATCTGGTAACTTGTTTGATTAATTATTTTTCCTTCTTTATCATATCCCCTTTTACTTTCATGTTCACTTTTACAAATAAAAAATATATTATCGTCTTTATTCACTTTATATTTCCAGTGATTCCACATCTTCAATGTACTGCCTTTTACATTTTCAAATTTTAGGAATTTTAATGAATTAGGAGTTGATATATATAAAATATCTTTTGCAAATATATATTCTCCAAACATATCTTTTAATTTCCAATCATTATAATTAATATCTTTAGGACAATTATATTTTAAAAATTTTTGAATATTCGTATTAAAAGCACAGGATTTAAACATATGATGCCTGAGTAAAACCATACCTTGATTTTCTCTATTAATAGATTCCATTAAACTAATATCAATCAGGGATTCCCCATCAAATATATCATTTTTCATTAAATAATTATCTACAGGATTACTTACTAAATGTCCAGTATCATCCTTCTCTACTACATTACAATTAATGTAGAATTGGCTTATTACATCACTTACTACAAATATATTTTTAGTATCTATTTTTATTGTTGCTTCTGACCCTGAAGATATCAAACTTTCATATGCTAATAAACTCGGAAAATTTATATCATTTCTATTATCTAAATTCATACCTAATCTCATATATTTAACAATCTTATCTCTAATATTTTCTTTAACAAATAATACTTGTCCAGTTCTAGATTTTGCTGACGACCTTGACATTACAACATATTTAATTTTTTTAATTTCTCCAGTTTTCTTATTTTTATTTGTAATAGTAACTCCATCTCTATATAATATTTTTCTTAGTTTGTCTACATTATAAAGATGTGGTTTTCTCATATCATTAATCCTATTTTCTTGTTCAATAATTATCTTATCTTTTTTAATTATACTATTGTCAATCTTGTTTAATAATTTTTGTATTGCATCACCTGGTGTCTTTTGTAATTTTTTATCATATTTATTTCTTAATCTTTTTAATTTTGTTCTATATTTTTTATTAAAATTATATAACACAACCAAACTATTGTATTCATTATTATTGAATAATTGTCCAGTATTATCAACACTCCATTCAAATTTAACATTTATTACCTCTCTACTTAATAATTTATCAGGATTTATTTTTGTTGTAAAAGTTTTTATACCTAATGCTTGTAATTTATTCAAATGTCTTGAGAAAGGTAACATACCACAAAAATTATTTTTTAAATATCTACCCTTGTTCATATGTTCCCATAATACTGCACCTTCAAAAGAATTTATATATATATTTCTATTTTCCATTATTAATTATTCCCCCTTATAACGTGTATCTCCCTGCGACACATCAATTAAATTTTTGTTTCATCAATCTATATATATCTAATTTTTTCATTTTTAAGAATCTAGTAATATCAACACTTCAGAAAGTCCATTTCTAAAAAAAATCGCATTTAAGGCACCTAATTTTTGAATAAGTGGAATTGTATACCTTAGAATTTAACATGGCTTAAAATGGCTCTATGAAAGTTTAAATTGTTTGTTAGTGGCCTCCTGTGGGACAGTAACAAAATTATAAATAAAAAGGAATTAAGTGAGAAATATTTACCATCCGATATACAAACATATAGTAATATTGCTTCTTTTACAGTACCCGACAATGAAGTTTTTGTTTTAGGTGATAATAGACCTAATAGTTATGATAGTAGATATTTGGGTAGCATTCCTATAAGTAGAATTAAAGCTAAAATGCTTTGTGATATAAATAATATTTTTAGATAGGATAATATATAAATTTTCCTCTATATAGTACTTTTAGAAAGTACCAAACCTTTTCTGGCGTTCTGTCTTTGCTCCGTAAACTACGCAAAGTCAGAACACCAGAGTTTATCTTATTTAATTTTTTGGTACATTTCCTTATATATTATATATAAGAGATTGTACTATTTTTTTATGAAACCTTTTTATAAGTACCATTTTTATCAGTTCTATATTTATTGAATAATTTTATAAAATAATTATTTTTTCTCTTAAGGTTATTTACATCATCTCTACTAAGTCCAGTTTTTTCAACTATATTCTTAATTTTTAATATTTCACCAATTTTCCATTCATTAATAATAAAATTTTTTAATATTTGTGCCTTGTCTCCGTTTGCTCTACTATCAATCTTACTTTCTTTAAAACATTCTAATTTTTCTCTTATCATATTAACAGTACATCTAGGAAATATCTGTTTAATCATTTCAACTAATATTCCATTACATTGAAAACAGTGGATAATTATATTGTTATTACAATCATATTGCCTTAAATTAGTTCTAAATATCTCTTGTACAAAATCGGTCAGCATACTATAATTCTTATACAACCTCATCTCATCAGAATCCTTATTAGTTAATTTATCAATTAATACTTCGGCCTTATCTATATCAGCACAATCTTCAAATATTTTATTTAAATATTCTTGATTATAATTAGTGGATAAATATCTTGTAATATATTCGTAGTCGGGTAAGTTATTCCATCCAAACTGAACCATTTGAGTACAATCTTTAGCTTTATTACTCCCTTTTGTATTTCCAAAATAAAATAATGTATCCTCATCGAAGGTTATTATATTAGCTTTACTTAAACATTTCTTGTTAATTGTTATATTAGGATTGTTTTTGATTTCTCTTAACATAATTTTTGCTTTTTCTGAATAAGTAACAATATAAGTATTTTCCTTACTAATTGTATTCAAAAATTTAGAACATGCACTTATAAGATAATTCTTATTATTAAATTCAGTTTTATTAAGTTTGTTACTCATGTAAAAATTAAAGGTTAAATTTTCAAATGTTCGTGGATTTTCTATATCTACAAATCTAATAATATCTTCATTGGAGTAGTCCTGATCTATTAAGGCAGTAGCATCAAATATTACAGTTTTAAAATTCTCACTTATTAAATTCTTCATGCCTAATGTATTAATAAATATACTATTTTTTTTAGTATTACAATATAACCCGCCTTTAGTTAATACTGTATGAATATGTCTTAATTCATTTTTAAATTTACTTCCTATACATTCTTTCCATAAACTAGTGAATTCAATATCATTTAATAAGATAGGAGAATTATTTACATTACTTATTAACATTCTTTCATAAACTTCATAATCCTTAAATTTAGCTTCTACAATATTACATATATTTGTCCATTTATCTATAAGTAATCTTCTTTTGTCCTTATCACTTATTTTATAAATTTCATTTTTTATTTCATTAAGTATTTTTATATTAACCATAAATGTATCTCTCATTGGTGGTTTCTCATCATTAATTCTCAATGTTCTACTTTTCTTTTCTCCATTTTTATCCTTATATGTAGAATACATATCTACACTTTCACCACATGTTTGTAATCTTGCATTTGTAATCAATAGTATAGGAGAATAGATTTGTTGATATTTTTGTTTTGATATTTTACATTCTCCAAAATAAGGACAATTTTCTTCACTACACATTCCTATTTCATATACCTTTATATCTTTATTTAAGCATACTCCACGCTCATAACTATCTTCTTTCCAACCTTCTAATATATATGTAAAGGACGTTTTATATTCTTTTTTATCTTTTGTTTCAATTTTATAATATCCCATTAAATCTTTTATGCTATTATGTAATTCATAAAGCTGCTCGATTTTATCCGTTACTATAATTAATCCATCTTCATATTTATTATTTTTATATGCCTTACAGATTTCTTCTAAAAATACCTGGGTAATCGTGGATTTTCCAAAACCACATGGAGCTGGTATGACTGGTATTGTATTTACATCTTTTAATTTTCCTAATAATATTTTAGCTGTTTTTTTGGCAAATTCTTTTTGTGAATCAGTTGCAACCAGTCCCCTCTTAGTAAATAGATTTATGTATCCATTAGTTATATTATTAGCTATATTGTTACTATCGCTATCCAATAAAACTAAATCATCAGTTTCGTATATAGTTTTTATTAAATTTGTTTCCCAATATGTATAGTTACTTTCATCTAAATATACATTTCCATTAGCATCAATTATTTCATCATATTTTCTTTTATATTCTAATTCATTTATTAAACTTATCTTCCTCATTAATCTCCCCCTCACCTTATACTCTTAGTATGCAAACTTCCTCCAGAATCTTATATGTAAAAATTGCATATTAGACAAGAGGAAATTACTCCCCTCATCTATTCTTATGACCTAAACTTTCTTAATTCCTCTAATTCATTTTGCCTTATAAGCTCTGCTTCAGCATCACTATTATCATTTTTATTTACTTCTATTGTCTCATCATCAAAATTACTTATATCAAGTGTAAAATCATCACTTTCAGTATTTTTTATTTCATTTACATCACTATTACTATCTTGTATTAACTTTTGCCTACTTTTATTAATAGTAAGTAACTTTTTATCACCTTTATTATCTTTAATTGACTTTGATTTACCGTTGGTTCCTTTAACCAACTTTGACCCTAAATTACCACTAGTTACTGTTTTACTGCTACTTTTAGGTTTTCTTCCTCTTTTAGTGCTGCTTTGATTAACTATATACTCATACAATATTCTTTTAATCTCATTATTCTCGTTAAAGGATTCTGAGAGATAATCTATAATTATCTTCTCATGCTCCTTATTGGCATTAAATGTAAGTTGGACTCTTTTACTTGATTTAGAAATCATTATGCACTTGCTCCCCAAGTTATTTTTGAAGCTTCCATTGCACCAATTACATTTGAGTTTAAGGCATCTTCATGAATCTTAAATTTGGGTAATTTTAATTGATTTATATACTCTTGTAACATTAGAGATGTCCCACCTGTAAAGATTACCTTATATGTCGATAAATTAATTAACGGTTTAATACTATCTAATATATTGTTAAGAAACTCTATGTATTGCTTTTGATATACCTTTATGAACCCTTCATCAATCAATCTTTTTATGTCTTCTTCAACAAAATTTTGCCCTTTGGCATTCTCAATATTCTTTATTTTTTGAAAAAAATTATAACTTCCTAATGTTATAGTATTAAGCTTTTCAATTTTCCCATTTATTAGCACTGCTAAATTAACAGTTCTTGAACCTATATCAACTATAACTATTGAACCTTTCTTATCCTCACTTGATAATGAAAAATATGTCGAATACCCTTCTGGTAATATAAGAACATCTTTAATGGAAATTATGCGATCTTCTCCATTATATTTAAAAGTGAATTCTTGATTTTTAAATTTATTTATTAACTTTGTTTTTGTTTGCATTTGAATTATGGGTAATAATAAAGTTAAATTAGTTTCCACAATTTGCTCCTTTGGATTTGCTTTACATAATGCATATAAAATTTGAGGAACTATATATCCTTTTTCTGCTTTATTTAGTTCCTTTTGTATTTCTCCAATTTCAAAATATATAGTTTGGTCATTATACTCTATTCTTTGAAATCCCTCGTCATAAGCTTCATAGTCAGTACTGATTCTACTGCTACAAACACCTTTAACTCCTCTATTATTAATCCATTTTGTGTTCCAATTTCCAGGATCAGCCGCACAAAATTTAACTTCTTTTAAATTCTCTTTTACCTTTACATTTTTTACATTTACATTTTCCATAATATTAATTCCCCCTATATTTTAATTGATAACTTGTAGCTTCCCTTTTAAAAATTATTAGGGAAGCTATATGACTAACCAATCTGTTTTTGAATTTTAAAACTCAGCGATTTCCCTAAAGAACGTTGAGGTACTGGAATACTTTTTTTGCCATCTTTACTTTTATAGATTTTATGATCACCAGTTTGCCTATCCTCTTCATATCCATTTATTTCTAGCAACCTATTCATGTCTTTATAGTTAAATATTTTATAGATATCCTTTTTATATTCTTTAGAAATATCAACTTTAGCATCCAGTGTAAGAGTTTTTAATAATTCAATTCTTTCTTTTTCTAATTTTTGTATATCTCTTATTAAATTTTCAACCAATACTCTGTAAATATGTAAAGTTGGTTTTACACATTCTTTACATATAAATTCTATATTATCTGTTAGTTTTTTCATTCTAAACTTCAAAATATTTGCGAATTTGTTCATATTACTAAGTTGTGCTATTATAATCAATGCATTTAATTTATCTGTTTCTGGAACAACTTTCTCTTTAATTACCTTTAAAATTTCTGTTTCAAAAATTTCTGCTTCAAAATATTCTTTATGAAAATAATCCATGTATTTATCTACTAAATTAACAAAATTATTTTGATATTTAACATAATCATTAAAAAAATTCGAAAAATCATGTAAATTATTAACTTTTAATAACCTATTTTTCATCTTATTAGATATATCTTTTATCTTTTCATATCTTTCATTTGCTTTACTGTCTGCTAATTTAACTAATTCATCATTCACATCCGTCATCATGAAATCTTCCACTATTCTTTCTTGTATTTTAAAAGCATTCATTATCATTAACTCCATTTCTTCTCTGTTCATTATTTATTCCTCCATTTCCCAATTTTCACATTCACCAGTTTCATTATCATATTCTGGATAAGTATATTCACATTCACTATGTTTCATATGAATACAAGTTGAACAATCTTTGTATATAGAATTTAAATAATCTTGTCTTCTTCCTAAATAATTTTCATACCTTTGCTCTTCATACTCCTGCTCTTTTATCTCTCTTTTTTTACACCATGCAATAATTCCATTATCTTTCCACCCTATAGGAAATAATATAAAACCTCCATCTACTGCATAATAGTTTTTAGTAATATCCTCTCTTTGTCTTAAAAATGCATTACAATCTCCACATTTAAAAAGATTTTCTTCATCTAAACATTGAAATATATTTAAACCTTCATCAAACATATTACTAAAAGGATGAAGTATACATTGATATTGATTTCTTAAATATCTCCATCTACTACCATCTTGTAATGTAAAAATAATCTTATTATCAAGTTCTATCGCATTATCAAAAATTGTTTCC
The DNA here is from genome assembly GCF_001902295.1 of Clostridium kluyveri. Taxonomy (NCBI): domain Bacteria; kingdom Bacillati; phylum Bacillota; class Clostridia; order Eubacteriales; family Clostridiaceae; genus Clostridium; species Clostridium kluyveri. The sequence continues at coordinate 566,775 of NZ_CP018335.1, read as the reverse complement.
TCGTTTAAAAAATCAAATGTTCCAACATCAGAATCTGCAAATTCATCTTGCCAATCTAATATTGTTTTACCTATTTCATTAATACTTTCACAACTTAAATCATTTGCATTCCTTATTTGTTGCCCAATTTTATTAATAGTACTTTCTAATCTTTCATCCATAATTTATTCTCCCTATTTTTTATAATTGGAGGAGAATATCCCCTCCAATAGATATGTTATTTTTTAACTATAAGAAAATACAAACTCATAATCCGAATCATCTCCATCTGTAGTATATTTCTCGATTTCAACGTCAATTAATACCACTCTAGAATCCACACTATCTCTATCTCTATTAAATTTAGTAAATATAAAATTTTTAGTTTCTTCTACATATTGCACTGCATTAAAAGAATATTCTTTTTGCTCCCCCTGATTGTTTTCCTTATAAAAAACACAATATCCTTTACCCTTAGCATTAGATCCCAATGTTTTTAGTTCAGTAATTGTCTTCACCCAGTCATCATCCTGCATTTTCGTTAACCTTAATTGCTCTTCTCTGTACTTGTCCATGTATTATTCCTCCTTAAATTCCCTTAATAATTTTTAAAATTTTATGGTTAAAATCCAGTTAATTGTGTATACTATAGTTAAGTTTAAATTTTTATTCAGTAGAATTTAAGTTTCGCACACTTATATTCTACATTTGAAACTACATATTTTTGATTAAGGTTTAGTTCTTCTGCTATGCCTTTTTCTATTTTTTGTGTTTATCCCTATCATCTCCTTTCATAATTTATAACTTTCTTGCATTTCTTTGGCGTAATTCTATTATATCATGATTAATTATATCGTCAATACATAGTTGTGTAATTTTATAAAAAATTATAGTTTACTTTCTTAATTATAGTTTATTATATAAAAATTATAATTAATTATTAATATATATATTTATTCTATAATTTTTATTTGACAAATAATAATTATCTTATTATACTAATAATATAAGTGTTATATTGATATTAAGGAGGTGATTTCATTGCCAGTAGTTCATGTTGATGATACATTGCGAAATGCTATAAAAGAAGAACGTAAAAAAAGAGGTCTTAGAGGAGATATTTTAGCAAAAGATATACATAAGAGTGCGAGTTATATAAGTCAAATTGAAAATGGAACTATTTCTACTATGGATATAAGCATACTTTATGCAATTTTTAAAAGAATAATTGATTTACCTGAAAAAGATTTATCTGATTATATATTTGAAAAATTTGATAAAAACATTAAGTTCACAGAAAAAGATATCCGTAAAAGAGAATGGATACTTAATTTAGAATATCAATTTAGATTATTTCCAATATCCCTCGAAATAATAAATTATTTGCAAACTAAATTAAATAATTTAAACATATCTCCTAAAGATTTAGTTCTAAGAATCAACCAAAATGAAGATTTAGAAGAAAGTGTTCTAAATAAATTAAAAGATAATGTAGTATGGGTAAAAATGGATGAAGATGGTCAAACTCAAACTGCAATAAAGTTTAACCTTGCTGAAGATTATATTGACCAGATATTAAATAAAAAAATTAAAACAATTAATAAAATTAACATGGAAGGAATTTTATATAGTATCTACAAACTTGAAGGTATGAATCCATTTGATGCTAATATTAAAGCAGATAAAAAATTATTAGATTTTAAATTTTATACACTAGAGGAAAGAAATCAAAAAATAAAGAAAGCCAAAAATGGAAATATAGATTTAAGTACTATAATTTCAGAAGAAGATAGTGAATGTAGTAAATATATTTATGATATAGCAGGAGATTTCTCTGCTTTAAGAGATATAAATCCTGTATATGGTCTAGCTGTTCTTAAGGCCTTTTATAGATCATTAAATTTAAATAAAAATTTGATGTATGGTATATTGAAACTAGATTTTTCTGAATTAAAAGATATATCTAATGAACGAAAAAAAGTATTTATTGATGAGGTTCAAAAATTAATAGCAAAATATAAACAACCCACTGAAGATGACTTTATTCTTTAATAATAATGTCTATACGTTTTTAAAAAATAAACCTATAGACATTATTTTTATTAAAGTAACTATTTCAATTTTAATTACTATTCTATGTACCATTTAATAGCAATTAGACATCTCTATAAAATCCATTCCATCATTTATTCCTAATGCAATAAAATCACTTCCAGGCGAACTTAACTCTTCAAAATCCGTTAACTCACTGGAATCAATTTTTAATTTCTTTATGTATCCAGTTCTTTCCTCGTCGCATTTATCCCATTCAAAACCTTTTACAATTACAAAATTTTTATCTACACATACAGTAAAATCCTCAATAACGAAATCCCCCAGGGTTCCTTTTACAAATAAACATTCCTTATCAAAATTATCTAACGCTGCAAACACTAAATTTTTTAACATATTTATCCCTCCTATTAGTTTTCCCCTTTAAAAAAAGGAAACCCATTTAACATATTTTTTTAAATTCTTCATGCGTTAATTCGCTGCATATTCTTATAGGTATATTGTCCAAAATGTAAGCAGTAAATACATACTCACCTGGTAGTGGTTTATAGTCCCAAGGTACTATTTTACCTAATCGATCTCCTAATTGCTCTTGCTTTACTTTTAAAATATTATTCATATTTCCCTCCCGGACTTTACTTTCATAGGTTATATTATACTTATTAAGTATATAATATCACTATAAAGGTTATATGTCAATAACTTTTAAGGGGATTTCATAACTTTAACTTGACTTTTTTATAGATACAAGGTATTATATATCTTATAAAATAGTATTGAATAACTAGAGGAGAGATATTATGATTAGAATTTATGTATCTGATTTATTAGGTAGATTTAAGAAAAGTCAAAAATGGCTTGCTGACACTGCAAAAATTAGACCAACAACGATTGGTTTATATTATAAGGAAAACATTCAAAGAATAAATATTGATGATCTAAATAAAATAGTTAAAACATTTAAAACATTAGATAACAATATTGCTTTAACAGATGTTATTAACTTTATAGATGAAGAAAAGGTAGAGGAATAAATCCTTTACCTATCCGTTTAGATTGTATAAATAAATATATACTTAAAATATCTCTTCAAATTCTATTCCCAATATTTGTAATGCTCGTTTTTTTACATTGTCTTTCCATATCCATTCATTATCATTATGATGATCACCTTTTTGAACTTCTTCTACTCTAAAAGGTATTCCTTCTTTATTACATATTACAAAATCTAATTCACAAGTTTTTAAATAATTAAGTTCATTATCATTCAAAAAATGTTCTAACGAATATACATTAAATATCTTTGAAAAATTATAATTAGGTACTATTATACAATCAGTGTATTCATCTTTCAAATATATATATTTATTTATTTCAGCGCTTGACTTAAATATATTTTTTATTAATCCCTTTTTTAATAATTCTGTATTAGATGGTATATTAGTTCGTTTTTCTTTTTTCATGTAACAATCATTGAATATTATATCATATGTAAAATATTCATTACTTAAATCTAAATATAAATCATTACTATATTTGATCCTGAATTTTTCAAATTTAAAAATTATATGATCATTATATTTTATTTTAAAAAACTTTCCATCAAAAAACTCATCAAATGTTATATCATCTAAATAATTATATAATTTATTTAAACATTCTATCTTTTCATTCATAGCCATTATGCTATATCGGTTGAAATTTTGTATTTCTAATATTTCATCAATAGCCCTTTTAAATAATAAGTCCTTAATTTCATCTTTACCTTTTTTCTTCCTTATACTATATATTACTCTATGAAGTATGAGATTTTCGAAAACATTATTACGTTTATTATTATAATTAGAATCTCTCTCCTCAATATCTTTAATTATCATATATAATTCTTTTTTACACTTTGGTGAGAATGATAAAACTTCTCTTTCATCTTTGGTTAGATTACTTCTATATAATTTAAAATCTTTTTCCATAATAAATTGTGACGGAATTTCTGTATCATTTATTTCAAAATATTTATTTAACAATTGAGAATTTATTTCAGTAATTACATTTTTCAAATTATCTTTTATGACATAAAACAACTCTTTTTTTACATTTAAACAATCACTACAAGAACATTTTAATAAATTATCAAATTTATCATGCATATTAATTTCTCTTTCTTCCTCGTGATTACAATCAATACATTTATATTTAGTACAATTTAAATCATAATTATAAAAATATATGAATGCTTTTCCATTACATTTAAGACACTTTACTTTTACCCCCACTGGCTCTATATAGTTTTCTTTTGCACCTTTAAATCCTATTACTCTTTTTATTTTTAACACATCTACCTTTTCATTACTTTTTTCATTTTTATATTTCCAATAAATATAACTAAAAATTTGTTTTTTCCCATTTTCATTCAATTTATCAAACTCAGTTATTATTTTTTCAAATTTCTTATCTATGTCTGATATTTGTGTTAAATAAATTGTTGGTAATAAGTTTATAATTTCTTCAGATATACCTGTATAATTATTAAATATTTTATCTTCTAGATTTTTTATATGATTTAAAACAGATATATCAAAATTTTGTTTCAAATCATGACTTTTATATTCATATTTAAGAATATTTGAAGACCTTATTTTTTCAAATGATTTATTCATTTTACTATAACTAAATATATTTGTAAAATTTACATGTAAATGTTGTATAATATTCACCTCTATATAAAATTCTTGGATTAATTATATATATTTTTCCACATGCATTATAGAATATACATTAATAATACAAAAAATACCTGAAATAACATAAATAATATAAATTTTTAAAAAAGATATATATCCCAATTTTCTTATTTTAAAAACATAGTTATACCAACATTTCCAGAGTATCTATTTTTCAAAAAACACAATTTAAGGCACCAAAAAAATAAAGAGGTACAATTTTACATACCTCTCATTTCTAATGCCCTTAAAATGGCTCTATGAAGTTATAAAATTGGTAGTTAAAATTTAAAATCAGATATCCCTGAGAAGGATAACGGAAATATCTTTAGCCCCTCTAACACTTTCATTTAATATAGCTGTTAAGAATTTAGCATCTTGTTCTTTTCCTTCATTTTCTAATCTCTTTATCTCTTTAAATGCTGATTTAGCTCTAGTGTATGTTCTTCCACTAATTCCTATTTTGGGAGCTACTATATTTCTAGTTTCTCCTTTTCCTTTAGATATACCCTCAGGACAATTGTCCGTAGGGTTGCTTTGTTTAATTCCTGCCTTCATTCTCTTTTCGGCTTTAACTTTGACTATATCTTCCCATATTTCAGCTTCTTTCATTTTTTGTACAAATGTTTTTTCCCTATAAAAGTTTTCTAATAATAATCTTTCTAATTCTTCATTTTTATCTTTAAACTCAATTCTTTCATAAGGTATTTCTTTTATTCCTAAATATTTACAAGCAAATAAATTAGCCCTGCTCATATAACTCTTTTACAAATTTTAATCCTTCTTTTATTTTTTGTTTTGAAAAGTTACACTTAGCAAGTTTATCTTCATCCCATTTATCAATATCATTATAAAAGAATAATGCTATCTCATAACTTCTTTTTGATTTACGTGAATGTATTGCTCCAATTAGTTTACTCTCAGCTTCTCTAAGTTTATGATCATGTATATCTCTTTTCACCATGATTTCCAATAATCCATCTTGTGAAATAGTTCCATCATCATTGTTATTGTATTTATCTAAAATCCATTGTAATTCACATTCCATATCAACTTTATATCTTCTTGCGTTATCTGCCCAGGGCATAACTCTAGCCATATATAAATTTATTAAGGTTTGCAGCAGCTCTTTGTTTACATTTTCTATTCTCTCAAATTCTTTACTTATTTCTTTTTGCAAAAATTCTAAATTATTTTTCCCATTATGTACATCTTCAATAAGTTTATAAATATATTCTCTATTCACTTTCATGCCCCTTACTTGCTCATTTATAGATCTTTGAAGTTCAGATCCTTCAATATTAACTTCTTCTATTACTTCATTTTTATTAGCATTATCATTCGTATTAGGATGTTGTTTCATTTTTTCTTTATATTCACTTATACATTCTTTTATATATTTTTGACTTACTTCTCCAAGGTTTTTTATTAGATAAAACTCTTCTTCATTTAATGATAGAAGCTTATCAATACTTCTAATATTTTTATGAACTAAAGCTTTAATACTATGTGTATGAAATTTTAATAATTTACACAAATCATATAATTCTGTTTCTTGATTTATTCTATTCTTTGCTTTTAAATTCTCCATTTCATTAGAATAAGATTCAAATTCTTTATACCTCTCAATTGTTGAAGTAATTGTTGAAAAAGATATCTTATATTCTTTAGCTAATTCTTCAAGACCTACCCCTTCTTTAATTTTTCGCATAATTTCTAAATTCCTCGTATGAATCTTAGTCATGTTAAAAATCCCCCTACAAATCACTATTTCAAATATAATTAATTCTAAGATGGCATTATTACATTATTAGTCATTATTATTAGATTCCTAATTAACTTCTAAGTAAATTATAACATTATCTACTCATATATCTTTATTTACCTTTCAGTATATTTATTTGGCACTACTGGACGATTATATATCTCAATATCTATATCTATGAACCCTCTTCTCTGTGCTCCTATTAATGTTTGCCACATGTTGTCTCTACCAATAGGATTATAAGTATGTATATATATTTTATCAGCTCTTAATCCATTTTTACACATATACTTAACTAAATCATACCCTGTTGGTAATAAATTACCTTTTTCATCTTCTCCTAAATCATGATCTAGAGAAAGAATTTCAACTTTATAGTTTTCTAAGTAATATATCGCTTCTTCTACTGTTCTTGCTAATATAAAACCTTCTGGAACATCTCGTAGGTCATCTAAATAGAGGTTTATTTTTTCTTTCATATTTTTATTTCAATCCTTTTTTAATAATATAATATTGAGCATCTCTTTAAGCAGCTCCTTCAGAATAATTGAGTACCAATATCTCAACTTTATTCTTTTTAGCTTCTTCTACTATTTTTTCCACTTTTAATGCAATATCATTTTTAAGAAAATATTCCCCACATTGCTTACAAACATTTGCTGGAACACCTTTAATTATGATAATGTGTCCATCCAAATCAACAATATGATTAACATTACCCTGTATCAAATCACCTTTACATAAAATGCAATTCATCTTAATCACTTCCTTATGGTTCTTAAGCAATTATACCATTAATATTTATCTAAATAATATGTTATTATCATCCAAATATATATCGCCTGCTATTAGTAATTACTATTTAAAGAATAGATATAAATAGTATATATATATTTCCGTAATCTGGTATCCACATTTTAATTTAATTTGATACCCACATCTGGTTGTAAACTATAAATCATATAACTGAAAACTACAGTTCACATCCAAAAATAAATACGGTCAATTTTGAGAATTTTAATAATAGAATTGGTAATTTGAGGTATAAAGATAAGTATTATATTTTAGAGTTGCTATTATTTAAGAATTGTTATTTCAAGCTTTATAAGATATGCATATTTTTATGAATAGCAAATAAGACCTTTTAAATTTTCCTTTAAAAAAGGTTGACTTTAATAAACCTAAGTTTTTAAAAATTTTTGATGAAATCTTTAAAAATTAGTGGTATAATTAATTTAATAATATATATTATTTTGTTTATGGTGAGATTATATTGGGTGCAACTTATATAATCTCTTTAACTTTTTATATTTTTATTCTATATCTTCCCACCCTAATAATTGCTTTTCTAATAAATCAAAATCATATGTTCGCTGTTTAAAATTATTAAATGTAGATGTTTTTCCGTTACTATATTTTCTATATTCTTTCTTTTGCTTGTCCTGCTTTTCTGCATTTTTAATTTTGGCTTCTTCTTGCTGTGCTTTATATATTTGTTTTAATAAATCCACTAATTCCTTTTTCTTTGCCATAATATAGTAATTAGCTTTATTCAACCCTTGTCTAATTTTTATAAACGGGCATAGAGGGCTTTCTACCATACGATTAATACAATGTGATATATATTCTCTAGTAAATCTAAATTCGTCTGCTATCTCCTTCTGTGATGCATATACAATCATATAATTATTTTGGGTTATATCAGTATTAACTCTGCCTTCAAAAAAATCCAAAATTAGACCACAAGCTCCCATAATACCTTTAGGCAATGACTTTAAGAAAGCTATTTTTATATTTACTGGAAATGCATTACTAAAAACTTTTATATTTTTTAGGGGCATAAATTCGTTTCTAAGTTTTTCTTTTAATTGTTCACTCATTAACATTACCTTCTACCCCTTTTCTTTAGATTACTTTCTTTTCTCTTTAATTTAGGGGCAATATTATCTATAACTTCAACCATGCTTGACATTCTTGAATTATAATAATTGTTCAATTGTTTGAAAGTCGCGTGACCTGTAATATTTTTTAGTATAAGTGGAGATACATTCTTTTCAACTGAACGAGTAATAAATGTGTGTCTATATATGTGAATTCCACTTTTTTTAATCCCTCTTTGATGGCAATATTTAACTATGCCTTTTTGCAACGAAGTTCGGCTTAACATATCTCCATATACAGTCGGAAATAAGTAATCCTCACCATCACCTTTTCTTAAATTTAAGTAATTGTCTAAAACCTCATAAAGAGAACTACTTATTGGAAGATATCTAGCTTTTTTGTTTTTAGTATAATTACAAGTTATTATTCTATCTATCATATTTAAATTATTGACTTTTAAGTGCCTTAATTCACTGGCTCTTAATCCCGTACTAGCTAATAACCAAACACAAGTATATACTCTAATACTTACAAAATCTTTACTTTTAGGAGGTTGTAAAAGTGTGTTAAGTTCATCTTCTGTAAAAATTTCTTTATGTTCTTGTTGTACTTTAACATAGGGTATATTGAAATATTCAAAAATATATCCTTTTTTCATACAATACTTTAAAACTGGCGATATGTTCTGTAAATAACTATTAATGGTAGTCCCTTTCATACCTTTTTCCTGTAAAAAAAGTACGTATGATTCTATTGTTTTAACATCTAAGCCACCGCAATTTTTATTTTTTCCTAGAAATTCACAAAAATATTTATTGTGATAATAATAAGTTTTTATTGTATCTTCCGATAATCCTCTAACCTTAGAAATAGCAATGTATTCCTTAAATGCTTCTTGGTATGTTTTTTTAATAATTTGGCTTTCATTTTTGAATAATTGCTTTCCTTTTGATATACCTTTTTTCAATTTCATGACCACCCTTATTTTTTATTAAAAAACATCAAAAAAGCGCTTATGAAAAACTAATTTAACAACACTTTTCATAAACACTTTTATTAACTTATTTTATTGATATATCTAGGGTTTAAGCCATTCCGTGTCACTCCCACTCTATAGTTGAAGGAGGTTTTGAAGTTACATCGTAAACAATCCTATTAACTCCTTTAACTTCGTTAACTATTCTTCTTGAAACTTTGTCTAAAACCTCATAAGGTACCCTAGCCCAGTCACAAGTCATTGCATCTGTGGATATGACAGCCCTTAATGCAATAGTATAGCAATAAGTTCTCTCATCCCCCATTACTCCTACAGAGCGTATGTTTGGAAGACAGGCAAAATACTGCCATATAGTCTCATCTAAATCAGCATTTGCTATTTCTTCTCTAAATATTGCATCTGCATCTCTAGTTATTTGAAGCTTTTCCTCTGTAACATCTCCTAAAACTCTTATAGCAAGTCCCGGTCCCGGAAACGGTTGTCTCCACACTAATTTATGAGGTATACCAAGTTCTTTACCTACTGCCCTGACCTCATCTTTAAATAGTTCCCTTAGAGGCTCTATAAGTTTAAAATCCATATCTTCAGGTAATCCGCCTACATTATGATGACTTTTTATAGTAGCAGATGTTCCAAGCCCACTTTCTACCACATCAGGATATATGGTTCCTTGAACCAGAAAAGCTATTTCTCCTAACTTTTTAGCCTCTTCTTCAAATACTCTTATAAATTCTTCTCCTATTATTTTTCTCTTCTTTTCAGGATCTGATATATCTTTTAACTTTTGTAAGAATCTTTTCTCTGCATTTACTCTTATAAAATTCATATTAAACTGTTTTTTAAATATATCTTCAACCTGATCTCCTTCATCTTTTCTTAAAAGACCATGATCTACAAATATACAGGTAAGCTGCTTTCCTACAGCCTTATGTACAATCATTGCTGCCACTGAAGAATCTACTCCACCGGACATGGCACATATTACCTTTTTATCTCCAACTTCTTCTTTTATTGATTTTATCTTTTCATCCACAAAAGAAGACATAGACCAATCTCCTTTTAAATTACATATATCAAATAAAAAATTAGAAAGCATCTTTTTACCAAAAGGGGTATGTTCAACTTCTGGATGAAACTGAACTCCATATATTTTTTTATCAATATTCTCTACAGCAGCTACAGGGCTTTCTCCTGATTTTCCTATTATTTTAAATCCTTCTGGAGGATATGATACAAAATCCGTATGACTCATCCAACAACTCTCATTTTTATCTATGCCAGAAAATAAACCACTGCTATTATTGAGAACCACATCTGTTTTTCCATATTCCCTTACTTGTGCACTTTCAACTTTCCCCCCTAGTGTAGTACATATAAGTTGATGACCATAACATATACCTAAAACCGGTACACCTATTTCAAATATATCTTCACTTATTTTAGGAGCATTATCATCATATACACTATTAGGTCCTCCTGTAAATATTATTCCTCTGGGGTTTTTTTCTTTTATTTTATCTACAGAATAGGTATAAGGGACTATTTCACAGTATACATTATTTTCTCTCACTCTTCTTGCTATAAGTTGATTATATTGCCCTCCAAAATCAACTACAATAACTAATTCTCTTTCCATTAGTGTCCTCCCAATGTAAAATTTACTTAACTGCTTTTATTTAGATCCATCCTTATATTTTGTGAAGATCAATTATAGTTTATTCCTATATTATAAACTATTAAAAGTCATAAATACTAAAAGATAGTTCTTTATTTAATTATACAATATTATCACTGTGCAATACTATAATTAGGAGCTTCCCTAGTCATAGATATATCATGAGGATGACTTTCTCTTAGCCCTGCAGAAGACTGAACTACAAAAGTAGCTTTTTCATATAAGTCTTTTAGAGTAGGTGCACCTAATAATCCCATACCTGAACGTATTCCTCCCAAAAGCTGAAATATAGTATCTGCTAAAGGTCCTTTATAAGGTACCCTTCCTTCAACACCTTCTGGAACCAGTTTTTTATTTCCCTCCTGAAAATACCTATCTTTACTTCCACAAGCCATGGCAGCCAGGGATCCCATTCCTCTATACACTTTATAACTTCTTCCTTTATATATTTCCGTCTCACCAGGAGCTTCCTCACAACCTGCAAACATAGATCCCATCATAACTACCTTTGCTCCTGCTGCCAATGCTTTTACTATATCTCCTGAATATTTTATTCCTCCATCTGCAATAATTGGAACGCCATATTTATCAGCTTCTTCTACACAATCCATTACTGCAGTAAGCTGTGGTACTCCTACTCCTGATATTATTCTCGTAGTACATATAGAACCAGGTCCTATTCCTACTTTAACTGCATCTGCACCCGCTTCAATTAGATCTCTGGTAGCTTCTGCAGTTGCAACATTTCCTGCAATAATTTGTATATCAGGATATTTTTCTTTTATAATTTTAACTGCATCCAATACTCCCTGTGAATGTCCATGGGATGTATCTACGGTTATTACATCTACCCCCACTTTAACTAAAGCATTTACTCTGTCCATCATATCCTTAGTTACTCCTACCGCAGCACCGCATAAAAGTCTTCCTTTTACATCCTTTGCTCCATTAGGAAATTTTTTTACTTTTTCTATATCCTTTATAGTTATAAGCCCTCTTAAATTATTGTTACCATCTACTAGTGGAAGTTTTTCTATTTTATGAGTCTTCAGTATTTCCTTTGCTTCTTCAATAGTAGTGTTTTCCGGAGCTGTTATAAGATTTTTACTGGTCATAACTTCTGATATCTTTCTATCATAATCTGTTTCAAAGATTATATCTCTGTTTGTAATTATACCTACCAATTTATAATTTACGGTAATTGGAATACCCGATATTCTATATTTGCTCATAAGTGCTAATGCGTCATTTATACTATTATCCGGTGAAAGATAAAATGGATCTGTAATTACACCATTTTCCTGTCTTTTTACTTTGTCCACTTCCATGGCCTGGTGTTCTATAGACATATTTTTATGTATTATTCCAAGGCCTCCTTCTCTTGCCATAGCAATAGCCATTTTTGAATCCGTAACCGTGTCCATACTAGCACTGATAAGAGGTATATTTAATTTTATATTTTTAGTTAAGTTAGTATTTAATAGAACTTCTCCAGGTAAAACTTCAGATTTATTTGGTACTAAAAGCACATCGTCAAAAGTATATGCTTCTTTTAAAATCTTTGCCACTTAAAATCACTCCAATTCTAAATTATTTTATAAAATATTCTTAAAATATAACGTAATAAAAAAAACATATTAAATTCACTTAAAGAAAATTAATATGACTTTACCATAATAATTCCAATAACATTCAGAAATTTATGGTTTCCTGCAGACATTTCCCTACCACATTCAGGATATATGAATTGAATAAAGAACTTATTTAATTTTTTACGAATTTTAATATATTTCTCTCTATCTTATTAACTATTTACACTATTTTATTCAATTTTTTAGTTTTTGTCAACGTGAATTTATAATATTCTTAAAACAAAAAACTAACCCGATATCTAAATAGATATCGGGTTAGTTTTTTGTTTTAAGTTATACATATTTTTTTAATACATTCCGTCCATTCCGCCCATTCCTGGTGCTCCTGGCAATCCTGCAGCATTATTCTTTTCTGGTATATCTACCACTGCTGCCTCTGTAGTTAAGAATGTAGCTGCTACAGATGCTGCATTTTGAAGTGCAGATCTTGTTACTTTAGTAGGATCAACAATTCCATTGTCTATCATGTTTACATATTTATCAGTTAACACATCATATCCTATACCAGCTTCACTGTTTTTAACTTTTTCAATTATTACGGAACCTTCTACTCCTGCATTAGCTGCTATCTGTCTAACTGGTTCTTCTAATGCCTTTGTTATTATGTCTATACCAACTTTTACATCAGCTATATCTGAAGTAAGTTTTGAAACCTCTGGGATTGCATTTACATATGCAGTTCCTCCTCCTGGTCCCATACCCTCTTCAACACCAGCTTTTGTAGCTGCAAGGGCATCTTCTATTCTCATTTTCTTCTCTTTCAATTCAGTTTCTGTTGCTGCTCCAACCTTTATTACAGCTACTCCGCCTGAAAGTTTTGCAAGTCTTTCCTGTAACTTTTCCTTATCAAATTCGGAAGTAGTTTCTTCTATCTGTGCTTTAATCTGGGATACTCTATCTTGTATGGATTTTTTATCCCCTCTTCCATTTACTATGGTAGTGTTTTCTTTATCAATTTTTACTGACTCTGCTCTTCCGAGATCTTCTAATGAAACTTCCTTTAAATCTCTTCCTAGTTCTTCTGATATTACCTTACCATCAGTAAGTGTTGCTATGTCCTGGAGCATTTCCTTTCTTCTATCACCAAAACCTGGTGCCTTTACTGCAACGCAAGTAAATGTTCCCCTTAATTTATTAACAACTAAAGTTGTAAGTGCTTCTCCTTCAACATCTTCAGCTATTATAAGTAATTTTTTACCCTGTTGTACTATCTTCTCCAGTAATGGAAGTATATCCTGAATAGTGGATATTTTTTTATCTGTAATTAAAATATAAGGATCATCTAATAGCGCTTCCATTTTTTCCGTATCAGTTACCATATATGCACTTAAATAACCTCTGTCAAATTCCATACCTTCAACTACATCTAATTCTGTTCCCATGGTCTTTGATTCTTCAACAGTTATAACTCCTTCATTGCCCACTTTTTCCATAGCATCAGCTATCAATTTGCCTATTTCTTCATCAGAAGCTGATATAGCAGCAATCCTTGCTATATCTTCTTTACCTTTTACAGTCCTTGAAACCTTCTTTATTTCTTCTACAGCCTTATCTACTGCTATTTTTATGCCCTGTCTTATAAGCATAGGATTTGCTCCAGCCGTAACATTTTTTAATCCTTCTCTTATTATGGCCTGGGCAAGTAATGTAGCTGTAGTTGTTCCATCTCCTGCCACATCATTAGTTTTTGTAGCAACTTCCTTTACAAGCTGTGCTCCCATATTTTCATAAGGTTCCTCTAGTTCTATTTCCTTTGCTATTGTAACTCCATCATTTGTTATAAGTGGAGAACCAAATTTCTTATCGAGTACTACATTTCTTCCCTTAGGTCCAAGAGTAACTTTTACTGTATTAGCTAATTTGTCCACGCCTTCTTGCATTCTTTTTCTAGCATCTTCACTAAATAAAATACTTTTTGCCATAAAAAACCCTCCTTACAACTTCCGTTATATAAATACTTATTTGTTTTTGACATCATACTTTATAATTTACTACTCAATTATAGCAAGTATGTCATCCTGTCTTAGAATAGTGTATTCCACTCCATCTATTTTTACTTCATTTCCAGCATATTTAGAGAACAATACCCTATCCCCTACCTTAACTTCCATTTTAATTTCTTTTCCATCTATCACTCCACCAGGTCCTACTGCCACAATTTCTGCTTCTTGCGGTTTCTCCTTAGCACTTCCCGGCAAAACGATACCACTTTTTGTAGTTTCCTCTGCCTCAATTTTTTTAATTACAACTCTGTCTCCAAGTGGTCTAATTTTCATCTAAACCCCTCCTTAAAAATACTTTGAATTTATTTTAAATTATTTTTAGCTTTATTGTTAGCACTCATTAATTATGAGTGCTAATACAATTATTATAATAATGAATAGCATTTATATTTTCAAATTTAAATTTTGCACTTATTCAACTATTTATGGCAAAAAATATAGGTTATACTTTGATTATATCCTTATTTCACCTTATTACTAATAATTTCACA
Source organism: Clostridium kluyveri (assembly GCF_001902295.1). Taxonomy (NCBI): domain Bacteria; kingdom Bacillati; phylum Bacillota; class Clostridia; order Eubacteriales; family Clostridiaceae; genus Clostridium; species Clostridium kluyveri. Next base: position 551,560 of record NZ_CP018335.1, on the reverse strand, counting down.
TGTGTTATATATTATTAGTATTTTCCAATTATAATTACATATATACAGAATTGATATAATTTAACTTGGGAAATAACTATATATAAAAATTGAGATAATGATAATATTCTACTGGAAGAGAACATGGATTGGAATACTAAAGTTGTTCATTACTTTGAGATGTTTTATTTTTTAAAAATTTCATTAATATTTTTTCTCCCTTAAAAATTCCTACAGTAAATAAGAATACAGCTATCACAACTATACTTACAATTATTATCTTATTACCAGAATATATTTCTGCCCCAAAATAAGCAGATAATACTATTGCCGGTAATCTTCCTAATAGAGAGCAAATTATAAAATTTTTAAATTTAATTTTAGATATACCACATATATAGGCCAAAATATCTTTGGGTATTCCAGGAATTAAATATAGTATAAATACTATGGTATTTATACTGCCTAAATCTAATATTTTTTGAAAGAATGTTAAATTTTTATTGGATATTATTCTATTTACAAAGGGCCTTCCATAGTACCTAGATACACTATAGGCAATTATATTGCCTATAATTATACCTATAATAGATACTAAACTTCCCCAAAATGCTCCATATATATATCCTCCTGCAATCTGAATAATCTCTCCTGGTATAAAAAAAGCCACCACCTGTAAAATTTGAATACTTATAAATGCCAATACACTATACTTGCCATAAGACATTACTAAACTTTTTAGTTTAGCGGGTTCTGTAAACAAGTATATATATTCATGATAATATGTATAGGCTAAAATAATAAATATAAAAAATACAATAAACAGTGCAAAATAAAGTTTATAATATTTAAAATTTTTTTCAACATGTTTTAACATATAATTTATCCTCTGATCCATCTTATATTTTAATATGAACTATGTTTAATTCACTATTCTGAATTAAAAGTTTACTTTAATATATTTTAACCCAATATAAAATACTTATTTGTAAAAGTTATTTTTACTAACTAAATTTTTATATTATTTTCTCTAGCATAATAAAATAAATACTGCTGGGCAAATCCTGATAATTCTCCAAATTTGTTTACTCCAAAATCTCTTATTTTCTTTAAGGATACATCCGGTGCCAGATAAAAATGATTCATAGCTCTTTTAACCCACACATCTACAGGAAATGCAGAGTATTTTTGCATGGAAAACAACATAATACAGTCTGCCACCTTAGGTCCTATACCCATAAACTTCTGTAGTTCTTTATGACAGGCTTCATCTTCCTGCATCTTAATCCAGTCAATATCATACGCCTCATGATAACTTCCTCTAGATTTTATTCCGTTATCATAAATTTTTGATATGGTATCTACAATATATTTTGCTCTGAAACCTGTTCCACAGGCTTCTATTTCCTCTAATGTGGCTTCTTTCAACCTATCTAATTTAGGAAAGGCATAATAAACCTTATCTTTAAACTCTAAAGTTTCACCCCATCTTTTACTTATATTCTCTATAGCTTTCTTTATCATGGGAATTCTGTTGTTAGCAGATATTATAAAAGAAACAATTAATTCGAAAGGTTCCTGTTTTAAGAGTCTAATACCTCCTCCGAACTCTACAGCTTTTTTTAAGATAGGATCTTTACCTAATATGTGCTTTATTTCCCCATAATCCCGGTACAGATCAAAATACTCACACCATATTTCCTTAAAATCTTTTTCACAGGTATTATATATAAATACATCATCCTCTTTTTTTTCTACTTCTATAACTTTTCCAAAAGCTGTTCCTATGTAATTTCCATTTTTCTCTCTATTCCATCTGAAGCATTGGCCACAATCAAATATATGAGGTAATTCAAAATTCCTTACACCTTTCAATATAACTCCATTTTGTAAATTTTCTATATAATTAAAATCCATATAATTACTCCCTACAAATTTTTAATATCATTATACACTAACTATCTTATGATTTCATTAAATGATTCTTAAATTGAAATGAATTTTATACAATAACCCAGAACAAAGTAAAGGCAATCAATACTATTTCATTACGATGCCAATATAAAAGCTGTATTAGGTTAACAACCTAATACAGCTTTTATAGAAAATAAACTATTTCTTGCTTAAGTACTCATCTATAGCTTTTGCAGCTTTTTTACCTGCTCCCATAGCAAGTATAACAGTAGCAGCTCCAGTTACTGAATCTCCTCCTGCATATACTCCTTCTCTTGTAGTTAGTCCAGTTTCTTCTTCTGCTATTAAACACTTACGTTTGTTCATTTCAAGTCCTTTTGTTGTAGATGCTATCAATGGATTTGGTGATGTTCCAAGGGACATTATTACTGTATCTACCTCTAACTCAAATTCTGAACCCTTTATTGGAACCGGTCTTCTTCTTCCGGATGCATCTGGTTCTCCAAGTTCCATCTTTATGCAACGCATACCTTTAACCCAACCCTTTTCATCACCTAATATTTCTATAGGGTTAGTTAAAAGATGGAATTGCACTCCTTCTTCTTTAGCATGGTGAACTTCTTCTGCCCTTGCTGGAACTTCTTCTGCTGATCTTCTGTATACTATATATGATTCTGCTCCTAATCTCAATGCAGTTCTAGCTGCATCCATAGCAACGTTTCCTCCACCTATTACTGCAACTTTCTTACCAACTTTTATTGGTGTAGCATAATCATTTTTAAATGCTTTCATAAGATTACTTCTAGTCAAGAACTCATTAGCTGAAAATACACCATTTAAATTTTCTCCTGGTATATTCATAAACATTGGAAGTCCTGCACCAGAACCTATAAATACAGCATCAAATTTTTCATTTTCTACAAGTTCGTCTATACTAATAGTTCTTCCTATTATTACATTTGTTTCTATCTTAACACCTAATTTTTTTACATTTTCTACTTCATGTTTTACTACAGTATCTTTTGGAAGTCTGAACTCTGGAATTCCATAAACCAAAACTCCGCCTGCTTCATGAAGTGCTTCAAATATAGTAACATCATATCCGAGTTTTGCTAGATCCCCTGCACAGGTAAGTCCTGAAGGACCACTTCCTATAACCGCTACTTTTTTACCCTTTGGTGCTTCTTTATCTGAAAGGTCTACATTATTTTCTCTTGACCAGTCAGCTACAAATCTTTCAAGTTTTCCTATCGCAACAGCTTCTCCTTTTATTCCAAGCACACATTTTGATTCACATTGACTTTCCTGTGGACATACTCTTCCACAGACTGCAGGAAGTGCACTGGATTTTGCTATAACTTTAGCTGCTGCTTCAAAGTCTTTATTTTTAATTTGCTCAATAAACTGTGGTATGCTTATTGAAACAGGACATTTTGAAACACATCCTGGTTTTTTACAATTTAAACATCTTGATGCTTCTTGTACTGCTTCTTCTTCAGTATATCCAAGACATACTTCATCAAAATTAGTTGCCCTAACCTTTGGATCCTGTTCTGTTATTGGTACTCTTTTCATTCTATCTACAGCCATTATTTGTCACCTCCGCAATTACATCCCTTAGCATGATGGGTGTCTCCTTCTTCTGCTTGGAGAATTTTCTTTCCTTCTTCAGTCTTATACATAGCTTGTCTTCTCATAGCTTCATCAAAATCAACCAAATGTCCGTCAAATTCCGGTCCGTCTACACATCCAAACTTAACTTCTCCACCCACTGTAACCCTACAAGCTCCGCACATACCAGTTCCATCTACCATTATTGGATTTAAGCTTACTATAGTTTTTAAATCATATTCTTTTGTGAGTTTGCATAAAAACTTCATCATAATCATTGGCCCTATAGCAACTACACAATCATATTTTTTACCTTCTTTATCATCTAGAAGTTCTTTAAGTTTGTCTGAAACAAATCCTTTATATCCATAGCTTCCGTCATCAGTAGCTATATATAGGTTATCTGTTACAGCCTTCATTTCTTCTTCCAAAAGTAAATGTTCCTTAGATTTACAACCTACTATAGCATCAGCTTTTACTCCGTGCTCACTTAACCATTTCACCTGTGGATAAACTGGAGCTGTTCCTACTCCTCCAGCTACAAATATAATATTCTTTTTCTTAAGTTCTTCTAAATCCTCATCCACAAATTCTGAATGCATTCCCAAAGGTCCTACGAAGTCTCTAATAGAATCTCCTGCTTCATATTCTGCCAATTTTTGTGTTGATGCACCCATTGTTTGAAATACTATCTTTACTGTTCCTTTTTCTGCATCATAGTCACAAATAGTAAGAGGTACTCTTTCACCCTTATCGTCTATTATAACTATAATGAATTGCCCTGGAAGACAGGACTTAGCTACTCTTGGCGCCTCTATATCCATTGAATATATCTTAGGTGCAAGAGCTTGTTTGTCTACAATTTTATACATTCCATTCACCCCATCTGAAAAAACTAATAACTATTATAAAACGTTTAACTTTAAGACTTAAATCTAATTTCAAACATAAGCCCTTTATTATATTATATCATATTACTAAAATAATTTCACTACTATAAAAAACTATATAATTAAAAAAAGATTTTAGACTAATCATTAATTAGCCCAAAATTCTTTTTAATTATTATAATTTAAATATTACTTAAAATGCATTTAAATCTATCTAAATCACATAATTTTAATAAGCGAAGAATCCTTTTCCTGATTTTCTTCCTAGCCATCCTGCTCTTACATATTTTCTAAGTAATGTATGAGCTCTATATTTTGAATCTCCAGTTTCATTATAAAGTACATCCATAACTGCAAGAACTACATCAAGTCCAATAAGATCTCCTAATGCTAAAGGACCCATTGGGTGATTAGCGCCTAATTTCATAGCTGTATCGATATCTTCTGCTGAAGCTATTCCTTCTGCCAAAATTCCTACTGCTTCATTGATCATTGGTACTAATATCTTGTTTACAACAAATCCTGGAGCTTCTGCAACTTCTACAGGAGTTTTCCCTATTTTAATGGAAGCTTCTTTTATAATATCAAAAGTTTCTTGTGAAGTATTCATACCTCTTATGATTTCAACTAATTTCATAACATTTGCTGGATTAAAGAAATGCATTCCTATAAATTTATCCTGTCTTTTTGTAGATGTTGCTACTTCAGTTATAGATAATGAAGAAGTATTAGTAGCAAAAATTGTTTCAGGTTTGCATATTTCTTCTAATTTTCCAAAATAGTCTTTCTTTATATTCATATCCTCTGATGCCGCTTCTATTATAAGATCACAATCAGCCAATTTTTCAAGTTCAGTTGTTGTACTTACTCTTCCAACTATTTTATCAGCATCTTCCTGAGACATTTTTCCCTTTGCTACTTTTTTATCATAAGCTTTCTTTACTGCTGCTAAACCTTTTCCAATACTACCTTCAGTTCTTCCACGGATAATTACATCTACACCTGCTTCTGCAAAAGCCTGCACAATTCCACGAGACATAGTTCCACTACCTAAAACTGCTACACTTTTAATACTCATATATGTCACTCCTCCTTAAAAATTTAATATGATTGAATTTTAGTAATAAATTAATTAAAATTAGTATGCTTAAAATACAAGCATTTATTCATATAGTTTCCTCCACTGCAATACTTACATTAATACTGCAGGGGAGGTTCCTAACACATAGAAATACTATTTATAGATTATAAACATTCACAAAATCAATTAAAGATTTAAAGCTTTAACTTGTTCTACAAATTCTGGAACAACCTTATATAAATCTCCTACAATGGCAAGATCCGCTACTTGCATCATTGGAGCGTTTTCATCTTTATTTATAGCCACTATAAATCCACTATCCTGCATACCAGCTAAATGTTGTATTTGACCTGATATTCCGCATGCAACATAAAGACCTGGTCTTACTGTTTTACCAGTTTGTCCAACCTGATAGCTCTTATCTATCCAGCCAGCATCTATAGTTGCACGGGATCCACCTATAGTTCCACCTAATAAATCTGCTAATTCTTTAAGAACTTTGAATCCATCTGGACCACCAAGTCCTCTTCCACCTGATATAATTACATCTGCTTCTGAAATATCTATTGTATCACCAGCAGATTTAACTACTTCAATTACGTCAACTCTGATGTCACCCTTTGCAACATTTGCAGCTATTTTTTCTATTTTTCCAGTTCTTGAAGCATCTCTTGGAAGCGCATTAAAAACTCCTGGTCTTACTGTTGACATTTGAGGTCTTGTTTTTTCGCAAGCTATAGTTGCCATTAAGTTTCCACCAAATGCAGGTCTTGTCATCATCAAATTCTTTGTTGCCTCATCTATATCAAGTCCTGTACAGTCTGCTGTAAGACCTGTAAACACTCTACCTGCAACTCTTGGTCCTAAATCTCTTCCGATAAATGTAGCTCCTATAAGTAATATTTCTGGTTTTCTTTCTTTTATAAGTTCATCTATTACTTTAGTGTATCCATCTGTAGTATAATGTTTCAAAAGAGGACTATCTGCGTATAAAACATTATCTGCTCCATATGCAACTAATTCTTTTGCTAAATCATCTACTTCACTGCCAAGTAATACAGCAGTTAATTCTACTCCTAAAGTGTCTGCTAATTCTCTTCCTTTTCCAACTAATTGAAGTGCTACTTTTTGTAGTTCTCCATCCCTTTGTTCAGCAAATACCCATACGCCTTTGTATTCTGCTAAGTTCATTCTAAACCCCTCCTATATATTAAATGACATGTTTTTCTCTTAATTTTGAAATTGAATATGCTACTGCTTCTTTTATTGGTTTATTAACGATTTCTCCTGCTCCTTTTGCTTCTTTTGTATGTGATCTCTTAACTTTTGTGCAGGAACCATTAAGACCAAGTTTACTTTTATCTACATCTAAGTCATCAGCACTCCATATTTTAACTTCTTTTTTGAAAACTTCAAATATGTTCTTCATGTTCATATATCTTGGTTCATTCAACTCTTTTATAGCAGTTAACATGCATGGAGTTTTAATTTTTGCTACTTCATATCCATCTTCCCAAGCTCTTTGAACTGTTAAAGTATCTCCATCTACATCAACTTTTTCTACATATGTTATCTGAGGTATTCCTAATTTTTCTGCTATTTGAGGTCCAACCTGTGCAGTATCTCCATCTATAGCCTGTCTTCCTGCAAATATTAAATCATAATCTAAATTTTTAAGTGCTCCTGCTAATGCATAGGAAGTAGCTTGAGTATCTGCTCCTGCAAAAGCTCTGTCTGAAACTAATATTGCTTCATCAGCTCCCATAGCTAGAGCTTCTCTAAGTGCATCCACTGCCTGTGGAGGTCCCATGCTTACTACTGTAACTGTACCTCCTACTTTTTCTTTTAAAGCAATTGATTCTTCAAGTGCATTTTTATCATCTGGATTTATTATTGATGGAACGCCTTCTCTTATTAATGTTCCTGTTTTTGGATCTATTTTAACTTCAGTTGTATCTGGTACTTGCTTTAAGCAAACTACTATTTTCATTATGAACTCCTCCTGTTTATTTAAATAAATTTGCTGAAATAACCATCTTTTGTACTTGTGAAGTTCCTTCATATATTTCAGTTATCTTAGCATCTCTCATCATTCTCTCTACTGGATAATCCTTAGTGAATCCGTATCCTCCAAAGATTTGAACAACCTTAGTAGTTGTCTCCATAGCTACAGTAGCTGCAGCTAATTTAGCTCTTGCAGCTTCCACTGAATATGGAAGACCCTTCTGTTTATTTACTGCTGCTTTATAAACAAGTTGTTTGCAAGCTTCTATTTTAGTATCTAGCTCTGCAACCATCCATGCTAATCCTTGGAATTTATAAAGAGCTTTTCCAAATTGCTTTCTTTCTTTCATATAAGTGAGTGCTTCAGCTAATGCACCTTCTGCTAAACCTAAAGCTTGTGCTGCTATACCAATTCTTCCTCCATCAAGAGTATGCATTGCTACAGTAAATCCTTTTCCTTCTTTTCCTAACATGTTTTCTTTTGGAACTACGCAATTTTCAAATATAAGCTCTGTAGTTGAGGAAGCTCTAATTCCCAATTTATCTTCGGATTTTCCTATGGAGAAACCAGGGAAATCTTTTTCAACTATAAATGCTGTTATTCCTCTTGTTCCTTTGCTTCTGTCTGTCATTGCCATTACTACAAATATGTCTGCATATGCACCATTTGTAATAAATATTTTTTGTCCATTTAATATATAATTATCTCCATCTAAAACAGCTGTTGTCTGTTGTCCAGCAGCATCAGTACCTGCATTAGGTTCAGTTAAACCAAATGCTCCAAGTTTTTCTCCTTTTGCAAGAGGAACTAAGTATTTCTTTTTCTGTTCTTCTGTACCCCAATCATAAATAGGTGCTGCACAAAGTGAAACATGTGCTGACAATATAGTTGATGTTGAAGTACAACCCTTTGCAAGTCCTTCTACTGCTAATATATAGGATAAATAATCTGTACCTGCACCGCCGTATTCAACTGGGAAAGGCATACCCATCATTCCGTATTTAGCAAATTTTTCTACTGTCTCAAGAGGAAACCTTTCTGTTTCATCTATTTCAGCAGCTATAGGTTTAACTTCATTTTCAGTAAATTCACTTACCATTTGTTCTACAAATTTTTGCTCGTTTGTTAACGTAAAATCCATTTATTTTACCTCCTAAATAGTTTTCATACTAAATATAGCACATATCTTTTATTTATTATTTCTTGTAAACCTTTATTTGTAAACCTTTAATCAAAATAAAGATCACAATTTAAACGTGAGTTATTAATTTATAATCTTAAATCTTATACATTAAGTTATTTATCTGATTTATAATAATATTAAATTATTTATTTTTAAAAGCCTTGTCTCTTTTTTCTACAAATGCTGTCATTCCTTCTACTCTATCTTCTGTAGCAAAACATTCCCCAAATACTTCTGCTTCATAAGCTACAGCTGTATCTATATCACACTGAAGTCCTTGATTTATAGCAGCCTTACACATTCTAACAGCTATAGGTGCATTAACAATAATAGCATCTACTAAACTTTTAGCTTCTTCCAATAATTTATCTGGCTCAACTACTTTATTTACCAAACCTACTCTCAAAGCCTCTTCAGCATTAATTACTTTTCCGGTATATATAAGTTCCTTAGCCATACCAACGCCTATTGCTCTTGCAAGTCTTTGAGTACCTCCAAACCCTGGAGTAATTCCAAGACCAACCTCTGGTTGACCGAATTTAGCCTTTGATGAAGCTATTCTTATATCGCAAGACAACGACAATTCGCAGCCACCACCAAGTGCAAATCCATTTATAGCTGCTATAACTGGCTTCTCTAAAGTTTCTAATTTTCTAAATATTTTATTGCCAAGAACTGAAAACTTTCTTCCCTCAACTGCAGTAAGATCTTTCATCTCAGCTATATCTGCTCCTGCTACAAAAGCTTTACCTGAACCAGTAATTATCACAGCATATACGTTATCATCTTCAGCAATGTCATTTATTGCAGCATCTATCTCTTTTAAAGTTGCTGCATTTAATGCATTTAATGCCTTAGGTCTATTCAACGTTATTGAAGCTACATTTCCATCCTTTTCAAGAATGATATTTTTGAATTCCATATTACTCCTCCCTCCTAAACCTTTTAAAAGTAACATTAACAAAGTATTGTTAATAATATCACAAATACACTTAAAAATAATTGAAGTTTTCACTTCATTTATTATTATATACCTTAACCTTATATATTTCAATATAAATTAATATAAAATATTAAATAAATTTTATATTAATATTTCATTTTAACATTTACGGTAAAAATATATAACTTTAAAGATCATTCTATATCATTCAGGAGACAACTCAAGGTCAATAAACTGTCACTTAAATGAACATTTTCTACTTTTACATCCTCCGGTACAATGAGATCCACCGGGGCAAAATTCCATATACCTTTTACTCCATTTTTAACTAAAATATTACAAACCTTTTGACCATTATTACTGGGAACACATATTATACCTATATCTATAACATTTTCTCTTAGATAATCACCCAAATAATCTATATCCCTTATTTCAATATCTCTAATACTGATACCTATGAGTTTTGGATTTATATCAAATATAGCTCTTAATTCAAAACCTAATTTTTCAAAACCGATGTAATTAGATATAGCTTGCCCTATATTCCCTGCGCCTATTATAACTGTTCTATATACTTTCGTAAGTCCAAGTATATTGCACATCTGGCTGTATAATTCACTTACATTATACCCATATCCTTGTTGACCAAAATCTCCAAAGCAATTTAAATCCTGTCTTATTTGTGAAGCTGTAAATCCTATTTTTTCACTTAACTCCTTTGAAGATATCCTATCTACATCATTTCTCATTAAGTTGCCTAAATATCTATGATATTTAGGCAGTCTCTTTATAACAGACATTGATATATCTTTTTTCTTATCCATACCGCACCTCATATCCATAACTATATGTTTTAATTATATACTAAAATTTATATATCAAAATAAATTATACTATAAGTTCATAATTCAATTTTATTGCTATATAGTATTATCTCAATTATAACATATGTTAATCTCCTATTTTTTATTATTTTATATTTTTTATTAAGGTTTTTCAATCTTTATAATATTTATATTATATCTATTATATCAATGATTTCTATTATATCAATAAATACTCTCTATATTTTAAATAAAATCTATAAAAAAATCATTTTACATAGTAAAATATTAAATTGAGGAAGGTGTTATTACTATGATTATTTTAAGCTGTAAAAATATTCATAAGAGCTATGGAATAGACGTCATATTAGAAAATGTAACTTTCAATATAAACGAAGGAGATCGTGTAGCACTAATCGGTCCAAATGGAGCTGGAAAGTCTACCCTGTTTGAAATTTTAACTAATAATATAACTCCAGATAGTGGAGATATGTATATAGATAAGACTAAAACAATAGGATATCTAACCCAGCATTTATCACTGGATTCTTCAAATGCAATATACGATGAAATGCTCACTGTATTTCAGGACATAACTGACTTAGAGAATAAATTAAATAAATTAGAGACTTTAATGAATGAGCCCTATAATTCCAAAGATGAAAACTATAGAAACAAATTGATTAATGATTATACTACCTATTCAGAACTTTATAAAAATAGGGGAGGATATACCTACAAAGCAGAAATAAATAAAATTTTAACAGGACTAGGTTTTTCCATGGATGAATTTCATGATCCTATAAGCATAATAAGTGGAGGTAAGAAGACAAGAGTTGCCCTTTGTAAATTGCTTTTAACAAAGCCGGATATACTTTTACTGGATGAGCCCACCAATCACTTAGATTTAGAAGCTATAGAATGGCTTGAAGACTATTTAAAATCCTATAAAGGAACCATAATTATAATATCCCATGACAGATATTTTTTAGATATTATAACACAATCAACTATGGAGCTTATAAATGGTCATATAAATTTTTATAATGGAAATTATACTAACTCTTTGAAGCTTAAAAAAAAGAACTATGAGATTCAATTAAAAGCGTATAACATACAACAGATGGAAATAAAAAAGCAGGAAGAAATTATAGAAAAATATAGATCTTTTAACAGAGAAAAAAGCATAAGGGCAGCAGAAAGCCGTCAAAAAATGTTGGATAAAATGGATAGACTGCCTCCTCCAGATAAAGATATAAGAATTAAAAATATAACATTTAAAACTGAGATAAATAGCGGTAATGATGTACTCTATGTGGAAAATTTGAGCAAAGGATTTAATGAGAAATTATTATTCCAGAATGTAAATTTTCAAGTAAAGAAAGGAGATAAAACAGCAATTGTAGGTAAAAATGGCTGTGGTAAAACCACTCTCTTTAAAATGATCATGGGACAAATAGAATCTAATACAGGGATTTGTAAATTAGGTAAAAATATCACAATAGGGTATTATGATCAGGAACAATCTGATTTAGATCCTGAAAAAACTATAATAGATGAAGTATGGGATAAGTTTCCAAAACTTACTACTACCGAAATTAGAAATGCACTAGCCAGTTTTCTATTTACAGGGGAGGATGTATTTAAAAAAATTTCTTCCATAAGTGGTGGGGAAAAATGCAGAATAAATCTATTAAAACTAATGTTATCCAAATCTAATTTTTTGCTTCTGGATGAGCCTACAAATCATTTAGATATAGCTTCTCGGGAAGCTTTAGAGGAAGCTTTGTTTGATTATGATGGTACTATACTTGTAATATCTCATGACAGATATTTTTTGAATAAATCAATAAATAGAATATATGAATTAAACCAGAATGAAATAAAAGAATATGTAGGTAATTATACTTACTATATAGAAAAGAAAAAAAATCCTTTGAGATTTCAAGAAGAGATAAGTATTTCAAAAACTAAAACTCAAACACATCAGGATAAAAAGAGAAAAAAAGATTATGAAAAGAATCAACGAAAAAAAAATCTTCTCATAAAAACTACTGAAGACCAAATATCAAAGTTAGAAGATTATATATTAGAATTACAGCAGAAACTATGTCTAGAAGAAGTTTATTCAGATCCCAATAAGAGTAGTGAAATACACTCAGAAATTTTAATTACACAAAATAAACTAGATGAACTATATAATACATGGGAAGAAATATTTTAAGATATAGATATGGAGGGCATTAGGATATACACTAATTTCCTCCATAATTTCTATTATAGTTTTTCACCACAGTATGGACAAAATACAAAAGAATTACTTCCATTTTTTAATTTTCCCCCACAATAGGGACAAAACAAGATTACTTTTTTTAACATAGTTACTACATTATTATGTTCAATTTTACTATCTTGTTTATATTCAATTTCATTATCTTCGGAATCAGTATCCTTTACCTGATACTTTAACATAGCTTTATTTATCAGCATAGAGAGTTCTTTTTCCTCTATAGGTGTATTTATAACCTCATCTACACCTTTTCCTTTAAAATCTTTTAAATTTATTCTATCACAGGAGGAAAGGATACAGACAATATTATGATTTTTGATTTTTATTTTCTCTATAAGTTTGTCTCCAGTAATCTCCTTCATCACAAAATTTACTATGACAACTTCTGGATTAAATTTATCAATTTTTGAAAAGACACCATACTCATTAGAAATTTCCACTTCATAACCCATATTCATCAGTTTATCTTTCATAATAATACTTTCAAATTTACAATCGTTTACTAATAATATTTTCCTCATGGTTTCACCACCATATCCTTTATATACTCTATATATTAAATCATAAGCTGCTATTTTTCAACTAAATTTTAGCATTAATCATACGATAAAAATTATATTATGCTCATTTATACAATGGATAATACGGCTCATACACTTTGAATTGAAAAATATTCTGACCTATCACCTATATTTTTTAATTTTTTCTTCCATAGTAACTCCCTGTGGTTTATAATCTATTTTCACTACAGATACTACCCTAGATGCACCCCATTTTATACATATCTCCTGTGCAGTTTCTACTATTTTTAAAAGCTTACTCAACTCACCTTCCATGGTAGTTTCCATAGGCCCTACTTCATACTTCACTCCACAAGAATCTATATATTCTATAACCTTATCTACCACTTTATATAAATTTATCTCTTCAACTACAGGTAAAACCTGTATACTAACATTTGCTAATGCCATAATGTCCCTCCTAGTTATTTAAAAATACTTTATAATAAAATAATATCAAGTTATCCAAAGGTTCAGGTGGATTTTGCTATAGAAAAATGCTTATCTTTTTAAAGAAGGCGGAAGTATTGGCTATTCCCACCTTCAGATAAAAGCCTAATCCACAGTATAAATAAAATTATTACACTGTGGAATTTGGCCATTATATTAAAATATATAGTAATTTTAACTTTTTAAAATTGTATATTTTATAATAATTTATTCAAATAAATTTACTAAATTTTCAAATATATCTTTGTTCTCTCTTATGATATCTTCATTTCCCATGACACATATATTATCTTTAATCATAATATGATAAATCAAATCTGCAAAAGCAACTATATCTTCTTCTTTAGTATTTAGTATTTCTTCTCTTTCTCTTTGTAAATCCTCATAAGTTATATGCTTTATATTATATTCTGCAGCACGTTCTCCTTTCATGGAAGGTGATAATGGAAAATCCAAATCTGATATAGTTCCTATTATATATTTAGTCATTTGTCTACTATCTGCCTTGAAATTTTTGAAATATTCCGCTGCATTATTATAAACTTCAATGGTACGTTTTAAATTAGGATCTCTATAGGAGGTAAAAAAAGCATTGCCGTTTTTTTGGAAAGAAGCAAAACTCCCATAAGCTCCTCCCTGAACTCTTATTTGATTCCATAAATATTCATAATTAGCTATAGCTTTTAAAACTAAAAGTTTCCCTGTATAAGGATAGCCAAGTTCCATATAATTATAAGCTTTAGCCACATATTGAACTTTTGAAGAAGTCATAAGACCTTCATTTTTAGCTCCTAAATCAAATTTGTATTTTACCTTAGTTACCTCTTCATCTTTTAATTCAGAAAGCAATTCATTTATGTCATTTTTAAAAATACCATAATCTTTTTCTTCACAAGTTAAGTTTATAATCAAATTTCTCTTATTAAATATTTCATTAGAAACTTCTTTTAATTTTCTTATTATATCCTCTACTTTATCTTCAAAATTCTTTTCCAACTGGCATATAAAATTATAAAATTCCAGTCCACCTAATATATCTTCATATCTACTCATAGGTGAAAAATAGGAACAAACATGATTTGCAACCACTATATGTCCTCTTTGAAACATAGTCATTTCCATTCTGGATTTAGTCTCTTGAATTATTTCTTTCAATCTCTTTTTTTCATCAAATTTAGTATAGTTTATTATATCTTTCAATAGTAAAATTAATTTTTCCAGATTATTAACCAGAATTTTAGACTTAACTATAAATTTAGGATAAAATTCTTTATTGCTCTTATTTTCTCCAAATATCTGTGGTGAATAACTTATACCTCCTGTATATATATTTATTTCTTTCGTCAAATCTTCATAATCATAATTTTTTGTACTTACCTTTCCAAGTACCGTACTTAAAAGAGATAAATATGGTATTAAATCTTCTTTTACTCCTTGAGTATCAAAATATAGATTTACATAATATATACCATTGGTGAATATAGGATAAAACAATATTTTCACCTTATTTTCTTCTCTCTCTATAAGCTCCAGTTTTTTAGGCTTTGGCTCTATATCTGATATGGACAGAAGAGGTATTTTCATCAAGTCCTCTTTACTATCCTTTATATTTTGTCTTTCTTTCAATTTTAAGGTATCTTTAATTATACTATCTATATCACTATCTGAAATACTTTCCTTAAAGTCCTTTAACTTTTTCTTTAATTCTGCTTCTCTATTCTCTGCCAATCCCTTTTCAGGTTTAACTATCAGCACAGAACTGTGATTATTTTTCAAAATATATTTATCTATAAGATTTTCAAAATAATTATTATCTACCTGTGATTTTATCTTATTCAATACTGATTCATAGGAAAGATGCGACCAAGGTTCTCCACCATACAGCCAACTATCCATGCACTTCATTCCATATATTAATCCTTTAGGATATCCTTTGTAATCCGCCTCCCTGAGCTGAAATTCCTTTATATTTATGGAAGACTCTATAAGCTTTCTATCCATACCTTTATTCACAATACTCTTTAAAGTTTTTTCTACTAATTCTTTAAAATCATTCTTTTTATCTTCGTTGGAATTTTTAACTACTATACTGAACATAGGCTGGAGCATACTAGCCTCAAATACGCCAAATACATCTTTTCCTATACTGGCATCAATTAAAGCTTTTTTTAGAGGAGAAGAAGGAGTTTCTAAAAGCAAATGCTCAAGTATATCAAAAGCCAGATATAATTCATTATCTATAACTTTTCCCGCTGAATAATTCATGCTCAGGAAAGTTTTATCCTCTTCTTTTTCACCACTTGAAATAGGATATTTTATGGTCATTTCCTTTTGGGAATCAAAAGGAACCTGCTCCAATATATCAGAATCTATTTGCCTTCTATTAAAATTACTCAAATACTCTCTATCTATAAATTCTAATTTTTCAAGTATATCCATATCTCCATATAAATATATATAACTATTAGACGGGTGGTAATATTTACTGTGGAAAGCCAAAAACTGTTGTTGAGTTAATTCTGGTATTATATCCGGATCTCCTCCCGATTCCACTCCATATTGGGTATCTGGATATAATGATTCTGATATTTTTCTAAACAATATAGATTCTGGAGATGAAAAAGCTCCTTTCATCTCATTATAAACTACACCTTTATAAGTTATTTCCTTATCTCTACTATCTAATTCATAATGCCATCCTTCCTGCATCATAATTTCTGGATACCTATATATATTGGGATAAAAAACTGCATCTAGGTATACGTCCATAAGATTTGAGAAATCCTTATTATTTACACTGGCTACAGGATACATAGTTTTATCTGGAAAGGTCATTGCATTTAAAAATGTATTTAAGGAGCCCTTTACCAATTCCACAAAAGGTTCCTTTACCGGAAATTTTCTAGAGCCACAAAGTACAGAATGTTCAAGTATGTGTGCAACTCCAGTGCTGTCATCTGGTGGAGTTCTAAAGCTTATTGAAAACACTTTATTTTCATCCTCATTTTTTAAAAAGAACAACCTTGCGCCACTTTTCTCATGTTCAAAAAGCATTCCCATGGAGTTTATTTCTTCTATGTTTTTTTTCTCTAATAGTTTAAAACCATTATATATTTTCCCTAAATCCATATTATCAATTCTCTCCTATTAATCTTATATATTTTACTAATATCATTAACTAAAATTAAAACTTATATTTATATTATATAACTTAATTTGATTGTTTAATCCATTCTTTTAATTTATCATAACACTGTGATGCTTCCTTATATCCCTGATTATATAATTCTATAAGTTTATTTTTATCTTTTTCTATTCTTTTAACCTTTAAATTCTCCCTGGGTCTCATGACAAAAACTTTACCTTCCCTTTCCAGCTTTTCTATATAGGCTAGGGTACTATTATACTTTTTATATCTATACACCATGGCATCTGTCAGTCCCTTATACTGTGAATATATTTTTCGTGCCAAAAATTTCATCTTAAAAGGTTTCTTAACATATCCCTTATTTCTGGTTAAAATAATTACATTTTTACTATTTCCATCTTTTATAGATTTTTTTATAGGTATAGGATCTGCCACTCCTCCATCCAATAAGTTCAATCCCCTGAATTTCACAACAGGTGCCATAAAAGGTAAGCTGCTTGAAGCTTTTACTACATCATATACATCTTTATTTTTACATTCACTTTTTTCAAAATATACAGCCTCACCTCTATCACAATCTGTAACAGCAACTACAAATTTCTCCTTTGCCCTAGTAAAAGTTTCTATATCGAATATTTCCAATTTATTAGGTAACTCGTCAAATATGAATTCTGCTCCAAACAGGCCCTTTTTTAGTATTAGATTTTTATAGCTTAAATATCTTGGATCATTTACATAATTCACATTTATATTTTTATTTCTACCCTTCTGCCTGGATATATACGACAATCCATTGCAAGCTCCCATAGATACTCCTATAACATATGGAAAATACAAATTTTTTTCCATGAAAAAATCCAATACACCTGTAGTATATAATCCTCGCATACCTCCTCCTTCTAAAACTAAACCTATATTTTCCATGTGCTCTACACCTCACTTGTGAATACTCTCATATTTTATTGTTAATATATTTTAACATAACTGGTTAAGTTAGTGAAGTTACCTATTTTAAATAATAAATTATAAAAAAGAACACTATTTAAAATTTCTTATCTTAAAAAATTTTAAATAGTGCCTACTTATATAATTAAATAATACAGTTATTTTAGAATAAACATTGTTTTTTGGTTAAATCATGAAACTTTTATTTTGAAACCAGCTTACTTTAACTTAACTAAAAGTTCACCAGTTTTAACCCTTTGACCCTCTTTTACAAAAACTCCCTCAACAACACCTGGAACACTAGCAGTAACGTTAGTTTCCATTTTCATGGCCTCTATTACAATTAAAGTCTGTCCTTCTTCAATTTCATCTCCTGCTTTTACAAGTACCTTAATAACACTTCCTGGTATACTTGCCCCAATTTCTTTTTCATTATCCTCATCGGCCATAACTGCTTCGGCCTGTTGAACTGCTGAACCTCCTTCAAAAGCATGCTTATCTTTAATCTGTATGTCCCTCTTATTTCCATTAACTTCAAATACTAAGAACCTACATCCTTCAGCATTAACTTTAGTAATATCAAGGAGCTGCATAAACAAACTCTTTCCTTCACCTATTTCGACTTCACACATTTCTCCTTCAGTAAGTCCATAGAAGAACACATCACTGTCCATACGGCTGAGATCACCATATTCATTTATGAACTTCAAGTAATTTTCAAATACATCAGAATAGAGGGCATAACTTAAAATCTCTTTTTTATTAAACTTCCTCTTGAACTTTTTAGTTAAATATTCTTCTATTTTTTCAAAATCTTCTGGTGGAAGAAATTCTCCTGGTCTTCCATCTAAAGGCTTTTCCCCTTTTAATACTAACTTTTGTAATTCTTCTGGAAATCCTCCCATAGGTTGACCCATCATCCCCTGGAAGTATGAAACTGTAGAATCAGGGAAATTCAAAGTTTTTCCTTTTTCATATATAGTATTTTCATCTAAATTATTTTGCACCATAAATATAGCTAAATCTCCTACCATTTTAGAAGAAGGGGTAACCTTAACTATATCTCCCACCAAAGCATTTACCTTCTTATACATTTCTTTTATATCTTCAAATCTATCTCCAAGTCCAAAACTTTCAACCTGAGGTTTCAAGTTAGAATACTGTCCTCCCGGAATCTCATATTTGTATATTTCTGCAGTACTTGACTTAAGTCCTGATTCAAACTGACTGTATACAGGTCTAACATCTTCCCAGTAATTAGCTATTTTTTGAAGGTTATCTGCATCAAGTCCAGTATCTCTTTCTGTATTCCTAAGTGCTGCCGCTACAGAATTTAACGCTGGCTGACTGGTAAGAGCTGACATACTGTTAAATGCAAGATCCGCTATGTCCACCCCTGCTTGAGTAGCCATAAGTACAGTTGCAACTCCATTACCTGTAGTATCATGAGTATGCAGATGTATTGGTATTGATATTTCATCCTTAAGTGCCTTTATAAGCTCATATGCTGCATAAGGTTTCAATAATCCAGACATATCTTTTATACCTAGAATATGAGTTCCGGTCTTTTCTATTTCTTTAGCTAAATTTACATAATATTTAAGAGTATACTTACCTCTGCTGCTGTCGAGTATATCTCCTGTATAACACATGCAGGCTTCCGCTATCTTACCTTCTTTTAATACCTGATCTATTGCAACTTCCATTCCCTTAAGCCAATTTAGCGAGTCAAATATTCTAAATACATCAATACCCACTTTTGCAGATTCTGTTATATAGTCTCTTATAACATTGTCTGGATAATTTTTATATCCTACTGCATTAGCTCCTCTTAAAAGCATTTGGAATAATACATTAGGTATTTTTTCTCTGAGTTTTTCAACTCTTTCCCATGGACATTCCTTCAAGAATCTATATGCTACATCAAAAGTTGCTCCTCCCCACATTTCCATAGAAAATATATCTCCGGCTAAAACAGATTGAGCTGCTGCTATTTTTTCCATATCCCTAGTTCTAACCCTAGTTGCCATAAGTGATTGATGGGCATCCCTCATGGTAGTATCTGTAACCAAAAGTTTCTTTTGGGATTTTATCCAATTAACTAACCCCTGTGGTCCTTGTTCGTCCAATATCTGCTTTGTACCTTTTGGTCTAAGGCTTTCATCTACCTTAGGAACCACAGGTACATTGAAGGACGGCTTTTTACCACGAGTTTCATTTACTACTTTTTCTCCTATATACTTCATTATACTAAGTTCTGGATCAAGTTTTGGAGTTATATTAAAAAGCTCTGGAGTATCTGCAATAAAATTAGTATCACATTCTCCTTTTATAAATTTTTCATGTTTTAAAACATTAATCAGAAAATCGCTGTTAGTTTTTACTCCCGATATAATAGTCTCCTTTATAGAACGTATTGACTTTCTTATAGCATCCTCAAAAGTTCTTGCCCAGGATATATTTTTTACTAGTAGACTATCATAATAAGGACTTATGACGGCTCCTGTAAATCCATTACCTCCGTCAAGCCTTATACCAAAGCCAGAACCAGTCCTATACATATCGATTCTTCCAGTGTCTGGTGCAAAATTATTTAATGGATCTTCTGTAGTAATTCTACACTGAATAGCATAACCATTCATCTTTATATCATCTTGAGATTTTATTCCTATCTCTTTGGAACCAAGTTCGTACCCTTCCGCAACAAGTATTTGATCTTGAACTAAATCTATTCCTGTAACCATTTCAGTTACTGTGTGTTCTACCTGAATTCTGGTATTCATTTCTATAAAATAATGATTTCCATGCTTATCTACTAAAAATTCCAAAGTACCCGCACTTCTGTATCCTACACTTCTTGCAATTTTTAAAGCATCTTCACATATTTCATTTCTTTTTTCATCCGATAATGCTATAGAAGGTGTAAATTCTATTACTTTCTGATGCCTTCTTTGTATGGAACAATCTCTTTCATATAAATGAACTACATTTCCATGTTTGTCTCCGAGAATCTGAACTTCTATGTGTTTTGGACTTTCAATATATTTTTCAATAAATATATCTTCTGATCCAAAGGCCTTCATGGATTCACTTTTAGCACTATTATAGGATTCTAAAAGATCTTTTTCCTCTCTTACTATTCTCATTCCTCTGCCACCGCCGCCGGCAGCTGCTTTAACCATAACAGGATATCCGCAATATCTTGCAAATTCAAGAGCTTGTTCTTCTGTTTTTATAGGTTCCTGTATTCCTGGTATTGTAGGAACATCTGCTTTTTTGGCAACAATTTTGGATTTTATCTTGTCCCCAAGCATTTCCATCATAGATGAAGTAGGTCCTATAAATTCAATACCTGCTTGTTCACATTTTCTTGCCAATTCAGGATTTTCTGCTAAAAACCCATATCCTGGATGTATTGCATCAACTTTTTTCTTTAAAGCTATATTTATTATTTTATCAATATCTAAGTATGCCTCAATAGGTCCTTTATCACTACTCAATAGATAAGATTCATCTGCTTTAGTTCTAAAGAGGGCTCTTTTATCTTCCTTTGAATATATAGCAACGGTAGTTATTCCCAATTCTTCGCATGCCCTAAATATTCTTATAGCGATTTCTCCTCTATTGGCTACTAGAACTCTTTTAAATTTATTTGCCAAATCAACCATCCCCTTTTATAAAAAATATATTTTGCATATTTATTAACAACTAGTATTAAATCTAGACAATATAGTACTATTATATATAAGTATTAAAATTATTTCAATTGAATTTTATTTTTTTTATCCTTGCATATATTAATTATAACTAATTGCCCCAAAATATCTCTATGTCATACATATGATAGTACGTCCAAACAGACTTATACGTTTATTTTTCATAAACTAAAGCTATAGATTAAAGTAATATTTGCAACTTCTTTTTATATAAAAAATCAATCTCAACACAAATTATTATATATCTTAAAATTGCTTTTGTAAATAGTGTATTATATATAATAATTATGCTACTCTATATTATATGTAAATATAGTAACAATAATAACATATATGGTATTTAATTTAGTGTCATATATGTTACATTTTCTTGAATTATTTCGATCAAATCCTTCATAGGTTCAAGTGGAGTTTGACACAAAAATATATATTATCTTTCCCCCAACTTTAAATTTGGAATTGCATTTAAATTTAAAGAACTTGTATTTCCCCTCATGTATTCAAAGTAAGCAGCGCTGCCTATCATAGCTGCATTATCCGTACAAAGTATAGGTTCAGGGAATAAAACATCTACTTTATTTTTACTTCCCTGACTTTTAAATGTTTCCCTAAGACAAGTATTGGAAGCTACCCCTCCTGCTACTGCTATTTTGTTTACATTTTTTAATTTACACGCCCTTAATGAATTATCTACTAAAAAACTGACTACAGCTTTTTGAAAAGAAGCCGCTACATCCGCCTTGTTTATATCTTCTTCTTTCATACTTTTTTGATTTAAATAGTTTAATACTGAAGATTTTAAACCACTAAAAGAAAAATCCAGAGTTTTATTATCATGAAAATTTGCCCTTGGAAATTTAATAGCATCTGGATTTCCTTCTCTTGCTATTTTATCAACTTTAGGTCCTCCTGGATATCCAAGGCCAATAGCTCTTGCTATTTTATCATATGCTTCTCCAGCAGCATCATCCCTGGTCTGCCCCAATACTTCGAACTTTCCATAATCTTTCATATACACTAGATAGGTATGGCCTCCAGATACCACCAGACATACAAAAGGTGGTTTTAAGTCTTTATATTGTATAAAATTAGCACTTATATGTCCTTCTATATGATTTACCCCTATTAATGGTTTGTTTAAAGCATAGGATAATGCTTTTGCATATTGAAGTCCTACAAGAAGTGCCCCCACAAGACCGGGACCATAAGTAACTCCTATGGCATCTATATCTTTAAGTGTTATTTGGGCCTCTTCTAAAGCCTGCTCTACTACCACACTTATAACTTCTATATGTTTTCTGGATGCTACCTCCGGCACCACTCCTCCAAATTTTTTATGAATATCTATCTGGGAAGATATTATATTAGACAATACAATTCTCCCATCAACTACTACAGCTGCAGAAGTTTCATCGCAGCTGCTTTCAATGGCAAGTATTTTTAAATCTTTATCCATGATTTTATACCTTTCTTAAAGTTATTTAACTGTACTTATTTTAGTATTAGTTTATTAAAAATACAAGTTAATACATTAAAATACCCTATGGGGACTAAAATTATGATATATTTAAACAATACAAGTTTTTTATTAATACAACATGTAATCTATGATACTGGAGATAGAAAAATGAATAAACCCTATGCAAAAATAATTATCAATGGTTCCCCTATATCAAAATCAAATTTTAAGTTATTCAATGTACAGGGAAGAGCCATATTACCTTATAACTCGGGTAAATATCACGACAGATATGCACTGTATGAAGAACAGATAGCTTATGAATGTAGAAATCAAAATCCCGGACTTGTTATATCTGAATCTTTAATAGCACTACTTAAAGTATACTATAAAAGTAAAAAAAGACATCCAGATACAAACAATATAACTAAAAGTATATTTGATGGAATTGAAAAAAGCGGATTAATAGTGAATGATGCCCAAATAAGAAAAATAATCATAGAAGAATTCTACGATAAGGACAATCCTCGCTTTGAATTAGAACTATTTGGAGAAAGTTTGTATAACATAGAATATAAAATTTCAGAAAATCCTGTAATAAGAGAACCTATAAATTATTCTCCTCCACCTAATAGAAGAAATAAACTTAAAAAACCAGAAAAAATATTAAACTACAGCAGTAAATATATAAATTGTCACTGTGAAATCTGTGGAAAAAAGGTAACCAAGGATGATATGATATCTGGAAATAAAGGGAAAACTATACTGTGCAGGAAATGCTTTAATAAACTATTTAAATAATAAAACAAATATACATAAATTTATCTTGAAAACTTATAAATAAATTTATGTATATTTTTATTTTGTAAAAAAATTATCAATTATCTTTTCAGCCATTCTCTTTTCCATATTGGCCTTTACAATTAACATAATTACAACTAGTATAAGATCAACTATATCCTTTTCTCCTTCTAACTGGAATTTGTTTTCAAAGGCTCCCTTTTCATCATTTCCTTCAATTTCAAGAATATCTTCTAATTTAATTTTATGTTCAAAATTCTTTATGAAACTTTCTATTTCACTTTTCTCTATTTTCAGAAAACTTTTATAGATACTATTTAATTCTTCCCTACAATCTTCTCCATTTATTATAGATGTTACTATGGGAGAAAATAGCTTTTGTATATCTCCTATGGATAAGATTTGTTTTAAGTAGTATGTCAATACTATCAATATAATGTGTTGTTTAGAATATTTTTTCTTTTTAGGAGGCATAAGTATTCCCGATTTAGTATAATTATTTATCATAGTCTTAGTGAGAGTACTTTCTCCTTCTGTTCTTTTTAAATGTGCCAATTTTTCTTCAATAAGAGTTGTAACTTGATCCATGTATAAATCTATATCTGGTATATTTTCAAGCTTTAACTGTGTAAAATTGCCAAACCCCTGTATCAATTTTTCCAATTCATCTTTATACATACAGTATCCTCCTAATATAAAAGTATATCAATCTTTTTGTACACTTATAGTTATTTGTCTGCATCTGGGATATTTTTCTAACAATTCCTTAGTAAATTTAACTTCTTCTACTTCTGATGGGGTAAGCATTTTCTTTTTAATATGCATTTCCCTAACACCATCAAAATATACAGATATAAATTTATCTCTGAATACATTTGTAACCCTTAATACAATATTTATGGTTTTGTCTACGTTTTCTATATTTATATACTGGGGAACTGTATATTTAACACCATAAAGAGCCAAAATTTTTATTTTATTACCATTAAATTTTTTACCTTGTATATAAGCTGCTGCATTTTTACCTGCATTTATGCTTTCTAAAATAATATTGTCAACTAGATCATGAACATAGAGTACATTTCCACAGGTAAATATCCCATCTATACTTGTAGCTAGACTTTCATTCACCAGGGAACCTCCAGTTACATTTGATATTTTTATTCCTGCACTTCTTAAAAGTTCATTTTCCGGGGATAATCCTACAGATAAAACTACCGTATCACAAGGTATGTGCTCCTCACTATCTTTAATAATTTTTTTGTTTCTATCTATTTTAGAAATAGTTACACCTTCTACCCTACCCTTCCCTTTTATATCTACTATTGTATGATTTAGTTTTAAAGGAATTTTAAAATCATAAAGACACTGTACTATATTTTTTTTAAGCCCACTATAATAAGATAGTGGTTCTATAACTGCCTTCACCTTTCCACCTTCTAAAGTAATTCTCCTTGCAACTATAAGAGCTATATTTCCAGAACCTAATATTACAACTTCTTTCCCTGGCATATAGCCTTCTATATTTATAAATCTCTGAGCGGAACCTGCTGTAAGTATACCTGCACATTTACTACTGGATATATTCATAATACCCCAGGGTCTTTCCCTACAGCCGGTTGATAAAATTATGGATTTGGCCTTTATCTCAATTATTCCTTCTTCTTCATTTACTGCAGTTATGATTTTATTTCTGGTTAAATTAAATACAGTGGTATTTAATTTATACGGAATTTTTATACTTTTTATCTTTTCTATAAACTTCTCCACATATTCTGGACCTGTCAGTTCTTTCTTAAATATACTAAATCCAAAGCCACTGTGTATACATTGATTTAATGTTCCTCCAAGTTGATTTTCCCTTTCAAGTATCAATATATTATCTACACCTTCTTCTTTAGCAGTTACAGCTGCCGATAACCCTGCTGGTCCTCCTCCTATTATCACAAGATCATACTTTTCCACATATAAAACCTCCAACCATCCTAAATTTATCCTAAGAGTGATATCATTAGCACCCTGACTCCTTTTAAATTGGGGATAAGTAATTTTTGAGGATTATAATTACTCAATTACAGCTTGTTTTTATGTTTACATGCTTCTACAACATGTTGTGCCAATACAGAAGAAGTAACTGTCCCCACTCCTCCTGGAACCGGCGTCACAATTACATTTTTCCACTGACAGCTTTTTATATCTACATCTCCACACATTCTCCCGTATTTATCTACATTTATTCCTACATCTATAACCACAGCCCCTTCTTTAATATACTTTGAATCTATAAATTCAGCCTTTCCAATACCTACCACCAATATATCTGCCTGGGAACAAATTTTATCCAGGTGAAGAGTTTTTGAATGACATGTTGTAACTGTAGAATTTTCATTTAAAAGCAGCATTGACATAGGCTTTCCGACTATCATGCTTCTTCCAATTACCACCGAAAACTTACCCTCTACGTCAATATTATAGTACTTTAATATTTCCATAACTGCACGTGGTGTACAAGGTGCAAAACCAGTACTATCCCCTGCCATTACTTTAGCTAAATTTATGGGATTAAAACAATCTATATCCTTTTCAGGTGTAATTACATATTTTATAATATTTTCATCTAAATGTTTGGGTAAGGGCCTAAATACCATTATGCCATCTACATTTCTATCTTCATTTAACCTTCTTAATTCCCTTATAAATTCTCTTTGTGATATATTCTCTGGAAATTCTTTCACATATGTTTCTATTCCAATTCCATTACATCTTTTCAATATTCCCCTCTCATAAGCAAGGTCACTTGCCTTGGCTCCGACTCTTATTATAACCAGTTTAGGAATAATACCTTGTATTTTAAAATTATCCACTTCTTTAATCAAAGTTTCACTTATAGCATTTGCTACGGGATTACCTTTAATTATTAGACCCATACTTACGTTCTCCTTTATATTCAAAATATATTACAGTGATTATTTAAAAATATGCTGCTACATAGAAAGTATCTCAACTACCTTACTATATACCCTATCTGCAATTTCAATGCCTTCCTTAACTAAAGATTCTATTTCTGATTTTACCTTATGGACATACTCCTCATCATTTATGGAACCTATATTGATTATTACATTAAGTTGTGCTCCAACTATTGAAGCTCTTAAACACTGAACTCCTACCCCTACATCGCTTATTACAAGTTTTGAACAATTGTCCACTAAAGCTTCATGAAGTTTAATGGCATCATATGCCTTTTTAATAATATTTATAGGTACTTCACAGGCGTCCTTTAAACATCTTTGCAAAGTTTTCTCCTTTATCATTTTTTCTTCTTTGGTATCTTTTGGCATGCCATAAGCCTTAGAAAGAGGGAGAAAACATTTTGCATCTTCATCTACCATATTTAAAAGTTCTCTCTGTAGCTTATAGGTCTTTTGTAATATAAATTCTAATTTTTCCTCATATTCTGCATATTTTTTTTTCCCTAGGGTAAGATTACAAGCCATACTACAAAGTGCCGCTCCCAAAGCTCCCACTAAGGCAGAGACACTGCCCCCTCCTGGCGCTGCATTCTTGGATCCCAGTACTTCTACAAAATCCATACAACTTTTATCTCTTAATTTCATAATATTTCCTCCCCGGCTATTTAAAATAATCCACTTATTACTCCATTTTCATCCACATCTATTTTTTCTGCAGCAGGAACTTTTGGAAGTCCCGGCATTTTCATTATTGAACCGGTTATTGCCACTACGAAACCTGCTCCTGCAGAAATGCTAACCTGTCTTACTGTAATCTTAAATCCTTTTGGTCTTCCAAGCTTACTTTGATCATCTGTGAGGGAATATTGAGTTTTAGCTATACAAACTGGTGTTTTTCCAAAACCTAACTTTTCAAGCTCATCTATTTCCTTTTCCGCCTGATTGGTAAAAGTAACACCATCTGCGCCATATATTCTTTCAGCAATAGCTCTTATTTTGTCCCTGATTGGCAATTTTTCATCATATGCAAACTGAAAATTATTTTTACCCTCATTTATAAGCCTCAGTACTTCTTTTGCCACCTCTATTCCGCCTTCTCCGCCCTTTGCCCAAACTTCCGATAACTTCACACTCACTCCAAATTCTCTGCACTTTTCCTCTACCAACTTAAGTTCAGCTTCTGTATCCGTAGGAAATGCATTTAATGCTACTACTGCCGGCAACTTAAATACCTTAGTTATATTTTCCACATGCTTTAACAGATTTGGAATACCTTTTTCAAGAGTTTCTAAATTTTCATTATTTAATTCTGTCTTTGGTGTTCCTCCATTATATTTAAGTGCCCTTACCGTAGCAACTATTATTACTGCATCTGGTCTCAACCCTGCCATTCTACATTTAATATCTAGGAATTTCTCTGCCCCAAGATCTGCACCAAAACCTGCCTCTGTAACTACATAATCTCCAAAATGCATTGCCATTCTAGTTGCCATTATAGAATTACATCCATGGGCTATATTAGCAAAAGGCCCACCATGTACAAAGGCTGGTGTTCCTTCCAGTGTCTGAACTAAATTAGGTTTTAAAGCATCTTTAAGAAGTGCCGCCATAGCTCCTTCAGCCTTTAGGTCATGGGCGGTTACAGGACTACCCTCTGTAGTATATCCTACAACTATTTTTGAAATTCTTTCTTTTAAATCATTTATGTTCGTTGATAAACAAAATATAGCCATTATTTCTGAAGCAACAGTTATATCAAAGCCATCTTCTCTTGGTATTCCATTTACCTTTCCCCCTAATCCGTCAACTACAAATCTAAGTTGTCTGTCATTCATGTCTACACATCTTCTCCAAACAACCCTTCTAGAATCTATATTTAATTTATTTCCCTGATATATATGATTGTCTATAAGGGCTGCCAGTAAATTATTAGCAGCAGTCATAGCATGTATGTCTCCTGTAAAATGTAAATTTATATCTTCCATAGGTACTACTTGAGCATATCCCCCTCCAGCAGCTCCTCCCTTTATTCCAAATACAGGTCCCATAGAAGGTTCCCTTAATGCAACAACCACAGATTTATCAAGCCTTGCCAATGCATCTGCCACTCCAATTGATGTAGTGGTTTTTCCCTCTCCTGCAGGTGTTGGATTTATAGCTGTACATAATATAAGCTTTCCATTTTTACCTTTAGTGGTTTTTAAAAGATTGTAATCAATCTTGGCCTTGTATTTCCCATATAATTCAATGTCATCTTCAGAAATATTCAATTTCTTTGCAATATCCTTTATATTTTCCATGCTGCATTCCTGTGCTATTTGTATATCTGATTTAAAATTCATTCAAAGTACCCCCGTCTCTATTTCGATCATTTAATTTGTTTTCAAATGTTAAAATCTTAACGATATTATAAGAAGAATATATAAAAAACATTTTTTATCCGAAGGCTACCATTGCTAATACCCCCATCTTCTTCAAAGGGGATAAGCACTGCTACACCCCTGGATAAGTTCTTCTAAGGTTCATCTGGAGAAAGGTATTCCTTACAAGCAAACTCCACCTGAGCCTAAGAATCACTTGATCTAAAATATATTTTATATATTAACATATTAACAAATGGCTTGCAAAGAAATTAAAATTAAGATATATCAGTACTTCTACAATTAAAAATCCCCCAGGAGACTACCCATTAATAAATTCCCCCAACACTTCACCAATACATTTTATCCCCTCAACAATTTTATCCTCTGGCATATTTGAGTAGTTAATTCTAAAATTATTTTCTTTTCCGCCATTTGGAAAGAAAGAGCCACCTGGAACAAACGCAACATTCCTCTCAAGACATTTTTCAAGCACATCCCTTGCATTTATATTTTCTGGCAGTTGAACCCACATAAATAATCCACCATGAGGTCTTGTAAACTTAACTTCTTTTGGAAATTCTGCTTCCATTGTCTTTATAGCTAAATCACGCCTTCTCTTATAAACCTTAAGAATTTCCGCTATATGTTTATCAATATCATATAATTCAAGATACTTTGCAATATCTCTTTGAGCAATTGTATTACACTGAAGATCAGTGGACTGTTTTACCAATACATATTTTTTTATAATCTCCTTTTCTCCTGCAATCCATCCAATTCTATATCCTGGACAAAATATTTTTGAAAAAGTGCCTAGACATAGAACATTTCCACTTTTATCAAATAATTTTGCAGATGGTAATTGCTCACCTTCATAGCGAAGCTCACCATAAGGGTTATCCTCAATGACAATTACATTATACTTTGCAGCAAGTTCTGATAATTCTTTACGTTTTTCAATACCCCAGGTTCTTCCTGTAGGATTTTGAAAATTAGGAATAACGTATATTAGTTTAACTCTTTCAGTAGTTTTAAGTATCTTTTCAAGCTCACTTATAACCATACCATCTTCATCTGTAGGTATTTCAATAAACTCACAACCATATGCTTTAAAAGCACTGATTGCTGCAAGATATGTAGGGCTTTCACATAGTACAATATCTCCTTCATCTAAAAAGACTTTTCCTGAAAGATCAAGGGCTTGTTGTGAACCATGTGTAATTAATATATTTTCATAATCAAAGGAAGTACCTAACATTCTATTCATCCTATCTGCAGCCCATTTTCTCAAAGGATCATATCCCTCCGTGGTCGAATATTGAAGTGCACTTTTTCCATCCTCTTCAAGTACAAGTCTGTTTGCTTCTTTTATCTCATCAATTGGAAAAAGCTCCGGTGCTGGAAGTCCTCCTGCAAATGATATAACTTCCGGTTGTTGAGTAATCTTTAACAATTCTCTAATTTCAGAGGCATTTAAACCATTCATTCTATGGGCATATTTAAAATTCATGTTTATCTCTCCTTTTTTAATAATATATAAAAATAAAAAATCCTGTCCCTCGTATAAATACAAAGGACAGGATTTAAATTCATCTTCCTGCGGTACCACCTTAATTGATGTAAAACATCCACTCATTAAAGAATGCAAACACATTCCGGATTTATAACATAATCCCAATGTTGTGAATTACTCAGAACTCTATAAAATCCTTTTGACCCACACTCTCAAAGGCTACTTTTCTATACTGCGTTCTGTCAGCTTTCCACCACCGCCAACTCTCTTTAAGTGCAACATATAGTTTTATCTCCTTGTCAACGATTTACTATATTTAAATGTTACTAACATATTTGTAACTTCCATATCATTAGTAATTTATTACCTATAGCTAATAGTTCTTATTTGCATACAATATCACTTTATCCTTAGTTTGTCAACATAAAAAATAAAGTTAAATATTATTATTTCCGCTTACTCTATTATCAATCCACTCTTTCCCTTCTACAAGCCGTGATATCATCATACTACATACTGTGTTTCCCGTTGAATTTAAAACAGTAGCTGGTGCATCTATGATGACACTTATAACCATAATTATAGGAAGTAATCCTTGAGAAAAACCATATATACTAAGTATGAGCATTTCACCAATCATGCCTCCACTAGGGATAGCAGCCATTACAGCCCCTACTAAAAAAGACATAAAAATTATAGAAAGTACTGATGACATACTAGTCATATTCTTATTAAGCAATCCAAATAAAAAAGCAATTTTCATAACTCCCCCAATTACAGAACCATCTTTATGAATATTTGCCCCAAGTGGAATTACTGTTTCTGCCAGATCCCTTGGAACGCCCATCTTTTCTGTGAATTCCAGGTTAACGGGAATACTGGCAGCACTGGAACAGGTGGCAAGAGCTGTGATAGTAGGGACTGCAGCATTTTTCCAGAATATTTTAATTGCATTTTTTCCCCCTGCTAAAAAAGCATATAAAGTAAAGAAACCAAAATAATAAATAACAGATATAATTATATAAAGAATAAAAACCTTTAAATAGCCCTGCAATATTTGAGGTCCAAGCTCCCCTATTACTGAAGCAAAATAACATCCAAGTCCTATAGGAGCATAATACATTATTATTCTTACCATCTCCATCATTACACGGGAAGCTGCAGTAAAAAATTTGGTAACAGCCTCTGCTTTTTCTCCAAGTGCTGCTGTTGAAATGCCAAAGAGCACTGAAAACACGATTAATTGAAGCATATTACTTTTAGAAAACAAAGATGTAAAATCTGAGACTGTAATAGTATTTACAATCTGCTGGAAGACTCCTACGTGTTTAACTTGCTGCAGTGAATCATTACTTCCAGATACAATTTGTTTTAATGCCATATAATCTATACCTTTTGCAGGCTCTACTATAAAAACACCTATTATCCCTATTATAGAAGCTGCCAGCGCTGTACATAGAAACACTATAAATGTACTTCCAATAATTTTACCGAATCTTTTCATGCCTTTCATATTAGCTACGGCTGAAGTAACACTAAAAAATACCAGTGGTATTATTATCATAAACATTAGATTTAAAAATAAATCACCAAAAGGTTTTAATACGGATGCCTTATGTCCTAAAAAAATACCTAAAATTGCACCTATGATTATTGAGCCCAACAGTACTATGGAAAATTTATATCCTCCAAGAAACTTTTTCATTGTGAATTTCCTCCTATATTATATTATCTAATAATTATTATATTCTAATTTTTTGCTATTTTTATTGCTAAAAGTGCTTGAAATATGGCAAAAAATGCCCTACTATATAATTATGTTTATACTTTATGCTATAACTTCTATAACAATAAATATTTATTGAGGTAAATCACTTATGGAAGAAAGTAAAGATTTAAAGATAAAAAGAGGTTATTTAAAAACTGATTTTCAAATATTTTATTTAAAAGATCAAAAAGACATTTCCTTCGAATTCCACTATCATAATTTTGATAAAATAGTAATATTCATAGATGGAAATGTAACTTATTTAATAGAAGGTAAATCCTATAAACTAAGGCCTTGGGATATACTTTTAATAAATAACAATGACATACACAAGGCAATAATAGATCCCGACAAAACCTATGAGCGCATAATTATGTGGATAAATTTAGATTTTTTAATAAGATATAATAACAATTGTAATCTATTAAGCTGTTTTGAATTAGCTTCAAAACAGGGATTCAATCTTTTGAGGCTAGAAGATAACTGGATTGACATAATAAAGAAAATACTTTTTGATATTAAAGATACTTTTAGAAACAAAGACCTTGGCTATGAAACACTGAGAATTTCTTTACTTTTACAATTTATAATATACATTAACAGACTATTTTTAAAACAAAAAAATACTAAAGAATTATACGACATTAAATATGATGAACGCATAAATGATATTTTAAATTACATAAATGGACATTTAGACCAAAACCTATCTATAGATTTTCTTTCTTCTAGGTTTTATGTGAGCAGATACTACCTGATGCACAAATTTAAGAAACAAACAGGTTATACAATCCATGCATACATACTTCAAAAAAGACTGATCATGTCAAATTTATTGATAAGAAATGGTAAAAATATAACAGACGCCTGTGTGCGATCGGGATTTGGTGATTATTCCAACTTTATAAGAGCTTTTAAAAAAATGTTTGGAGTTTCTCCAAATAAATATTATAAGACTTATAAGCAGTAGCTTTCCCGTAAATTTAGGGGAATATATCTGAATTTAATTCACAAAAATCCAAGTACATTCCCTTTCCGTATTACAGATTATTTTTGATATTTACAAGCCAGGAAGGCTTATTCCCACTTAAAACCTCATGTATGCCAATAGCTGCATGAACAGACATTCTTTTCATGGCTTCTATGGTATGAGCCGCACTATGAGGAGTTACAATTACATTTTCCATCTTAAAAATAGGATTATCCTTTGAAGGTATCTCTCCATCAAATACATCAGTTGCTGCCCCTGCAATTTGTTTATTTAAAAGAGCATTACAAAGGGCATCATTATCTACCACTTCTCCACGAGCCGTATTTATAAGAAATGCACCCTCTTTCATAAGAGACAATTCCCTTTTTCCTATAATTCTTGTAGTAGCTTTAGTAAGAGGAACATTCAAACTTACAAAATCCGAATTTTCAAGCAAATAATCTAGGCTGTCTGTAAGTTCAACGTAGTCCAGTGACTTCGACTCTTCATCAATATGACGTTTAAATCCTATAACCTTCATACCAAAACCTTTTGAAGCCTTTAATGCCAAAAGTTTTCCTATACTTCCAAGTCCCACAATTCCAAGTACCTTTCCTTCAAGATCAATTCCTAGAATATCTCTTATATTGAAATTTCTCTTTCTTAGCTCTCTATCATAGAGAAAAAACTTCTTAGCAAGGGCTACAATAAGACCCATGGTATACTCCGCTACTGTATTTTTATTTGACTCTGGAGCATTGGTAATTTGTATGGAAAGTTCCGATGCTGTTTTAATGTCTACATTATTTACACCTACGCCAAACCTCGAGATAACCTTTAATTTTTTTCCTGCCCTTATTACCTTTTCTGTAATATTTGCCATTCTAACAAGTATGGCATCACAATCTTTAACTTCCTCTATAAGAACATCTTCGGAGGTATCCCGTGGCATTTTTATCTCATATCCGAATTTCTTTAGATATTCCACCCCTTCCTCTTCTATACTTTCTGTAATTAAAATTTTGTAATTCATATTGAAGCCTCCCTACACAATCTTTGTTTTCTATTCTATCTTAAATTAATTTACAATTCTACCTTTCACAAACCATATTAATGTAAAAAATAACTATTACTATACTTTATCAGTACATAATAGTATTATAGTGTTATTAAAAACATATGAGGTAAAACTATGGATAAATTAAATTTTAAAGATTTTCAATTAAGTAATACTATATTAGAATCATTAGAAAAACTTGGATATGACTCTCCCTCTGAAGTTCAAAGAAAGGTTATACCCCTAGTTTTAAAAAACAAAAACATTATAGTGAAATCACAAACAGGCAGTGGAAAAACCGCAGCTTTTGCAATACCAATCTGTGAAAAAATAGAAATAGAAGAGAAAAATCCACAGGCACTGGTGCTTACTCCTACAAGAGAACTAGCCCTTCAGATTAAAGAAGATTTTTCATACATTGGAAGGTTAAAAAAGATAAACTGTACTGCTGTATTCGGCAAGGAACCTATAAGCCTTCAAATAGAAAAACTAAAACAGAGAGTTCATGTGGTAACTGGAACCCCAGGAAGAATTTTGGATCATATAGAAAGAAATACTTTAGTCCTTGAAAAAATAAAGTATTTAGTTATAGATGAAGCAGATGAAATGCTAAGTAGAGGATTTATGGAACAGGTGGAATCCGTTATAGGCAGTCTTCCTAAGAATAGAACTACTCTTCTCTTTTCTGCGACTATTCCTGAGAAAATACTAAAATTATGTAATGTGTATATGGAAAATCCACTCAACATAGAGGTTCAGTGTAAAAGCTCAGTAAAAGACAGAATAACACAAATATACTACAAGATAGAAGCACCTTATAAATTTTCTCTATTGAATAAAATAATATATACTGAGAGGCCAGACAGTTCCATGATATTTTGCAGAACTAAGAAGAACGTAGATGATTTAGTTCTACAAATGAAAGCTAAAAAATATTCCTGCGGGGCCCTTCATGGCGGAATGCTTCAAAATGAAAGAATCAATAAAATCGAAAGCTTTAAAAGAGGGGAATTTACTTTTCTTATATGTACAGATATAGCCGCCAGAGGAATCGATGTGGAAAATATAACCCATATAATAAATTATGATATACCTGTAGAAAGAGAAAACTATATTCACAGAATAGGACGGACAGGACGTTTTACAAGTAATGGAACTGCCATAACTTTTGTTACTCCTAAAGAATATCCCTATTTGGAAAAAATAGAAGAACATTTTCATATTACTATTAAAGAAGGCAGGATTCCCTCTTTAGAAGAAATTGAAACAGGAAAAAAGCTATTTTATGAAAAACTTAAATCTACGCCTAAACGAAAAGAAGACAAATCAACAAAGTTAAACAAAGATATTACAAAAATATATATAAGTGCAGGTAAAAAGAAAAAAATACGACCTGGTGATGTGGCAGGTACCATTTCAAGTATTCCTGGGGTAAATCCTGAAGATATTGGAATAATAGATGTAAAGGATAATTTTTCCTACGTAGATATACTTTTTGGGAAAGCTGATATAGTTCTTGAAGGACTTCAACATAAGACCATAAAAGGTAAAACAATACGAGCTGAAAAAGCACAAAAGTAGAAAAAATCAGGTGTACTACCTGATTTTTAACTTTCATCTCTTTCTGCAAAATACTGGTAATAATAGCATTTTAATCTTCCATTATAAAGTTTTCTATTTTTATGAGATTTTCTACCAAAGTATTTTTCAAATTCAGTATGGGCTGTTATTATAAAGTAAGACCACTTTTCAAGCCTTGAAAATGCCTCTCCCATATCTTTATATAAATTTTCCACTTCTTTTTTTTCTCCAAGTCTTTCTCCATAGGGGGGATTGCTTATTATAAACCCATACTTCTTACTAGAACTAAACTTTTGCAGGGGCATTTTTTGAAAAGCAATATACTCCTCCACTCCTGCTTTTCTTGCATTGGCTCTGGCAGTTTTAACCACTCTTCCATCTATATCGGAAGCAAGAATTCTAAAATCATTACTGTTAATAGAATTTTGGGCGTGTTTCCTCAAATCTTGCCACAAGCCATGAGGAACTATATCCCATTTCTCCGAAACAAAACTTCTATTTAATCCCGGAGCCATATTTTTCGCTATTAATGCAGCCTCAATGGCAATAGTGCCGGAACCGCACATGGGATCTGCAAGTATTTGTGAAGATTTCCATTTGCTTAAAAGAACCAAGGCCGCAGCCAGTGTTTCCTTTATAGGTGCTCCCCCAGAATTTTCTCTATATCCCCTTTTATGAAGTGCTTCCCCTGAAGTATCTAAAGTCAAAGTTACTCTATCTTTAAGTATACCCACTTCTATTTTATATTCCACTCCAGTTTCATGAAATCTTTCCATGTGATATTTTCTTTTCATAGCTTCAACCACAGCTTTTTTAACTATGGATTGACAATCTGGCACACTATGTAATTTAGATTTTATGGATTTGCCCGTTACATGCATAAATGCATCTTCAGGCATAATATTTCCCCAATCTACAGAAAGTGTGCCTTGAAAAAGTTCCTCGAAACTTTCTGCCGTGAATTCTGCCATTTTTATAAGTACTCTATCTGCCG
Source organism: Clostridium kluyveri (assembly GCF_001902295.1). Taxonomy (NCBI): domain Bacteria; kingdom Bacillati; phylum Bacillota; class Clostridia; order Eubacteriales; family Clostridiaceae; genus Clostridium; species Clostridium kluyveri. The sequence goes on along the minus strand of NZ_CP018335.1, from coordinate 514,540 downwards.
TCCTAAGCCATAAATTACAAGTAACTATATCCATTTCATCTCCACGAAAAGTAACCTTTCCATTTTCAAGTTTCAAATTATCATATCCAAGTTCTTTAAGTTCTCCAGCCACCACAGCTTCCAATCCAAAAGTGGAGGTGGCAATCAATGTATATTCCATATTTTTCTCCTTAAACCATTCAGCTTTACTTGATACCTATAATACAATTAAATTATAAAATATAGTATAAATATATTAACATTTTTTAAAACATCCAACAAATTATTTTTAAATTAAGTTATTGACTGTTACATCTTTATATTGTAATATATAAATATAACGATAAATAAATTCCATGGAAAAGAGGTACGTTATGGACAGTAATTATATGAAATACACGGAAGTATCAGAAATCCTTAAAGTGATGGCTCATCCTATTAGATTATGTGTAATTAAGGGATTACTTGAAACAGGAAGCTGCAATGTAACTCATATGCAGCAGTGCCTGAATATACCTCAATCTACACTATCCCAGCATCTTCAGAAATTAAAAGCTGCTGGAATTATAAAAGGTATGAGAAATGGGGTAGAAATTAATTATAAAGTCTGCAATGAACTAGTTATTGACTTAGTTAATGCTTTGTTTAAATAACTTATAACTAAACACTAAGATTATAGAGGGAGGAATTTTCATGAGAAAAAAAATATTGATTGTAGGTGGAGTAGCAGGAGGAGCTTCCACAGCTACAAGACTCAGAAGACTAGATGAAAATGCAGAAATAATCATGTTTGAAATGGATGAATATATATCCTTTGCAAATTGCGGTCTTCCCTACTACATAGGAAATACTATTAAAGATAGAGAAAGACTGCTGGTTGAAACCCCGGAAGGTATGAAAGGTAAGTTTAATATAGATGCCAGAATCAATAGTGAAATCATCGATATAGATGTTAATAAAAACACAGTAAAGGTAAAAAGCAAAGACCTTGGAACCTATGAAGAAAGTTATGATTACCTGGTATTATCCCCTGGCGGAAAAGCCATCAGACCAAATATTGAAGGGATAACCAGTAAAAGGATTTTGACCCTGAGAAATATACCAGATACAGATAACATAAAATCCCTGGTAGACAGGGAAAATATTCAAAGTGCAGCCATTATAGGCGGCGGTTTTATTGGAATTGAAATGGCAGAAAATTTAAAAGAAAGAGGTCTTGATGTAACTTTAATTGAAGCTGCACCCCATATTTTAGCACCTTTTGATTCAGATATGGTAACTGCTCTTGAAAAAGAGCTGGAGGACAATAGCGTAAATATAATTTTAAATGACGGAGTTAAATCCTTTAAAGACAATGAAGGAAATGTGGAAATAACCCTTGGCAGCAATACAAAGGTTACTACCAATTTAGTTATACTTGCCATAGGTGTAGTACCTAATACAAATTTTATAAAAGACAGTGGAATAACCCTGGGAATTAAAGGACATATATTAGTCAACAATAAAATGCAGACAAATATTAAAAATATTTATGCTGTGGGAGATGCCATAGAAGTAGTAGATTTCATAAATGGTAATAATACTGCAATTGCACTGGCAGGTCCTGCCAATAAGCAGGGAAGAATAGCAGCAGACAATATATGTGGAGTAGATTCTACCTACGATGGAACCCAAGGTACTGCAATAATTAAAGTATTCAGTTTAACTGGGGCAAGTACAGGAAATAATGAAAGAACTTTAAAGAAATTTAACATTCCATATAAAGTTATATATGTTCACCCAACATCCCACGCATCCTATTACCCTGATGCACTTCCATTATCTTTAAAACTCATCTTTAATCAGGAAGGTAAAATTTTAGGTGCACAAAGTACAGGTTATGATGGTGTGGATAAAAGAATTGACATTATTGCCGCAGTCATTCGCCTTGGGGGTACAGTAAAGGATTTGACCAAACTTGAACTAAGTTATGCCCCTCCATTTTCATCCGCAAAAGATCCTGTGAATATGGCAGGCTTTGTGGCAGGAAATATTTTATCCGGGAAAGTAGAAGTTATAACTCCAGAAGAATTTTTAAATTATAACAAAGAAAATACCCTTATTTTAGATGTACATGCAAAAATAGAATTTGAAAACCAGCATATTGAAGGTGCCTTAAATATTCCTTTAGATGAACTAAGAAACAGACTGGAAGAACTAGATAAAAATAAAGAAATCATAGCCTATTGTAAGGTGGGTTTAAGAAGTTATACCGCAGCTAGAATACTTTCTCAACATGGATACAAAGTTAAGATTCTAGCAGGGGGATATAAAAGTTATAAATTATTAAATTTTAAGCCTAAAAAATTTGATAATACTAAGGTTTTCACAGGTAAAAAATCAAATTCCAATAATCAAACTATAAGTTTAAAGTTTGATTTAGAGGAACCTTCTTATAACAAAAGTGTAAATGCCTGCGGTCTTTCCTGCCCGGGACCTCTTATGCAGACAAAATCCTCTATTGATGATTTAGAACAGGGAGAAATTCTTAAAGTAACTGCTTCTGATCCAGGTTTTTATGAAGATATTAAAGCATGGTGCAGGAGAACTGATAATGACCTTATTAGTTTGAGCAAAAATAATTGCAATGTAACGGCTTTTATAAAAAAAAACGATAAACTAAATTCGAAAAATACCAACGCCTATAAAATATCATATAATGATAATAAAACTATTGTGGTATTCAGCGGTGACCTAGATAAGGCACTGGCCTCTTTTATAATCGCCAATGGAGCTGCTTCAATGGGTAAAAAAGTTACAATGTTTTTTACCTTCTGGGGACTAAATATATTAAGAAAACCTGAAAAAGTGCCTGTAAAAAAACAATTTATGGATTCTATGTTTGGAAAGATGATGCCTCGTGGAAGCAAAAAATTGAAATTGTCCAATATGAATATGTTAGGAATGGGTACAAAAATGATGAGAAAAGTTATGAAAGATAAAAATATAAGTTCCCTGGAAGATTTAATCAAATCTGCCATAGACAGCGGTATTGAAATAGTAGCCTGTCAAATGTCCATGGACGTCATGGGACTTAAAAAGGAAGAACTCATTGAGGGAGTTAAACTAGGTGGAGTAGGCTACTATTTAGGTGAAGCAGAAGATTCAAATGTAAATTTGTTTATTTAGAACTTAAAAAATTCAAGTATTGAATTTAGAATTCAATACTTGAATTTTTTAAGTTCTAAGATTTTTTATACTGCAGAGCCGCCCTGCCTTCATCACCGGTACTTATACGTATAACATTTTCCACGTTATATACAAATATCTTTCCATCACCTATTTCCCCAGTATGAAGTACTTTTTTAGCAGTTTCAACCACAAGATCTACTGGTACTTCGCAAACAACTACCTCTACTTTTACTTTAGGTATAAGATTAATATCCATAGCCAAGCCTCGATAGTATTCCTTATGACCTTTCTGCATGCCGCAGCCTGAAACATTGGTAACAGTCATGCCTGTGATGCCGATATCATCCAGTGCTTTTTTTAATTCCTCAAATCTGCCTTTAGAAGTAATAATATCTACTTTAGTAAGCTTATCACTCATTATTTTACCTCCTTATTAAACACATATTTCAATATCCTGAAATCACGTAAAAATATCCTATACAAATTTATATTATTCTATTCATCAATAAATATGCAGATAGGGCCCATATTAAACTCCTATTCCTCCATAAGCCTCTTCACCATGTTCTGTAACATCAAGGCCTGTCTGTTCGTCTTTTTCAGTTGCCCTCATACTGCTTACTACATTAATTACTTTAATTATAATAAATGTAACTACCGCTGCATATATAACTGTGGCTAAAATAGCTATGAGCTGTATTCCAACCAGCTTTGGATTTCCATGTATCAATCCATTTGATCCAGCTGAATTTATCGCTGTCCATGCAAATATTCCAGTAGCAATTCCTCCCCATATTCCTCCTACGCCGTGGCATCCAAAGGCATCTAGTGCATCATCATATCCTAGTTTAGATTTAATAAAAGTAATTGAAGTATAACATATAGCTCCTCCTATTAGACCAATAATCAATGAAGCCAAAGGACTTACAAATCCCGCACCTGGAGTTATAGCTACAAGGCCTGCAACTAATCCGCTGGCAACTCCAAGAGAAGTCACTTTCTTTCTATATATATATTCACAAATAGCCCAACTTACAGCTGAAGCTGCTGCGGAGGTATTTGTAGTAACAAAAGCATTTACTGCTACACTATTTACACCAAGACCACTTCCCGCATTAAATCCATACCAGCCAAACCAAAGAAGTGCAGCTCCAAGACAAGTTAAAGGAAGATTGCTAGGTTTACCTACATTCCTTCTTTTGCCCAGCATTAATGCTGCTACAAGTCCTGATACACCTGAACTTATATGAACTACATTACCACCTGCAAAGTCTAAAGCTCCAAGGTTCTTAAGCCAGCCGCCTGTTCCCCATACCCAATGAGCAATAGGATCATAAACAAAAGTTGTCCAAAGCAAAAGAAACGCAAGCCAGTGCATAAATTTCATTCTCTCTGCGATAGATCCAGATATAAGTGCAGGAGTTATTATTGCAAACATGAGCTGAAACATCATAAATACTTGTTGTGGAATTGTAGCTGCATAATCTGCATTAGGTGCAAATCCCACTCCTTTTAAACCTGCAAAATTAAAACCACCTATAAATCCGCCAATATTATTTCCAAAGCACAGTGTATAACCTATAAGTATCCACTGTATGGATATTACTGCTAGAGCTGAATAACTATGAAGAGTACTATTTAATGTATTCTTGCCTCTAACCATTCCTCCATAAAATAAAGCTAGTCCCGGAGTCATTATCATTACTAAAGCTGCACTGATAATGACAAATACAGTATCTGCTGCATTCACTCCACTCATAAAAATACCTCCTTAAAAATAAATTAATAAAAAAATTATAAGTTTTTTTAAGTATATTCTTTCTGTCATCTTTTAAAAAACTTATTTATATAATACTAACTTTTATGCAAATTATCAATAGAAATATTGAAATTTTATTAATTTATTATTTTATGTATATTTATATTAATAATTGCAAATTTTGATGCATATATAGAAATTTAAGGGAGTACATCACAACTGTTATATAATGCTTCAAATGATGAAATAAAAATATAATTTTATAATTTTGAATTTTTGTGTTCATATTTTATAAGGAAATTAATGGATGAACAATAAATTCAAATATAATTTCCTCAAAATTACCCCAATAAAATCATTTTCATAGCAATATATGTCATATTTTCATATATGAATAGCCATTTTACTTTTTATATATTGATTTTATTTGAAATAATATAGTTAAAAACATAATTATACATTTTTTTACAATGCAATAATATATTCACTATTTAGCATACATATATATTAAAGTATCAATTTTCTGCGATTTATATTATGACTTTATCATTATCTTTAAGTATATTTATTATAACTATAATAAATATACTTATATTTTATGAAAGTATATTTTTATTGAATTTAATATAATTTAAAATTTGATAAAAATATTTTATATAATTTTATATATTGTTAAGATTAACAAGGTATTTGTCTCATTTTAGTATACTTTTTTTAATTTTTTAAAGGATTTTCATAAATTATGTAGAATATTAATAACTTCGAGATATTATTGTAACATAAAGTAATAAAAACCATTAAAACATTATACTTTTTATTAGAAGATTACCAGTGAATACAATAAAAATCTTACCTTATAACAATTTATCAGAAAGAGGTCAAAATCTATGATGAAATTAAAAATTATGTATTTATTAAACAGAAGAATTAAAAGACAATCTGAAAAGGTATTTGAAGGTATTTCAAAGGGCAGAAAAAAAACTTTAGAAAATTGGTTTAAAGATAAATGGATGCAGCTTGAAAATACCTGTAACATTATACGATGTTTTCAAGAAGATGATAAAAAATTACTTGAAGAACTAAATGAAGAATTAAACCAATACAAGGATTTTTGTGAATTTTTCATATTAAATGATACTGGAACAGTTATTGAATCCACCTGCAGCAAACACATAGGACTTAATATGAGTTATCTTCCTAATTATGAAAAAGGAATAAAAGGAGAAGAATTCATGTATGGACCTTATGAAGACAAAAACACTTTAGATATTGATTTATCCAAGAAGAAATTCGCAGATCAAGTAACCTTATTATTTTCTATACCTTACACAGATTGCTGTGAATACAAGAAAATACTTATTGGCAGGGTTCTAAATGATGATATGAGCAATGTAATTCAAGACGAAGATACCCATGTATATAAAGATTCTGGAGATAACTATTTATTCATGGTAAAAACAAATAGAGATATACTTCCCGGAACTGCCATATCTAGAAGCAGATTTGAAGACAATACTTTTACTATGGGTGACAATTTAAAAGATGGAATCAGAACTTTAAAATGGGGAATTGTCAAGATTAAAAACCATACAGAATTTGAAATACGATTCACAGATCCTGAAACAGGTGACTTACATCCCGGCGTGATGAATACTATCAAAAACGAGGAAAACTTAGACTGCTGGCCTGGATACCCTGATTATAGACACATAATGGTAGGAGGTAAAGGCACTTTAATAACTCCTCCTCATAGTGATGAAATATGGGGAATGATGTGTGAAGGTGATATAGCCGAAATTTACAACTTTAAAAGCTTAAATTTAAAGTTACCTATTATAATATCAATTAGTACAGCCACTGCTATATTAATAAATACCATAGCTTATAATACAAATACGACTATAGGTATCATAAGCTCAGTTATAACCTGGCTTTTGATAACTGTGGTAAGCTACATATCTTCACAAAAGCTAGTTGTGACACCCTTAAATAAGACTGTAGATATACTCCATCAATTAGCTGAAGGAGAGGGGGATTTAACCAAACGAGTGGACAAGCTTTCTTATGACGAACTAGGTGAACTTTCCAGGTGGTTTAACAAATTTATCAATAATCAGATGACTATGATAAAAAGAGTTGATATTTCGTCAAAAACCTCAAAAAATTCTGTAAAAGTAGTTTCAAATTTGACCAATAACATAAAAGAGAGCATGAATACTGTAGCTAAAACTGTGGATGGCCTGGTAGGTATATCAAAAAATCAAAATAATATATTTCAAAATACTAAAGAACATTTTAATAGTCTTTCAGCTTCAATACAGGAAATGACTTCTCTTATTCATCAAGCTGCAAATAAGATAGTTAACACCAGTGAACATGCTGTTAAAGCAAATGATTTTTCAAATGATGTACTGAATTCAATAAATGAACTGGAAGAAACCATGAAAGTAACTTTAGATAGAATTCATGTGCTTCAAAATCACTCTGATTCCATAACCAAGGTAGTTACAAGTATCAGCAGTATAAGCCAGCAAACTCAGCTTCTAGCATTAAACGCAACTATAGAAGCTGCACGGGCAGGGGAATTAGGTAAAGGGTTTGGAGTTGTAGCAGAGGAAATATCAAAATTGGCCATTGAAACAGAGGAAGCTACTCAATCCATAGGGTTGATAGTTTCTAATATTCAAAATGAGACTACTAATACTTTTCAGGATATTAATGATATAAATTTCAAAGTTAAAAATTCTTCACACAGCGTAAAAAATAGTATAGATTCTTTTAAGTATATTGTAAATAATATAACAGATATAACAGAAAAAATGGAAACCATTCTTAAAATAACCAACAAAGAAAGTACTGACATAAATAATATGGTAACAAACATAAACACCTCTGCAGAGAAGATAAATAAAAGAACTGCCAAAGGAGCAAGCAGCAGTGAAGAATCCCTGAGTTTGTTAGAAGATATTTTAAGTAAAACTATAAGATTAAAAGAAGTAACAGATAATCTGGAATATTCTTCTACAGATCTTCAGGAAATGGTGGGAGATTTTAATACCAAAATATGATTGTCATTAATTCACAATATCAACTTTTTCTTAGATCCAGGTGGAGTTTGCTATAGAGAACTGCTTTTCTCCATCTGAACCTAAAAAACTTATCCATCCGCATTAGCCGTACTTTTCTTCTTTGAAGAAGATGGAAGTATTAGCTGCCGCGTTTGGATAAAATAAGATAGCCGTGATATATGTACAGCTATCTTGTATTATTTTATATTTGAAGTCTTTTTACTACTTCTCCCTCTTCAATATGTTTGTCCATTATCTCTTCTACATCTTCTACAGTGACTCCTCCATACCATATTCCTTCTGGATATACCACCACTATTGGTCCCCTATTACATATACCGAAACATCCAGTATTTGTAACCATAACTTCTCCACTTAAGTCTCTGCTCTCCACCTCTTCCATAAATTCACTGACTATATCTACAGATTCTTTAGAAAAACAAAAACCTTGTTGTTTTCCATTAACTCTAGAACTTGTACAGACAAAAATATGATATTTAGGATTAACCATAATGAATATCCCCCTACTAATATATTTGATAATGTTTGTTTATAGTAATATATCATACTGCCTCTCAATATTCAATATGCAAAATAATAATTTATCAATTATAAGGTATATATTATAATACAATATCAATTAATATAAAATATAATAATCAATATAATAAGAAACCTTCCGATTTTCTGTAACTAAAAAGCAGGATCAGCAGCCTGTCCCGCTCATAAATTATATTTTTAAATTAAACACTGTAACTTTCCTTAAGTCATTATGTAATTATATACATTTATTCTTATAATACCTTCTTTAGGATATATTTTTATAGATTATTCCTTTGAAGGTATGTCCTCTAAACTATTGATTATATTTTCAACAATAGGCTTAAAAATCTTTTCAAGACTTTCACTTATACTTTCATCTCCCTGTTCCGATAAGCTGCTTATACTACTTAACATAGGAAGTTCTCCCAAAAGTCTCAAATCCATATCCTTTAAAAATTTATCTGTGCTTTCACCATTAAAAAGCTTTATCTGTTTGCCACAATCTGGACAGGTTATATAACTCATGTTTTCAATAACCCCCAGTATGTTAATATTCATGGTTTTTGCCATATTCACAGCTTTTGAAACTATCATGGATACTAAATCCTGTGGTACCGATATCATAACTATGCCGTCTATAGGCATGGATTGCATTACAGTAAGAGCAACATCTCCTGTTCCAGGAGGCATATCGATTATTAAATAATCCAGCTCTCCCCATATTACATCCGTCCATAATTGTTTAACTGCACCACCTATTACCGGTCCTCTCCATATAACTGGCTGACTTTCATCTTCTAAAAGCAGATTTAATGATATAGCCTTTATTGCATCTTTTGTGTCTACAGGTACTATAAATTCCTCTGTAGTCTCAGCTCTTTTACCTTTTAGACCCATTAAATTAGGAACACTCGGGCCTGTTATATCTGCATCTAAAATTCCTACACTATATCCCATCTTCTTTAATTGCTTAGCTACAAGTACAGAAATTGATGATTTTCCAACACCTCCCTTACCACTCATAATGCCAATAATCCTTTTTACCTTATTATAAGGATTAAAATCAATATCAATATCACAACTTTCCTTATCCTTACTGCATCCATCATTTGATGGACATGAATTACAATCTGACATAAAATCATCTCCTGCATCTATATTGGCATTTGCCATTTTTATATTACTCCTATTTATTATTATTGTCAAACATATATTAAATTATAAAACTTAAATATAGTATAATTTCAAAAAGGAGGTGTTAGCAATGGTAGCCTTCGGATAAATTAAATAACCAGTAAATATATAAAATACTTACTAGTTATTTGGCCATCAACTAATATACCTTATCAATGTTATATCCATGCTCATTTAAGGATTTAATTATCTCTTCTATATGGTCATGACCATTTGTTTCAACTGTTACTTCTAAAGCCACATGTTTTAACCTGTCAATAGCTTTAAACTGATTATGATCTAATTTTATTATATTTGCAGATTTTTCCGCCAGAATTTTTGATATCTGTAAAAGCTGCCCTGGGGTATCCTTAAGTTTAACTGAAAAACAGAATATTCTTCCTCTTGAAACAAGTCCATGGTTTAAAAGTGCAGACATTGTTACCACATCTATATTTCCACCACTTATTAAACATACCACTTTCTTATTTTTAAATTTCAATTTACTTAATGCCGCCAGTGACATAGCCCCTGTGGCCTCTGCTACAAGTTTATGCTTTTCCAAAAGAATATATACATCCTCCATAAGCTGTTGATCACTTACCGTGACAATTTCATCTACATATTTTTTTATTACCTGAAAAGTTAATTTACCTGGATTTTTCACTGCAGCTCCATCTGCAATAGTATCAATATCCTCTGCACTGACCAGATTTCCCGTATCAAAAGAGCATTTCATAGGATTAGCCCCATCGGCCTGAACTCCTATTATTTTTATATTGGGATTAATGGACTTCGCGGCCACTGATATACCACTTATAAGCCCTCCGCCGCCTATTGGTGCTACTATAGCATCCACATCCTTTAATTTTTCTATAATCTCAAGAGCTATTGTTCCCTGCCCCGCCATTACATCCAAATCATCAAAAGGATGTATAAAAGTATATCCTTTTTCTTTTTCAAGTCTCTTAGCTTCTTCATAAGCCTCATCATAAACTTTTCCTTTAAGTACTACTTCCGCTCCATAATTTTTTGTGGCCTGCACTTTAATAAGCGGTGTAGTCTCTGGCATGACAATTGTAGCTTTAATTCCAAGTTTGTTTGCAGCATAGGCAACTCCCTGGGCATGATTTCCTGCTGAAGAAGCAATCAGTCCCTTCTTTTTATTATCTTCACTTAATTTAGAAATTTTATTTAGAGCACCCCTTAATTTAAATGCCCCGGTTATCTGCAAATTTTCTGGTTTTATATATACCTGATTTCCACTTTCCAAACTATATTCCGAACTATATATTAATTCCGTATCTATACATATGTCCTTTATTCTTTTTCTGGCTTCCAATACATCTTCTAAAGTTAAACGTGCTTCTTCTGTTTCTAAAGTTAACATTTCTTTCATAATTTTAAATCTCCTCTCTAATTATTCATATTAAAAGATTATATTTCTATAAATAAAAAAATCTTTCATACTCATAAACACTTTACATATGCTTATAAGGACGAAAGATTAACATTCCGTGATACCACCTTATTTGCAATTAGATATCCTAACTGCCACTCATTTTTCAGGTCAGCTTCAAACAACTAGATACAATATCCACTATAACCCTAACCAAATACCGCTGGTAGACGTCCTCGTTTACTAGACAAAAGTCTTTCTACTTGGAAACTCCGGAGTGATTATTATATATTTATATTAACACCAACTTTCACCCTCTGCTGGCTCTCTGAAGTTAATAGGTTAAATATTTTTCTCTCCATCTTAGTTTTATTTTATTAATAATTTAATCTTGTAAAAAAGTATATTCTTTTTATTAAAAAATGTCAATATAAAATCAATAAAATTTTCTCAATTGTTTAACTAAAAATACAGCTAAAATAGCAGGAATTATCTGACCTACCAAAAGACTACACACTAACACCATATATTTTATATGAAGAAGATATGATAGCCATATAGGTACCCCAAACCCTGGTATAAGAATAATAGGTAAGGCAATAAGCCAATCATTAAATTTATACTTGCTTATTAAATACACTAAAAGTGAAGTTATTATGCCCACAATTGCCCCTCCCAGCATATCAGGAAGTCCAAGGCCTCCCATTAAAGTATTACTGATAAGATTACTCAATCCCATAGGCAAAATAAGAAATGGAAAAATGGCAGACAAACCATATAAAGATGTAGCTATCCTTATCTGAAATTGCATAAAAGCAAAGCTTTGGGTAAAATACATAACCACTACATATATTGCTATAACAATGCCAGAGATAGCAATTTTATTTATTTTCGACAGAGATTTTTTATTTCTGAAAATATCTTTCTTTTCATATTGCATTTACTTCTCTCCTTTATATTTTATTGGGTCTTTATAGCCGGCCTCTTTAAAAGCTTTTAATCTTAATCTACAACTATCACAAATACCACAGGCAAATTTCTCTCCATTGTAGCATGTCCATGTTTTTTCATATTTTACGCCTAAATTCATACCTATTTTAATCTCCTCTGATTTTGTTTTATGCAGAAATGGAGCATGTATTTTTATATATTTTTTATGCTCTACAGCACACACAGTTCCTAAATTTATTGTTTTTTCCATGGAATCAATAAATTCATGTCTGCAATCTACATATCCTGAATAATCCACCTCACTTACTCCTATAAAAATATCATAGGCTCCTATTGCCTCTGCATAGGAAGCCGCATAAGATAAAAATATCATATTTCTTGCAGGTACATAGGTAACAGGTATTTTCTCACTTTCTTCATTAAATTCAGGTACCTTTATAGAATCATCTGTAAGTGCAGATCCGCCCCAAACATTCATATTTGTAGTAACCAAGACAAACTCTGCTGCACCTGCGCCACTGGCAATATCCTTTGCACATTGAATTTCTTTCTTATGCCTCTGGCCATAATCAAAACTCATGGCATAAACTTCGTACCCCTGACTTTTAGCTAAATATAAAACTGTAGTAGAGTCAAGTCCGCCAGACAGTAAAACCACTGCTTTCTTCATTTCAAATCCATCCTTTCAGCATAATAGCAACAACCTATGGCTCCATTAAATTGAGATTCTTTTAAAACTATTATTTTTTCATAATCATTTTTCAGATAGTTGTATATAGCTTGATTTTTAGCTACTCCACCGGCCAATACAAGCCTTTGCCCCTGGAATCTATTTAAAAAAGGCTTAATTCTTTTATAAAGTGAATAGTTAACCCCTGCACAAAGTCTTTCAATTGGAATTCCCTCTGCTACTTTTCCAATTAATTCTGATTCAGAAAAAACTGCACAGGTAGAATTTAATTCTACAGGATCTTTATAAAATTCACATAAATTCTCTAAAGAGATTTCCAGCATATTGGCCATATTTTCAAGATATCTCCCGCTTGATGCTGCACATTTTTCATTAAGTTCAAGATCTGTTATCAATCCCTTTTCCACTTTTACCACCTTAACATCCTGTCCTCCTATATCTAGAAGTATAAATTCCTTTAATTTCGTTTGAAAAATTGCTCCGTAAACATGGGCTTTTATCTCATTTATTGATTTAAATAATTTTAAATCTGTGTTATTCCTCCCGTAACCTGTTGAAACTGCAGAATCAATATGTTTAATATTTAACTTTTCAAGATTGACTATCATCTTACCATCATAACTGCAAAAATCCCTATAAAAAATCATAGTACTTATTTTATTTTTAAATACAATATGCCTATTTTCCATTATAACTATTTTTACTTCTCTGCTGCCTAAATCCATACCTAATCTTCTCAAGGTTTTTATTCCTCTTTTCCATTCATAATAATTAAATCCTGAAGCATATCCAAAAATGCCTCTAATCTTATTTTGGTTCTGGCATCTAAAGAATTAAGTTTATCCCCTTCTATAGTTAATATAGGTATATTAATTTCATTTTTTATAACTATATCCTCAATTTGTCTATGACAAAATGCCTGGGTATAATGGATCAAAGCATCTATTTTTCTCTCTTCAATTTGCTTTTTTATTTCACTGAGTCTAAATTTTATATCATAGGGATAAGTGTAGTCATAGTATTGTTCATAAATATTCTTAGCTTCCATAGCTCTTGAAAATGCAAATTCTCTCTGAACCTCATTATAAACAAAACGAGCATTAAATTTTTCAACATAATCATATATATCACAGGGCATAGGGGGTACCCCTATAAAACCAAGTCTCAATTTCTGGGTAAAGGGCTTTCTTTTTTTTATCTCTTTCAATTTGTTTTCTATATCCATTTCAAATTTATAAATATCACTGTTAAAATCACTGGCACTTACCTGATAAAGATGATTTTCAAAACCTGAAACCCTATTTTCTGTATAAGTCAATTCATCCAAACACTTAACAAGGTATCTTATTTTATTCACTTTCTCTCTAACCTTTTCAACTTCATTATAAGAAACATTAAAAATATTCATAAATTTATCAATAGATATTTTAATATCACAAATATCATGACTTTGTGGAAATGCAAATGAATGTATCTTTATACCTTTCATATCCAATATGGCTTCTAAAGCTTTTGTATTAGAACAATCCCCTTCAGTAACACCTACAATTTCACTGACTTTCTTATCCATACACACTCCAAAAATTCCTTTTTGCCATGCACAGCAGCTCTTGGGAAACCCTTCTCTTTCCGCCATGTCAATAAATTTTTTATAATCCTTTGAAGTAATAAAAATATTATTTAAGTCAATTACTTTATATCCTGCAGCCATCAAAACTTCATAAGGAACAGTAGTAGTTATTCCTATAGTTTTATTTTTCATTTATCTCACCTTGTCTTTAATTTTAATAACATAAAAAAGGTAGAGACACCCCTACCTTTTAATCACAAAATAAACTATACAAATTGTACAGCTTCCCCTAGTTTTGTTTATAGACAGGATGGTCACGAACTGTCTTGTATATAATTTTCTACATTATTATATGCTATAATATACTTAAAATCAAGGGTTTTGTGGTGAATATATATTTTCTATTTCTTATTAAATGCTAACAAATTCTATTAAAATTCATATTTTACGTTTGCAAATATGAATTTTACAATCAATAAATTTTGAAATGATATGCAGAAATGGAAAATATAAAATTCAAAAGCTCCAGCTAAAACAAATCTGGAGTTTTGTTTTTCTTAAAATAGTGTTTAGAATTGTACACTAACTTTTGCTTTACTTTGATCTTTTTTAACCAATCCCATTATACCTAGTATTATTAGAAGTATACCTGAAAGAATATAAAAATATGACACACATATCATTCCTCCAATTGCGGCAATAGTCATAAATAGTCCACCTTATCTGTAGTTTTAGGCATAACATTTTCAACAACACGTGTACAAGCGCAAAGTAGATCTTTAAAAGAAGATGCTAAACTAGTCACTGTGTATGAAAAAAGTGAGATACAAGACTTAAATACTCTATTTTATAGGGCAAAGAATAGTATTAATGATTCTTATTAGGTATGAATTATGTGGATATTGATGTAGCATATGGACTTGGAATGATTGTAACAAGTACTGTCAAACGAGGAAGTTCATCATGGACAGCTACATTATCTGTAGGAAACTTTAACTTCTGGGGATAAAGTAAATATATAAAAAAGCCTACCGAGAAAATCCCAATAGGCTTATTCATATAATGCTACTATCTACAAGCATTTGGTGCTGAATGAACTACTCTTGGTGCTGGTTTAGCATGTGGTGCCTTAACTTTATGCTTGTTTACTACCTCTTTTACTGGTTTAGCAGGTGCTTTATATTTGGATTTATAAGCTACACCTGGTTTGTTGTTGGCAGAACATGCGCTAACTGTCGTACCAATTCCTGTATTAAGTAACAATGGTGCTGCAAGCATTACAGCTGAAATTATTTTATACTTCATTTTTAACATTTTCATTACCTCCTGAATTTAAAATATTTATTGCAGCTGCTATACTTAATATTCTAGTTATCCTTTATGACGATTTGATGCATCATCCATGTTATTCCAGTGGTATATTAATGTTTTTCTGTGTGAAATATTAAGAGATATTGAATATTTCTTAAACTATCGATACTCGGTTTGAGCAATAGAAATATTCTGTATTGCTTCTATTGTTACAGGTTTCTTTCTATACTTAGCCATTGTTTTCTTACATAATAGATATGCAGATTTTTATTTATAGGCAATAAAATATAAAAATTATTTAAAAAAGAAAGCTGTTTCAAACTTTCTTCCTAATTATTTAAAAATATATTCCACTATTTAAAAGTCTGTCTAAAAGCACTGCTACTATAAGCACTACTAATATAGATGCTTTCTTTGCGATACCTTTATACCCTACTTTGGAATTCAATTTGTTTTGTACTGCTGCACTCAAAAGTCCTGTGGCATAGTCGACACCCATAGACCAAAACAAAACTATTATAGGAGTATCCCACCCACCAAATACATAAGTACATACACCCCCTACCCTTGCCACTATACTGTTAAATATATGTTTGTTCATCTGTAGCCTCTTTATAGTTATTTTTGAACACTAAAAAAGAACTCTGGATTTCTCCAAAACTCTTAATATGCTGTGATGTATAATACGATTAATGTGTCTTAATTATTATTCCTTTTTATAACCAGTATCCATATTTCACTTTTAAAAGTATGTGAAATTCTTCTTTTCCTTCAATACGATAGTTCATTTCATTCTCTCCTCTTATATATCTACTTGTAACCATTAATACATCTATATTTACATTATAGTTAATAATGTGATAATAACCATGAGTATGAAAAAAAAGAGCCCTTATTCTGAGCTCTATAGTCAACTTATATCATTTCTAAATATTCATATGGTATTATTGGGAATGGTATATTTTCATTCTTATATTTTTTATTAAAAATGAGCCTAATATCTTTGTTTAATTGGGGAATATGTTTTCTTGGAGCTATAATGCATACTATATCATCTTGATTAGAAATATCTATATAATATTCACCTTTGATAGTTTTTAATAATTTATCATCAATAAATTGAGGCAATATTCTCCATTCTCTTTCAGTAAAATATTCTATGTCTTTACAAAAAAGTTCTAAATTTAATAAGAACATTTCTTCCTCATCCCTTGATTCCTTATTTGTATTTAAAAATTTGTTCTTAATGCTTGGAAAGTATTCTTCTATAGCTTTACATAAACCTGAGTTTTTATCAATGTAAATAACAGGCTGAGCATGATAGGATTGAGCCCATTTCTTTGTCACACCTATGCCAAAACTACCGTATTTTTCTGAATGATATTTGATTTCATGTAACCTAATATCAGTTAAGCACAAAACCGATACTTTGGTTTTTAGTAATGATAATTCACCTGGTAACCCTTTTCTTTGTTCTAGGCACCCACTTAATCTAAAACCATCTTTTAAAATTTTTAATATTGTATCATAATTTTCAGTAAAATGATACAGAAAATCCTTTTCGGTATTCAAATATAAATCGCCTTCTTTCAAGATTACTTTTCTTCAGTTCTTCAAGGGCTTTCTCTTCTTCCACGAACTCACGCATTTTCATAGTTCCCCATGTTGATATCTTAATTCCTTTTCTACCTGCATATTTACAAAAATCCTCAAAAGCTTCAGGATCTATAGTTATGTTTTGCCTTTTTACTTCTGACAATATAACCACCCCTTAAGAACGATTATATACCTTATTTTACATTTTGAAATACAAATATACTTAATATATACTAATACATATTAGCATATATTAAGTTTCTATTGTAACTTAACTAACCTTACAAAATAACTTCATAAACTTGATGGCCTTTCATCCTCATAAAAATAGCAGGATAAAACATCATCAAACCATATAATTACCACAGTCAACAAATACCAGTAGATAAAGTTCTTCAAACATATCTGCCCCATAAAATTATATTTCTCTTGAGAATATCTCTACGTTCAAATAAAGACTTTCAAAGACTAGAAAATGGATTATTTTATTTTTTAAGTAATAGTTGTTGGAATAACTATATCCCATGTTACTGAATTCACCTCTTCTACTGTAGTAAGTATTTTTACATAAGTCTGCAATAATTCTTTATGCTTTATAGTATTTGTCATGAAAGTTTTCGTTATAAGTATTTCCAGTTAAAAGAAAAAAGCTATCTCTAGCCCCTATTTTGCCTCGTGTTTTATTGTACTGTTGTAGTATCCTGCGCCACTAATCTTTATGATATCGGGGCTTAACATAAGATTATAATTTTTATAATATGTTATATTTATGACACTAAAAATCACTTTATAGACATAAAATCCATGCAAAAAATTCTCGCAACATTATAATTATAAATTAATTTTCTTTCATTCTATTAACATAATTATATGTAAATTCAATTGCTTTTTTAGTAATTTCTTCACAAATATGAGGTGGATCATCTGAATTAAAACCTTGAGAACGCAAATCCTTGCAAACTATACTTCCAAAACTATCTTGAAATCCGTTTGCAAAGTTATAACAATAATTTGCGATATCTTCATTTTTGTATTCAAGTTTTCTTCCAAAGATACCTATAAACATGAGAGAACCCTCTACTAGTCCACATTGTGCACCAAACTTTCCTGCACCATGCATTCCAATTGCAGAATCTATAACTTGAGGATTTAAGTCTACTTCACATATTTCTGCTAAAGTTTTTAAAACCGTAGTTGCACAATTTATATCATCTTCCCAATAATAATTATGTACTCTCTCATTAATTATATTCTGATAACTTTTCATTGATTCCCCTCCTACTTATCAATATCTGCTTATTGCAAAATACAAACAAAGCTTTATCAAAAGGATTCAGATTGAGCTCCATTTGAACAATAAGAGTTAGTCCATCTATACTTTTTCTTAAATCTGTGCTTCCACAAGCTAAGTATACAGTATCAACCTTATCAATATTTAACATGATTTTAAAAGTTCCTTCCAAGTCTCTTCATTAGAGTTCATTTCCATTACAGATTTCCTCCCCTATTCTTTATATCTGTAATCTTAACAAAATAAATTTTTTAGAAAAAGGCGTCAATTCTTTTACGGTTACAGAGGAACAAAGAATCGCACGGTTTCTATTTGACACTGGAAAACCACTTGATTATTTTGAAATATAGAACCTAGCACAATATGTAATTACAATATTGTTTAATTGGGAACACAGTTATAGGAGTAGTAGATGCTTACTACTTTTTACAAATCATACCCTACAATTTCCTGCTCTAGCTTTCTTCCATCTTCCAGCATCATTTCTATTGAGTCACTAAACACATCAAAATTGATATCTCCTGCCATATTTACCAAAGTTTTTCTATCTGATTCAGTAAGTGGTTTTGTATAACTTTTGTATTTTTTCAGTACATCCGCTCCCATATTCATAGGTTTAAATGGCACTCCAGTCCTTTCCTTAAGATGCCTATAAATCCTAAAACCTCCACAGTCAATATCACCCCAATGATAATACTCAATATTATGGTATATATCATAAAGCTTCGTAAGCAGTCTTCTTCTACTCTCATTGTGATAACCACCAAGATATATAATTATGGCTTCCCCATCCTTAAACCTATTAAAAGTTGTTAAATTTTCGATAGTTATAAGCCTTTTAACCTTATGGCAGCTTTCAAATTGTAAAGTATCCAAATCCTTACTGCTTATACCCATCCCGTTTTCAAAATCACTTAAATCAATAGTACTGCTTTTAAATTTGATTTTTCCGCTTCCCTTGAACATTACATATGATGGATTTTTGAGTATATTGAATTCGCCAAGCAAATCTTCAACTTCTAATAGACATTCATTATTAGGATGAAACTCTAAGATTATATTTTTTATTTTGCCTTCCATGACCTCCAATGTTTTGGAATTCTTAAAAACTTTCATCGATAGTTCTCTTAAATATATTTCTTCCTTATTGCAGGTGACAGCTTGAACAGCAAGAAGAAGCTCCTCTACATACTTTAAATTATTTAGATCAAAATACTTTTTCACAGATTTGTTCTCCAGTATTCTTTCTGTCACTGATAGTATAAATTCAGCCACAGTCGCATCTTGGCAAGGGAAATTACCAAGCAGATCAAGTATCTTGTTCTCCAAAGATTTCTTTTGCTTTCTTTTAACATATTTATATACTTCATCAAGCTTATTGGTATTTAGAACAACTTTTTCAATAATGTGACCTTCCCGTCGATTTTTCCAGAGAATCTCTATCAATTCTTTGTACTGCAGATCCATTGCCATCTGATTTATATCCTCATAAATAGTGGATTCTTCATCAAAATAATCTGGAATGTTCTTCTTGTTAAAAGCAAAGAAAATCCTTTGATTATTTTTATTGCTTTCAGTATATAATGCGCTGCCTTCATAGGAGTCCAAGAGCCTGTTAACTAAAAGCTCATCATATCTTTTCATAAGAATATACCTCTACATAACTTATATTATCTTCTTTCAGAGCAAGGAGAGTACTGTCAACCTGAGGACCTATATATTGAATCTTTTCCGGCGGTGCAGCTATTATCATCTGCAGCGGTAGGTTATTCAAAAATTCCAGCACACCAGTAGTTCTCTCGTCATCCATCTTGTCAAAGGCTTCATCAAAGAGAATCAGCCCTATGCTTTCAGTTCCAATGCCTTGACTGTAAAGCTGGACAAAAGAAGCAGCTATAGTTACATAGAAAGGGGTCTGAGTCTCCCCACCGCTTTTCTCTCTGGCAACCTTTGAGTAAAAGGATTCTGTGCCGTCACCATGACTTATATGTATATCATAATCCATATAGGTTCTGTAATCTGTAAATTCCTCCAAGGTTTTTGAACTGTTCTCCTCGTCCAGAGTAAGTTTTTCAAAAAGCTCCTCTATTACTTCCTTATGCCTGTTATTGAACTGTCCGCTCAAAAGAGAGTAGCCCTCTACAATGTTAAAATCATCCATAATCATTTTGTAATATTTACTGAAATGCTTGCTTTCCGAATATTTAAACTCGTAAGACTCGCTTCCGAATTTGATATCCTTAAGTGCCTTGTTTAGCTGCTTAAATTCTCCTTGAGCCTTTTTTATATTCTCCTGAAGCTTTGATAAAAATTGCTCCTTGAATTCAAGTTCAGCCCCTTTTTTAGCCTCAAATACCTTTTCTTCATAGGTCAAAAGTTCCGAACCCTTCAGCTTATTTAACTCCTCAATAAATAGTTTTGTACCTTCATAGGTGGGCTCTGCACCAAAGTCATGCTCAGATTTATATTTATACTGCATTTCTCTTAAGAAATCTTTCTGAGCATCACGCAAAGTTTCTGTTCTCTTCTTCGTTCCTTCATAATCCTCTTTCATCTTTCTCACAGGTTTTTTCGAAGCCAGAATCTTCTCATAGTCCTTTTGTGCTTTTTCAAGTTTTTCCCCAAGAGCCTTTTTCGAATTGTTAAGTTCTTCTGCTTGCTTTCCCAGCCTTTCCTCTTCCTGCTCCTTTGCCTTAATTTCATTTTTTATTTGATTATTATTGGATCCTTTTTTACTTATTATATCTTCTTTTTTCTTTTCAAGCTTTTCTATTTCTCTTTTTAAATCCTCAATAACTATATGCTTTTGAAAAAATTTATTGTTTTTTTCAAGCTCAGATTTTTTTCCTCTCAAGCTTTCCAGCTGTTCCTTGTTAGCATTAAGTCTTGCCAAAACTTCTATATTATATTTTATACCTGTTTCTTTGTCTCTTCCCAAGAGTTCCTTATATTTATTAATCTCTTTCAAGCTATCTATTATAGTTCTTCTCTGCTTCTCCAAAACACTTTTTTCCTCCAGGGCCTGCTCCAGCTGAATTTTATAAGCATCTTCTCCAATGTAAGGAGTGTTATATACCTTTGGGTCTATTGCTCTAGCGACATGATTTTGATAAAGCATACAACCTGGAGTAATAGAGCATTGATAAAATTTTAACTTTTCAACTTTTTCGCAGAGAATAACCTTTCCAAGTATCATATTAGCAAACCGCTTTGCCCACATACTCTGAGAGGTCACAACCGCCGCCAAGGTATTATTACCGCAGTTGTTGTATCCATCTAGCTTAGATGTGTTTATCAACCCAACAGAATGTAATCCTCTATTTTTTCTGAGATTCTCATATACATTTAACGCCAGATCAAAATCCTCTGGCTCCACTATAATATAAAACCTCTGAGTATTTAAATAACCTTCTATAGCATTCTTCCATCGTTCATCCGTTATCCTCAAAAGCTCGCATAAAATCCTTGGTTCGCTGCCTTTTCCTGCTTTTTTAAAGACTTTCTTTATTTCCTCCAAAAGCATTGTGATTTCTGATTTATACTGAAGCTTCTTCTTCTTCAGTTCAGCCATTTTTTTATTCACCTGTGAAAGCCTTGTTTCAAAGTTATCCTTCTCAGCTTCCAACTTATAAATCTTCTTTGAAACTTCCTCCGCCCTTTCCCTCTTATCTTTTACAAATTTATCAATTATGCCGCTGAGAGAGGAAATCTCAAAATTTTGAACAAGTTGTCTTGCCACTTGAAGATAGCTGGTGGCAGATGGAAACTCTTCTTCCTTTGCCATTAAAGCTTCTGTATTTTTAATGGATTCCTTTACTGCTAGAAGAAGGCTATTTTTCTTCCATTCAAGTTCCTTAATCTGAGGCTCAAGAGCATTGATTTTACTGTTCAAATCCTTTATGGCTAAATATTCCTCATTATGCAGCAATTCATATTCAAGTTTATCCCTTGTGTCATTTTTATCATAGATTTCGTTCTGTATGTGATTTCTCTTTGTTTCCAATGCATCTATTTCGTCGCTGAGCTTCTTGATATTAAATTCAAATCTTGAAATATTCTCTTTTGAAATTTCAGCGTCAGCTCTTTTAATAATGTAGTCATAAACTTTTTCTCTTTCTTTAAAGTTCACTATCTTGTCATAACTTTCACTAATAGCCTCCAGCTTTTGTATCTTAACTTTTATAATACTCAACATCTTTTCCAGTTCTTGATAACTTCTAACATTTTCCTTTAAGACTTCAATATTAACTTCCTTCTTATCCAAAACATAGGAATAAACAAAATCCTTAATATCATCAATAGGTTTAAAAGCCAGTGCCTTAGGTACAAGTTCAAAAAACTTATCTTCAAGACGTCCTAAGCGGTTTTTAAAATCCTTCTTTGCATCTGTTTGATTGAAAATCTGTGCCTTCTTGTTTGTATTTCTGAATATATCGATATTCTTAGGCTTATTGCCCTGTAAAAACAAATCGTCCTCTATACCTTGATTTTCTATTCTATACCATACCGTCTTCTCCTTGGTTTCTGATGCAGAGTCTATTACTGCACCTACAAGAAAGGTTTTATTCTTTTCTTCCTCATAAAACTCCAAGGCAATATGAGCTGTAATTTGGCCTTCTCTTTCATAAGGTTTCCTCTCCTTACCAGTTTTACACCTTACATAGCCTGCTAAGGTTCTTTTGCCGTTCTCGTTGGCAGCCTTGTTAAAATTATTCTTGGAGCAAGTAAGCACAAGTTGAATAGCATCAAGAATAGTTGATTTACCAGCCCCATTTTCCCCTGACAGCAACACAGAATTGTTTATTTCAATAGTTTCATTCAAAAAACGATGCCAATTAATCAATCTCATCCTCTTCAATTTCTTCAACGACTTCACCGCCTTTCTTATAGATACTTATCTTGTCATAAACCGCCTTAATATCATCCACTCTCAAAGCCATTAAAATGGAATAATATATTATAATTCTAGAATCTTCATTTGTAAGATCCCTATCTAAATTGTTTATTATATTAAACCTTTTAAACAACTTAAGCGAGTTGTTTAAGGTAGTTTTATCAATAAGCTTATCTCTTATTTTTAACGCCATAAACTTCTCCTGTATCTCACCGACTGTCACTACTACATCATTAACCAAGGATAATTCTCTGATTTTTTCATCAAAAAGTACTCTTAAAATCAAAAGTATTATGGAATCAAAAAGTTTTAGTTGAATTCTGTTAAAATTCAAGGTATTCACCAGCTGAGCAACACCATATTCCTCATTGATTTCCACCTGAAAACCTAAAATTTTAAAGTAGCTGTTAAACTCCTCCTTATTCCTAAGAATGAAATAGTAATCATTTTTACTTGCTTCATTCTTCTTGCAAATAAAACATATGCTGAGTAGCTTATTGCTTATCTTTTTAAATTCTTCCATTTCTCTTGCAGTTAATTTATTTAAAAACTCCAAAGTCACCCCTCCATATTCCTTATGTGTACCAAAGGATTAATAATCCTTTAGCCTCCAAATTTCAAAATCTCTGAATTTATATCCCTTTATGTTAACCTCATCCTTGTTAACAATCCTGTAAGACACCCGTTTCCTCTGTCCATAAAGCCTTACGTATATAATCTTTATGAAATCTTCAATATTGTTAAGAGGCATAGCTGAAGCTAGCATTACTTCTTTGATACCAAGGATTTTTGCCACATATTTTTCAATATTCCTAGTGTTCATGGAGTTCTCCAATTTGTTCTTCATGCTGTGTAGCTTCTGCTTTCGCCTTCTGGAGTCAACAGTGATATCAACAAGCGCCTCAGGCTTGAAATACTTCTTTCCTTCAACAGGTGCATAAAAGGAAGCTTCATCTACGAAGCCCTGACTGTAGATTTTAAACAAATTTTCTACATAGTCTAAGGAATAAATGCTGTTAAGACTTATATCACAACCAGCTATCTCTTCAGACATATAAATAAGTATATCTTTTATTTGACCAGATAAATCCTCACTGTTTGAAAGCAAAAACTTAGCTCTGTTTATAGATGATCTCTGGTACTGGGAATTCTTGCTATCGATTTCTTCTATAATAAAATCTATATTATGAAAGGCATCCACCAATTCTCTAAGAATATCCCTCACTCTTTCCATACTCTCTTCACTTGATAACTCCTTTATTTCGCTGATTTCCTTTGCAGCAATTTTTATAAATTCCTCATCCTTCATATAATCCTCCAAAGCTTCCACTATCTCCGGCCTGAACTTAGAAACATTATCAGAAGTTTTCAGTCGGTGATAAGCTTTATCGATAATATTTGCCCGGTAATCATTGAAGAGAATATCCATAATTTCTGCCACCGTAGAATATTTAGTAAGCTCATCAATATATTTTTTAATATTGGAGTTCAAAGTCTTAAGTCCTGTTATTAGCTTATCAGTATTCTCAAATATCTGGTTCAATAAAATACCCTTACTTTCACTGGTGGAATGTATAAGAGTATAAATTGTGTAAATATACCCTTGATACTCTAACTTAGTATTGTTCACTATCCTATCCAATGTCTTTACAATCTCTACAGCATAATCATTAAAATGAATAAGCTGCACATGGCTGTAGGTAGTCTCATTGGTGAGCCATCCATAATCAATAAGCTTCCTTATAAACAGATTAGCCTTGTCTCTGCTACCCGCCACAGTTATGTCGTCCTCCACAATATCAGAGACATAGCTATCAAAATAGTCCTGAAGTTCATCTATCACTAGTTCTCTCTCTATACCGAAAGACAAACGGCTATTCATGATAGAATACAGTATATAAATACAATCCCAATATATATTTTTATTTTTACAAGATAACGGCGTAAAAAAATTTTCCGGTAAATTTTTAAATAACATCTTTTTCTCCCTATCTAGATGTTTCATTTTTTATTTATTAAGGTTGAAACCTTAAATCTTTATCTATAATTATACAATTTTTGAGTTTTAATTTACAAGGATTTATATAGCTAAGATTATATGTTACAGAGCATTATAGCGAGAAATCCTTCTGCAAGGCTTCATATCTCCAAATGACAATAAAAAAACTATCTGCTCAAATCTGCAGACAGTTCTATTATCTATGTCTATATTTTTTCAAAGATACAATATTATATCTTTATCCCACCTCAATAATCAATGTTCCCTTTTATCTCAATAAGTTTTATGATTTCATTTATTGTGTCCTTAGGGCATCCAGTAAATTTACATGAAATTCTACTAAAGTAAAATAACCGACATTGATACTTATATTTAAGAATTCAATCATATTTCCAATTACTCCTGCATATCCAGTTCGGATTGATCAGGTACTGTTTTCGTATAATTGCGCAGTAGTTCAGTCAATATTTGATAGCCTGTACCTCTTAGTGCAAATTCATACCCCTCCTTTTTCTGTTGAAACTCTTTAATGATATACCAGAATCTTTAGTTGACATATTGAGAAAACATTAAATCACTCTTTTTTAGTCCATAATATTTCAATCACTTTGTACCACCTACTTGTATATCCTAGAATTAATAGCATATTTTTATATAGCTGATATTATTTATGAAAGGTGGTTATATTATGTCTTCCAGGAATGATAAAATCATAAATTCCGTACTCAACTCTTATGATTTTGAAAGAGTATCCGACTTAACTAAAGAACAATTTGCTGAAATTCTCTCAAAAATATTTAATGACTCTCCAACAGATAGGGACCTTACTCGAAAATCATCAGAATCAGATCATCATCACAGACATAGACATAGGCATTAATCAGATATAAGGCATCAAGATACTAATATATCAAATGATTCAGAGGTTCAGGTGGAGTCTGCTCATTAGTAATATTTTCTCCATCTGAACCTTATTAACAGTATTCTTAGTGTCTTTAGCACTTAGAATACGTTTATCCTTTAGGGGAAGAACTTATAAAGCCGCGTAGACCTGCTTATCTCCCACTTTTAAGAAGCTGGAAGTATTAGCTGATCCCAGCGTTCGGATAAACTCCTTTTTAAGGCTAATTTTAAAACTTGGCTCAAAAATTAATTGGTGATTTCATCTTGTGCAATCAATACAAAAAACCTTATAATAATAAATATACTTACAAATTATTAAATTTTAACAAAAGGATATCTATTTCAATGGATTTATTTAAAAGGATTTTTACTGAAAATCTTATAAAAAAGCTTTTTGCGATATTTTTATTAACAATTTTATTTTATTCTATAAAGGACATGGTTACATTAGTTCTCTTAACCTTTATTTTTTCTTTTTTATTCTACAAAATAACTAATTTCATTCATAGGTTTACACGTAAGATATTTCCAATTAAAAAGAAAGTTATAACAATATTGATTTACATATTAATGTTTTTAGGAATATGCTTTTTATTTTACGATTATATTCCTATAGTTATTAAACAGTTATTTTTTATAAAAAGACAGCTTATGGAATTTAATGTTAATAACTACCATGACATACTAGACAATAAAATTATATTATTTATAAAGGAGACAAATATAAGCAGTTACCTCAATAAAAGTGGAGGTTCAATTTTAAGGTTAGCACTTAAAATTGAACATTTAAGTGTGGATATTTTACTTTCCCTTGTATTAAGCCTATTACTTATTCTAGAACAAGATCAAATATTAACTTTCGGAAGAAAAATCGAAAAAAGCAAAATAGGTTATTTTTATAATTATTATAAGTATCTAGGAAAAAAATTTTTAAGTTCTTTTGGAAAAATAATGGAGATTCAAGCTATTCTCTCCATAATAAATTCAGTCCTGGCATCCATAGGTCTTTTCTTTTTAGGTTTTGATAATGTTTTAGGCTTAGGTGCCATGTTATTTATTTTAGGTCTTATACCTGTAGCAGGACTTATTATAGCTCTTATCCCTCTTATAATAATAGCTTTTATTCTGGGGGGAATACCCAAAGTCGTTGATGTGTTAATACTTCTGGGGGTTTTACACCTATTGGAAAACTATATAATAAAACCAAAATTGATGTCTATATCAGTACATTTGCCTATATTCTTTGTTTTCTTAATTTTAATTTTTTCAGAACACTATATGGGAATATGGGGTTTAATTATAGGTATACCTTTGTTTGTATTCTTACTAGATATTCTACAAGTATCGGAAAGTTAGCAGACAGAAAAAAGATCAAGTTATCTATAGTTTATCCACAATATTCCATAAGTTAAATTTCCGAGAAAATAAGTACTAAAAATATTTCTTAGTATCTTTTATGATTTTAAGCTTATAATGTATCTAGATTTGTGTAAATGGAATCTAGATACATCCCCGCTTATTTTTAATAATGTTATTTTGTTTTAACTGTAATACTCTTATCCTTCATAATCATTAAATCTGAACCATCATATGTTCCTATCCTAATATCTCTTGCTTTTCCAATTTTATATACATGTATTGGCTGATTATCATTGTCATATTTACGCCAGAGCTCAATAGCTTTGTCACCTACAGTATATTCTTTTATTTCAGTACCATCAGCAATCAAATATATTGGCATATCAATATAATTATTTAGACCTTCCTTGCCATTGTATTGCTGAGCATACTTTACAACTAGGTAATCACCTTCAATAAAGTAATCTTTTATCTTTATACTTCTATCAGTATCTATAGTTAATACTAATGGTCTAGCAGCTGCATTAACATCCAGCTTTACATCAGGAAGTTTCTTTGATTCTTGTTTAGTTGTATACACTGGTATGATTGTTACGCTTTTTGAGTTTTCTGTATTAATAAAGTTTGTTGTCCAATCGCTTGGATTTGTATTTCCTGAATCTGAGCAAGAACTTCCATCCCACAGCAAGCCATACCCTTTGTCGTCTAAAGCTATAAAATTCAGAAACTGTCCTCCACTATGTTTACTAAAATTTTCTGTACCTTTTATTGACACTGTCAGAGGTGAAACTGTAACAGTATCTATTTTACCTTCTCTGCCATTAATCTCAATCTTTTTATTAACCTTATATTGAACTGTCTTTTGTACTAGATTGCTTTTATCAACGAAGAACCTAACTCCCCAGTTTCCTTTCTTGCCATAAAGCTCATCTATATCTATATCTATATTCATCTTATCCTTTTTCTTATATTGAGACCAATCAATCTTTTTAAGTACTCTAATAGTGTTATTGTCAATAAACTCCCATGAAGCTCCAGCCCCTGTATTTAATCTTTCTCCGTTTACCTTCAATGACGTAGGTATACCAAGAGCTTCCATATATTCATTTTTGATTTCTTTATTGTTATTCCTCACAATAAAATTTAGGAAAAGCTCATTATCATCTGCTATTGCACTTTCGAATGTTATATCTATACCTTTATCAGATTTTGTCTTGCCGATACTATCAATGTAGTTTTTATACTGTTTATTTACACTAACTAAGTCCTTATTCAAAATATTTCCGATTATTGGTATGCCATTTGCTAGGGCTGGCTTAACTGCTATTATAGAAGAACTAATAAGAAAAATTATGCTAGCTGCAACTGCTGCTTTCTTTTTAACACTTAGTTTCTTTTTAATTATAGACTTTCTTAAATTAAGTTTAATTCTAGCTTTATCTTCTTCACTTGTATAAGCCTCTTCAAATTCTTTCTGATCGAGATCATTAACTCATCTTCAACAGAAGCCCCATCTAAACTATCAATGGTCTCTAAAACAACTTCTGCTTTCTTAAGCTTTGTCCTATAGCAGTCAATAGCTTTATACTTTGATATAGCAAAAATCCATTTTTTAAAATCTTCTGCTTCCCCTTTAAACTTACATGCATTGTTCCACACTGAAAGAAAAACATCATTAATACATTCTTCTATAAGCCCTGTATCGCTAAATTGACCCAAAACCTTGCATATGGTCCCCTTAACTAATGAAAGATATTGGTCAACAACATAATCCAAGGCATCCTCATTTCCTCTTTTAAGTCTTTCAATATAGTTTTCCTCATTTGATCTCATATTAATTCTCCCTATAAAACAGGTATTTTGTAAAAGCTCCTACACCTTATATAACGTTATATGGATGGAAATATTCTCATATTTTTCACATCTTTTATTTTATTTAAAAAGCATAAAAACACCGCAAAATTCAACTTAGAAGCAATTCTTTATGTACTTCGAACGGGCGTACAGTGGAAAGCACTACCAAAAGAAAAGTTTGGGGCATCTAGTTCAATTCACAGATATTTTATGGCATAGTGTGAAGCTGGAGTATTTGAAAACATGTGGAAATTAGGACTTGAGAGATATAATGAAATCCGAGGAATTGATTGGGAGTGGCTTAGTATAGATGGGAGTATGAATAAGGCCCCCCTTGCAAAAGAATCTGTTGGCTCAAATCCAACAGATCGAGGAAAAAATGGGAGCAAAAAGCACATCCTTGTAGACGGCAGAGGAGTACCATTATCAGTAGTGGTAACAGGGGCAAATCGTCATGATGTATCTCAATTAAAAGAAGTGCTGAACTCTATAGTTACATAGCCGTCCAGAGCCTACAGTTAAAAACCCACAAAACCTTTGTGCGGATAAAGTATACTGGAGAATCTGCCCTTGAAATTATAGTTCTTAGGGGGTATATTCCCCATGTAGTTTCCCGTGGACAAGAAAAAAAGAATATAGAAAAAAAATCCAAATTACAAAGCCCGTCCATGGGTAGTAGAAGCAACCCATTCATGGATGAATCGCTTTAGAAAATTGCTCGTCCGATTTGAGAAAACAGGGAGTTCTTATTTGGGTCTTATTAATCTTGCGTGTGCTTTTATTGCTTTTAGAAAAATACAAATTATTTAGGGATAAGCTCTAAGTGTCATAACAAATACCCATGCCTTTTTTCGTATGGTTCCAACACTTAAGGTACCGATATATCCAAAGTCCACCTGGGCCTCTTCTCCTGGTAAAGAGTTTAAAACCATTTTTTTATATCTGTAATATTACCAAGATAAACTTTTTAAATATAGGCGTTAATTTTTTTACGGTTACGTTATACTGCAATATCTTCTATTTCCTTAATTCAAACCAAAACATGCTGCCTTCATCGGGATCGCTTTCCACGCCAAATACAGCCTTATGCGTCACCAGAATTTCTTTAACAATAGCAAGTCCAAGCCCTGTTCCTTTTCCATTGCGCTTTTTAGATGTAAAGTACCGTTCCCAGATATATGGAAATTCGTCTTTCGGAATGCCGTTGCCATAATCGCGCACTTCAATCCGAACGGCTACGTCCAAGTCTTTTAGGATAACTTGTATTTTTCCATTATTCCCTGTGTGATGGATTGCGTTATCAATCAAGTTGTATAATACCCGCTCAAGTTGTTTCCTGTCACCCTTGACCTTTGGGCAGGGAGCATGCAAAACCTCAATGTGATAGCCGTCCTGTTTGCACAGAGGGTCAAATTGACCGATAATGTATTGCACCGTTGAGGCAATATCGACATCTTCAAATTCGGGAGGTTGATGCTCCGACTGCAATTCAGAATATGTTAAAATTTCATTTACAAGGCCGGTCAACCTATCCGCTTCCCTGATGATGATAGCCAAATCCGTATCACGTTTTTCTGCGTCGTCCCAAGAAACATCCCTCACCATTTCCGCATAGCCTCTTATCATGGTGAGCGGTGTCCGCAGATCATGTGACACGTTGGCAAGAAGTTCCCGGCGAAAATTTTCCGCCCGCGCAAGCTCTGCCGCTGTCTGGCCGAGCGTATCCGAAAGTTCGTCAAGCTCCGAGCAAAATCCCTTTTCAAACGTTCCCTCGAAGTTGCCACCTGCCATATGCTTCGCCTGTATAGAAATTACGGATACTGGCCGCCCAAATCTACGTGCAATAAAGAAAGCGATTACCAAGCCGACGACAAGTGACGCAAGCGTTACCCAGATAAGCAGTATACGCAGGATACCCACCGTAGCATTGACTGTATTCAACGGTGTACTGATATAGAGGACGGCCTCTTTGCCGCCCAGCAGGTTGGAATCCGCCCCGGATGCCGGAAGAACCATTCCATAAATATATGTGTCACCACTCTCAAGCGGATAACCGACAGTTCCGTCATCGCTGCCCGATAAGCTCTGTAAAAAGAAATCATATCCTTGCGGCAAGTTGCGAAACGCTCCAATTTGCCAATTTAGCAGTTCGTCTGTGCTGCGATAGGGGTTTCCATCATCTTCACTATCGGCGGTGTAATAGGTTTTATTTTCCTGATAGGAATAGCTGTGTTCATCGGAACTGTAAAAGACATTTCCTTGTTCATCTGTCAAAAAAATCAGCAGGGAATTATCGTAGGTTAAACTATCAATGGTATTTTCCAAATCGGCACTATCACGCTGTTGATCCACCTGTTCGGCCACTTTTTGAACATTTTGCATGACCATACCATTATAGAAATTTTGCAGAAAAACAGTCTGGAGCAACCAAAGCGCACCGAAAATGATTGCAGTAAATACCGCAAAATATAACCACAATTTCACCCCGAAGGATTTACGATTCCATTTCAAATTTATATCCCACCCCTACCTCAATAAATTTTAATTTATCTTTTATTTACTTCTATTTTCATAGAATTTCATTATTTATAAACAAGTGGTTAAATTTAAATATGTGAGTATATTGAATATATAGGTAATACTGGATGGAGAAGGTTGAACGTGTGCATAAGAGTGTAAGTGATATTCCAATATTTTGAAGGAAACACACCTATATAGCTCTAATGCTTACCCTACCATGTCTCACGGAGTACATATCTATGTCTCTACATTCCTTCGTTCTGCATTTTAGAGCAGGTGCTAGCATTAATCCTCGTATACTGGGTCAATTAAGCCCTTATGGGGGTTTGAACGTGCTTTGCCTTACTCTTTTCAAAGAACTATAAATTTCAATATACCTATGCATATATTAAATTAAGCTGCTTGTTGATAACTTGTCAACCCATGAACTTTGTCATGTGTATATGTTGTTTTTTTCTTGCATAAAGTGTACATAACTTTTATAAGTCTTACACTTAGTGCAACTATTGCTTGTTTTCCGGTTAATTGATTTTCCTGTCTTTTCGTTAAATGGGTATATATTTCTTTAAATGCAGCATTCTTAGCTACCATAACAGTTGCTGCCTGATATAGAATATTTCTTAAATTTGAACGACCTCTTTTACTAATTTTAGTTTTACCTTTTTTCATGCCAGAGCTGGTTTCTTTCAAGTTAAGTCCTGCCACTTTCTGTATTTGCTTATAGCTGTCATATTTTGATATGTCTCCAATTTCAGCTAGAAAACCCGCAGCTGTTACTATGCCTACACCTTTTATGCTAAGTAAATATTCTGAATAACCTGTCTGCAAAAGATATTCTTCCATGAGCTTTTCCACATCATCTAGTTCCTTTTGTAAAGCTTCTAATTGCCTTAAAATAAGCCTTAATCTATATCTGGCCCCTTCAAGCCCTACAGGCACTCCTATTGAAGTTTTAGCTGCATTAAAAACCAGCTCTGCTTTCTTAAATCCAACACGATTATGTGTAGCATCTAGAAGCTTTTGAGTAAGCTCAGAAACTCCTATATTCACTATATCTTGTGGGAAAGGACATGTTTTCAGTATACATAAAGCGGACTTTCCTAAGATATCTGAAAACATCTTTTTAAATTCTGGAAAGTATTCATCTAATAGCGCTATTAGTCTTACTTTTTCTGAGATAAACTGTTTTTTTAGCTCTTGCCTATTGTTGCTGCATAATCGAAGATTTACGTAGAGTTCTTCCTCAAACATGCAGTTTAGGTATTGACCTTGATATATAAGTTTAGAAATAATCTTGGCATCTTTTTTGTCATTCTTAGTTGGACTATTATCTTCAAGCTCCTTAATTTTATTAACATGATATGGATTGACCAAGCATAGCTCTATCCCTTGACTTTTTAAGTAGTAAGCAAGATTCTTCCAATAGTGACCTGTTGGCTCCATTCCTACTAATACATAATCTAAGTTATATTTCGCCTTTAATTGTCTGATTGAATCTAATAGACATTCGAAAGATTCTCTGGTATTCTTTATAAGGAACGGCTTTTTTATATATTCACCATTTACTACAAATTGACCATAGTGATTTTCCTTTGCTATGTCTATCCCTAATATTAATGTGTTAGGAACTATAATTCGATTATTCATATTGTTTTCCTCCTGATATAGATTGTTGTTGTCTTCTTGCAAGTGACACAATATATTTATATCAGGTTTTTTTATTTCATTCAAAGTCTAAAACTCTTTATTACAGGAATACTCGTATGGTCACAATGCAGTTGCGATAATCACCCAGCTTGCTCCGCAGCAGTTTGATTTGCCAATCTACCGTCCGGTCATCGCCATAGTAATCGTAACCCCACACCGCGGTGAGAATTTGATCTCTTGTCACTACAATGCCATTGTTTTCGGCAAGGTAAACCAGCAGTTCGTATTCCTTGGTTGTCAGTTCCGTTTTCGCTCCATCCACAAATACATTTCGTCCCGGCTTGTCAATTCGCAGACCGCCCAATTCGATTTGCTCCTTAGCTGTCTTGCCGGACTGTGCTTTGTGCCGATTGATAATCACATTCACACGCGCCATCAGTTCTTTGGGTGAAAAGGGCTTAACCACATAGTCGTCCACCCCAACCTCAAAGCCGAACAGCTTGTCATATTCCGCACCTCTGGCGGATAGCATCAGCATCGGAATATCCTTTGTCTTGCGGATTTCCTTGCAGGCGGTAAACCCATCCATTTCCGGCATCATAATATCCATAATCACAATATCGAAGTCGTTTTCCCGGCATAACGCCACAGCCTCCAAGCCATCAGAGGCTTCTATTGTTTCATGCCCTTCGCGCTCGGCATATCTGCGTATCATCTGGTGGATGTCTTGTTCATCGTCCACAATTAGTAGCTTTGCCATCAGCAACACCTCCTTGTTAAGAATTTTCTATTACATTATACACCAGTTTCGGCGTTGCTTTCAAAGATGTCTATGTTTTATTTTGTCATTGTTAAAAAGCAAAACCGACGCAGCCTTATACTGCGCCGGTTTTGCTTTCGGATTGCCCGGCGCATGGTTATGCTATTGCGCGCTGGTGCCTGCAATATAGGTATTGATGCTGTCGGCTTGCTCCTGTGTGATAATTCCCGCGTTTATAAGTTCGCTGACAGAGTCGCCATCAAAACCGTCTTTCTTCATGCTCTCATACATTGCCTGGCGCTCATCTGCCGTCATACTGGATTTGTTGGCATACAGGGCATGAATATCATCATGCTTTTGGGAAGCGTATGCCACGATTTGGTCAGCAGTTGACTGATCAATCACGCCAGCCTCCATAAGTGCTTCTGCATCAAGATGCTGCGCTGCGCTGTACGAGCCATCGCCGCCGATACCCTGCGCCTCAAAATACGCTTCCCGCTCCTCGTCTGTCGTAAAGCTGGATACTGCGGCATATTGCGTATACCTGTCGCTGTTTTCCTGCTGTCCGGTAAGGTAGCTGTAGGAGACTGTGGCGCTACCGTCTGTTGCTGGCGCGGAAGCGGCAAATGCTGTGAGAGAGCCGCCGCCCACCATCAAGGCAACTGCCAAAACTGAACTTGCCGTAAGGAATTTTCCGTTTGTTCTGAGTTTCATTATCATCGTTCCTTTCTTTATTTGGGATGGCTTTAGTATAATGGACGGTTTTGGAAGCAGTATGGAATGTTTTAGGAATCCTTGTGGAATTTGCATTTAATCCATATTAAGGCGGTTACTTCCACGAACCATACTGTCGGCCTTCCGCTAACCGGCAAGCAGGGCCTTTTCCCATGAATTCCGCAGATACAAATAAAAAGCCACTGAAAGTTTTGTGAATCAGTGCTTTAAGTAGTTTTAATGTTTTAATGTTTTAAAGTAAATTCTCTTTGTAATTGGAAATTAGTTGAACATCTTTTATGAAAACTGGACAAAAAAATAACATCCCTTTATAATATAGTTTGTTCACAATAAAAAAGGAATGGCTGTTTTAACCCAGTATTCCCTGGAAAAACAAAATTACCTAGTATAGATACCATAGGTGAAACTCTTGCTAAATGGGATTTAGAAGCTTTAGAAGAAAGCTTTCAAAATATAATTTCTGTATTAGTTAAAAATAAAACTTTTAGCAAAGGGACTATTGATGGGTACACTGTATGTGCCATTGACGGTACTGATATTGTAAATACTGGTGAGAAGAAAAAATGTAAACACTATATATTAATGAAAAATGGTACTAGTTATCATTATGTGCATAAATCAGTTGTGGCAATGGTTATAGGCATTGAAATAAATTATGTTATAAAGCAAAATATGTTAAAAGTTAAATCAGAAGAAACAAAATTAAATAAGAAATCTTATAAAGAGCAAGTTATAACTAAATCGGAAGGTGAACATACAGGGCAACAGAACTACTAAATGGGCTTCCATTTTCAATGCTAAATTAGTTCTTCAA
Organism: Clostridium kluyveri; assembly: GCF_001902295.1. Lineage (NCBI taxonomy): Bacteria > Bacillati > Bacillota > Clostridia > Eubacteriales > Clostridiaceae > Clostridium > Clostridium kluyveri. The sequence continues at coordinate 478,553 of NZ_CP018335.1, read as the reverse complement.
AGTATAAATAACCTTATAAAGTAATTGAAGGTTATTTTTATCATTTTAATGGAAGCTATTCACGGAATCTCTGGTCCTCAGTTAAGGGTTTTATTTGACAAAAATAAGCACCCCAAATGACAGGTACTTATTTTTAACAACATTATTTTTTAAGGAGCTTAATTTAATATACTAAACTCTGGCAGTTGCATTTGAATTTATAGTGCCCTGCAACTACAGACACCAGTCTGGTAATTACCATTACTTTTCTTATATATGTAAACACACATTAATTTCTATTTCCTCTAAGGTCATCTCCTTAGGACACTTATTATTATATGTGGTATTTGTTACAACTTAATGGCATAATGATTAACTATTTGTAACAAATTTCATTATTGTGTGAACAGAATAAAAATAAGCACTGCTATGCGCCTGGATAAGTTCTTCCCCTAAAGGATAACGTATTCTAAGTGCTAAAGACACTAAGAATACTGTTAATAAGGTTCAGATGGAGATAAGCAGTCCCTACAGCAAACTCCACCTGAACCTAAGAATCACTTGATAAGATATCAAAATTAGTATAACCCTACACATGACTGGATAACCATAACCACATACTTCCAATTAAACATCCGTCATAATCCTCTGTAATTTTAGAAATAAATAGCTTATCTCCACCGTCCATAAAATTTTCTAATTCTCCTTTTATTTCAGGGATTGGTAATTCTGAATCCAAAAACCAGGTAGATTCTAAAGGACGCTGCCACTCACCTAATGACTTAATTTTTTCATAAAGGTAATCATAATCCTTATCTTCTTTACGAAGCTCATATGTTATTAAATAAACCAAAGTTGTCACCTCCTTAAAATTATAATTCAACAAAATATTATCTAATCCTCTGGAAAAATATATAATTAACACCATGTTAATTCTTATAAAATAAAAAATAAACCCCTTAAATAAAGGGTACTTACTTTTAACATTATTTCAAAGGAGACACTATATTCTAGAGTACTATTTAAAATAGCATCTGATAAAACCTTTATTTTCTCTACTTCTTTGATTTTTTTCAAAGCTTCATCCATAGTTTTTCTAATATCTGTACGAGTTTTATCTGCATCAGCTTGGAGTTCTACAGAATTACTTTTTAATTCAATTGCTTTATTGCTAATTTCATTAGCTGACATAGCCCCTTGTTCAGCTTTTTCTGCAATAACTTCTATTGACTTTTCAATTTCTTATATTAGTTGTCCACATTATCAACAACACACTGTTGATAACTATTTCAAAAGCAAAAATAAGTACTCGAAAAATCAAATACTTATTTTTTAAATATAGATGGCCATAAAATGATTGATATCTTTTTAATATAAATTTAAACAATTAAGTATATTTATACATTTTTCATTTTATCATACTTTAAAATTCTTGTAAAGTAGTATGAAGTGACTCTTCTTTCACTTTTCGTCCCATTTAATATACTAGCAAAGTTTAATCTAAGTTCCATTAGCAGGCGAAGTTCTAAAATATAAAGTCTTCCTACAAAAGCAAACAATATTAGAACCCCTACCACAACATTTCCATGATTATACATAAAATTTCTGCTTTAGAAAAGCCTGTAGTATTACATTGTTATTCTTGGAACAAACTATTTATACAATCATCTAAAAAATTATTAATTGTGTTCAATTCTTCTTTATTATATTTATTCAACATATTTATAAATTTTCTATTCTTTATCTCATGAAGCTCCTCATGTATCTGAAAAACTATTTTTCCCTTAGATGTTAAGCTATAATAAATTTCTTTTTTATTATTCTCTAAACGATTTCCCTTTATAAAACCCTTTTTTATTAATTTAGCAGCTATTTTAGATATTGCTCCCTTAGTCATATCTAATTCTTTTGATATAAAAGTTGCATTAGGCAGCTGATTTTTTCCTATACAATCTATGACATGAAATTCAGAAAGCATTAAATTTTTATTAAGTATATCTTCATAATGGTATTTAATTAATGATTCTTTCAAAGCCTTCTCATGAATTTCAGTGAAATTAGTTATATAGTCCCATAGATTTGTCATTCTATTTAATATCAATTTTATTTGTATTTTTTCATTATCTATTTCCATAATTAAAAACTCCTTCAAAATTATTATCCTAGGAAATAATTATACCATAGTATTAGTAATAATCCTATATAAATATTCAAAAAAATAGTTTACAAGGAAATGATATTGTGTTATTATATTATTATTTCCTGGGAAAATAAAATTTTATGGAGGAGTTTAAAATGAAAATTGATTTAAGCTTTAAAATAGAAAAAAAGATGCTAGATACTATGTTAGCCTCAATAGGTCAGATAAATTCAGGCTTAGAAAAAGCAGGGCATATAGGAACACATTTTGATGTTATGGACAAGGAATTTTCCATAGAAAACATCCTTACTAAAGGAAAGATATTTGATATAAGTAATATAAAAGCTTCAGAAGTAAATGTAGAAGATCTAGATTTAAGCAGCATACAACAAAATGATTTTGTAATATTTCATTCAGGAATACTAAAAAAGTATGGATATGGTAGAAAAGAATACTTTTCCACATATATAGAACTATCTGATAAATTGATTGATTACCTCATTGACAAAAAAGTAAGCTTTATAGGAGTAGACATGGCTGGAATTAAAAAACCTAAAAATCATCCTAGGGCAGATCAATACTGTGCAGATAGCGGAATATTTATTATTGAAAATTTAAGCAATTTAGACTTATTATTAGAGGAAATGATCTCTAATTTCTTTACAGTATATACTTTCCCTGTAAATATGAGCGGGTTTTCCGGACTTCCTTGCCGGGTAATAGCAGAAGTATAGTAAATATATTTTAAATTTCTGTAGACAAAAGCCATGCATATAGGGAGAATTTATTTCCCCTTACACATGGCTTTTTTATCCACTATATAGAAAATAACAAAACCTGAACTTTATCCCACTTACCCACAGAATTTACTTTCACATTTGTCTAGTAAATATTCTATTAGCTCATCATAATTAAGAGGTTTACTGTATAAATATCCTTGATATCTATGACATCCAAGTTCATAAAGTATATCCCGCTGCTCTTCTTCTTCCACATATTCCGCTATTACTGAATAATTTAATGATTTCCCCAAGGATACAATAGACTGAATAATATCCCTGCAATTATTATTATATAAAATTTCCCGAACCAAAGAGCCATCCAGCTTTATGGTATCAAATTCATATTCTTTAAGATACATCAAAGAGCTATGTCCCATACCAAAATCATCCATGGCCAATCGTACTCCCAATTTCTTCATAGCCATAATTCTATCTCGAATATCTTTACTACTCCTCAATGCAATTTGCTCTGTTATTTCAATTTCAAGCTTGTCTTGTGCTATTTTATGCTTTTTAATACTTTTTTCAAGATTATTAACAAAATAATCGTTTTCTAATTGGACTACAGACATATTTATAGATACTATGATATTTGGAAATCCAAGCTTATTCATTTTACTTAAATCACTACAGACTCTATTTAATATCCAATAGCTAAGTTTATCCATGAGATGCCCTTCTGATGCCAATACAATAACTAAAGGAGGATAAATGTATCCGTATATATCATGTTTCCACCTGAGCAGAGCTTCTACCCCAAAAATATCCCCTTTATAGTCCACTTGTGGTTGATAGAATAACGTGACTTTATTATTTTTAAGGGCATACTCCAAATCAGCTGTTAAAAATCTTGATATATTTCCCGTATCATCGTTTCTTGAAATCAACGTACTGACTATTCCCTTTTCTTCATTTTCTTTAAATACAGTACATACCCTTCTAAAACTATTTATCATTCTTATATAAGAAACACTTTCTGCCAACTTAACAAAAGGTATATAACACAAAATTCCTAAGGTTAAATTAAATACTTGCAGTATACTACCTTTTATGGAATTAGTTGCAACATATCCACTTAAAAAAATAGGAGTTGTCCATTCAACAGTAGTTATTGTGTAGGGTACCAAACCAGAATATACGGCTAAATAAGAAGTTATAGTTAATATTATTGGTGTAAATAAAAATGGAATAAGATAAACTGGATTTAATACTATGGGAAGACCAAATACAATAAGTTCATTAATATTAAAAATTATAGGAATAGATGATAACCTTGCAAGTCTTCGATGGTTCTTATATTTTCCTGCAATTAAAATAGCACATACCAGGCATAAAACTGTACCACATCCCCCCATCAGAATAAAAGTATCGAAAAAAGTTTTAGTAAATATGTTTGTAGGCCTTTGGCCTAAACTAACTAATGTCTGATTTTTCGCAAGGGCAGGTATAAATATACTTTGAGCTACCGGTTCAAGAATATTACTGCCATGCATGCCAAAAAACCACAAAATATGAATAAGAAATATAAATAATATACCACTCCAAAATGGAGATTTTATTTTAAAAAATATTTCACTAAAAAAATTGGATATAAAATTCTGTATGTCTGATATGCCAAAAACACTTATCAATATCTGATTTAAAATTGCAAAAACTGCTATTGTAATTGCAGCAGGATAAATAGAATTAGAAGCATAGTTAAAAGTAGAACTGGCTCCATCCGTAAAAGCATTTATTTTTAAAAAATCAAGGGAGCTGAGTTTTAAAAAAACCATAGAAGAAGTAATCGCCACTATTATGGCAATAAAAATACCTATCACTCCAAAATTTTTTATAGAAAAATTATCTTTACTGATTCCTAAAACAACGATAAAAGAAGATAATGATACCAGACATCCAATAATTGGACTAACATTATGATTATATTTTTCTTTAAGTTCTATAATATAAGAATAACTAATACACAGCACCATAATAAGGGATAATATGTTAAACGTACCATCACGAATATACAAAAAAACATTCTTCCATTCATCACCAAAAATTTCTTTCATCATATTTTGATATGCAGGAATGGGCAAACTTAAGAAAACTAATGCTATAGAACCAATTAACAATAATGGAATCATATATGTAAGTCCTTTTCTCACTGAAACCAGCAGAGAACTGTTACCTAAATCTTCATCGACTCTAGAAAATATACCCACTATTTTACTATAATTTATCATGAACTTATACCCCCTTGTGGATTTGTTTAACATATGTTACCAAAATCTACACAATATAATTCCAATTTTCTATATTATATACTTATTTCTCCTAGAAATAAATATTGTTTAGTTCATAAGTATTTTGGGGGCAGCAGTTATTTTACCTCAATAATTTAAAACTTCCAAGTTAACTAGCGAATTTATAATAATATCTGCAATCAACTTAAGTTTTGATTCATCTATAGTAGAAATTGTATCCTGTGAACCATTTATTTTTAAATTTTTATACTATTAGATGAGAAGCTAAGTACAGTTACTCCCATATCTTCTTTTGTATCTTCATTTTCAAGTAAAATATATCTGACATTATTATTTGAACATGTTTTCACTATTTTAGTAAATGAGGCTGAAGTTGAGTCTGTGACAATATTTGCTCCACTATAGATGTCATAAGTTACATAAATTAGATTTTTGCCATCATATTTTATATCCGCTAATTTATTAATCCATATCTGGTTTCCTTGTTTCACATACTTAATTATTCTTACTTTATCTTCTTTAAAATTGTTGAAATTCCTAATAAATTGATCAAGATTTTTTGTATTATAGACCTCATTTTTATTTTCCTTATCTTGAGAATCTATTGTTGAAATCATAACTACATTACCATCTTTTATTACTTGGTCTCTATCACCTAATTTAGATATGTCAATAGTATCCCCCATATTTTTAACTTCATCTTCTAAAGATTGACTCACTACTGATAATTTAGATTTATTGTTTAATTCATCTGCTATTTTTATGGCTGTGTCATATCTTGTGGCTCCAGCTATCCTAGTGACAGCATATCCTTCTGATTTAAAAATATTTTCCTGTGCTTGAGATACTGTCCCAGTCCCTCCTAATATATATATATTCTTAGCTTTTAATTTACTTATCTCATCATTAATTTCATCAGGAGTGCTAATTATATTGGTAAGTAATATAGGTGCATTTAAAGAATATGCCAGAGGTGTCCCTGCCAAAGCATCTGCAAAATCAATATCACTCTGTGCACCTACTAATACCACATTGTCTGACTGCTTCCATCCATGCTCAGCTATTTTAGATGATGTATCAAACCTGTTAGTTCCTCCAATCCTTACTACATTTTGAATTCCATTAGAAGTGGAATATGCATATGCCCTATTACATTTTAATAAGATTAATGGGGACGTAGACAAGGACACAATTAAAACCAAAGCTAATAATTTTTTATTTTTCATAAAATTTATCATTCCCTTCACTGTGCCAAAGGCACAAAAATTAATAACAATGCATCAACTACTTCAATTCAAATTTAAAATTACCCTTTGCTCCTTCTCCCACACTTTCAATATATACTCCTTTAGATGTATATGGAATATTTACAGTTTCACCTTCAGGATTCTCTTTTTCAAAGAGTTTTTTTCCATCATAATAGACTCTTACAGTCAATTTTCCACTTACAATATTTGAATTGAGCTTTATAGTATAAGGCTCTGTACTGTAAGCTATCTCTCTTATATCAACTCCACTAAATGGATTGAATTCTGCATGAAATGAATTATTTTCAGTGTTATCATTCCAATATTTTTCATCTCCGGTCCATCCCTGGCAGGTTATAAATCTGGGATAATCTAATTCTCCTAATTGTTTACATTTCACATTGCAATCTGGAAGAGCTTTCTGCAAATCATCAACAACTGATTTGGTAACATCATTAAATGAAATATTTAGATTATGAAGATCTTTAAAATCCTTTAATATAGAAATATCTTTTATATGGTTATATCCATCCCTCGAACCACCACTTAAATTAATTTCTTTAAGCTGATTCAAGTCTTTAATAGGGTTTAAATCCGTAATTTCATTAGAATATAAATTCAATACCCTTAAATTTTTCATATTTTTTAATGGAGTTAAATCTTCTATTCCATCCGATGACAAATCCAGCCTTTCCAGGTTCACTAAATTTTTCAAGAAAGATATGTCTTTATTCAATATAAAATAATTTCTTGAAAGGTTTAGATAGTGGAGTTTTGTTAGATCTTTTAAAGGTGATATATCAACTGCGTAACTAAATGTTAAATTTAAACTCTTCAAGTTGGTTAAATTCTCAATACCATCTAAAGATTTAAGTTCTTTTTCTTTATATGATAGGTTGAGTTCATCTATCTTTAATACATCGCTTTTTAATATATCTCCCTCCGGTTTATTCATTTTCTCTCTTAAGGCCTTTTCCAAAGTTTTATTTGTAAATGTGATCTTATGGTTATCCAGGGCACTTACTTTTAAACTAGATGATGTCAATCCAACTATTCCCACACCTATAATAACTATAATCCCAAATAATATGCCTTTCCATGATGTTTTTTTATGTTTTGATATCATAATAATTCTCTTTTTTATTTCAGACTTGCTGCTAACTATTGAGGTAGTACCAATTAAAATCTGTGATTCATTAGTTAGCTGTATCAATTTTATAATTGCACTTCCATACTTTATATTTTCCCCATATTCTAAATACTTCAGGGCACAGTTATCACATGCAATTTCACAATCCTGCCTCATCTTATAAAATCCATACCATATCACAGGATTATACCAGTATATAATATTCAGTATTATCAATATCCAATTTACTAAAGTATCTTTTCTTTTAAAATGAGAAACCTCATGTAATAAAATATACTTAAATTCATCTTCTGAAATACTTTCCAAAATCTTTATAGGTATAAAAATTGAAGGCTTGATAACCCCATATATACACGGATTGTTTATTTTATAGGTATATACTAAATTTACTTTTTTTTTAATACCCATTATGTCTAAACAATCATCTAAAATTTTATTAATATTAGATGATTGCTGGTAAGTAGATAATTTTTTAATAAGCCTAATCTTTATAGTTCCATATAATATAAATATACTCATGATCATAATGCCTAGAATCCATATACATATAAATATAAATTTATAATCATTTTTTTTATCTGATTCAGGTATACTATTTGGGTTTATAGTATTTTTAGGTTTTTCTGTAGTTCCAGTGTTTTTTATAAGCTCTGCCTGTTTAGTATCTGATATGGTAAAGTTATTTTTATTAATTTTAAAAACAGGATTTAACCCAGTAGTCCTTATATCCACTACAGAATTAAATATGTTAAATATGCTGAAATTGCTCTCGGGGCCATAAGGGATGATAAGTTTTATTACTAACAGAAACCATATAAAGTAGTGAAATTTGACATTAAGTCTTTCTCTTAAAATTAATTTTATTAAAAGTATAAATACAACTAAAAAGCTTCCCTGCAGTGACATTAAAAATAGTATTTTTACTATATCCACCATATGCAAACCTCATCATCATTTATTTATGGGCATTATTTAAAATTTTTTTCAATTCTTCAATATCTTTTTCTGACAGGTTCTTAGTTTTTATAAAGTTCAGTAACATCAAATTCAAGGATCCATTAAATATTTTATTTAAAAAAGACTTACTCTCTGAAATTTTGTACTCCTCTTCATTAATCAAGTTATAATAGTAGTATTCTTTTCCTTCCTTCTGAAAATCAATAGCCCCTTTATTAAGTAATCTATTTATTAATGTTTTTATGGTATTAGGTTTCCATTCAGTTTTACCTTTAAGTTTTTCAATAATTTTATTTGCTGTTATATTAGGGCTTTTCCATATTATTTTCATAATTTCTAGTTCCGCATCAGAGATTGCAACTACTTTCCTCAAAAATATTCTCCTTTCTGTTTACAAATGTAATTTATAATTTAATATTACACCCTTAAACAATACAAGTCAATAATTATACCTCAAACAACATAGGATTTCCACATTAAATTATAGTATTTATATATGGGATTATTAGTTATAGAATACATGGCATCTACAAGTTCTATATGAGTTGCATGGTATTGTATATTCATGTTAGGATACTGATCCTTTTTTATAATATATGCTGCATCATAAGCTGTCATACAGCCTAAATCGTATTTATGTATAACTTTTAGAAGTGTATCATTACAATTAACAAACATCTTATGAGCATCTCCTTTATATATACTATCTTTAGTTTGAGATAAATCATAAATACCTATAATAGTAAATATAAAGCCATTTAAAGTATATGATTTTGGTGTAGTAATATATTCTTGAAAAAATACATTATCGGTTCCATCTAAATCCCCACTAGTATCTTTGGTGCCGCCTTCATTTACTGGAATACACATAAACATATAAGCTTTATCTGCGGCATTTAAATATTTATTATCACCTGTTACCTGATAGGCCCGTACAAAGACACTTATAGCCTGTCCTTGAGCTAATGATGATACCCAGCCTGGTTTATAGATATCACTATTTACATAATGCTTGAAATTAAAATCAAGTCTCATGGCACCTGAAGGACTCTGCAGGGATAATAATTTATCAATTGAATCTATAAACTGTTTCCTGGTACCGGTTCCATTTTTATATCTGCCAAATGCAGTCAAAGAAAATTGTGCTATTGTTACAGGATTATAATGAAAATTTCCATCTCCCCCATTATAAGCACTATATTTAACCATAGGTAAGCCATTTTCATCAAGATGAGTAAACTCACTTTCATGATAACAAGTTTCTTTACTGGCATTAAAATAATCATCTGTAGTTGTGTAATCAACCCTATCTAAAAATACATATCCTGTTTTTTTAAATTCATTACTCTTAGCCTTGCTATCTTCTAAGTATTTAATTGTTTCAATTGGCTCTAATGCTTGTCCGTGCTGTGATAATATAAGATATGCCTGTGCTTTCAATTTCAAAGATTTACTTGATAAAGGGTTATTTATAACAGCCTCATATCCTTCAATAGCTTCTTTATAGCCTCCTACTGAATGTTTATATTTAGAGTAATTTAATATAGTTTCTGGATCATTATTAATTGATGTATAAACATTTATAGCAGATGGTAATCTGCTATTTTTAAAATATACATTTATAATAGTTAATATTATTACAGTAAGTATTACTATTATAATTCTATTATTAATTTTATTATTTTTCATTAACATCACCTCATTTCTGGATATAATTTATTGCTAATCACTCCACCATCTTTTGTTATTATATCATCATCAGGAAATTCTACTCCATTAAACGTAAGTGGAGAATTTTCTGTTAAAACATAAGTATAAATATATCCATCTTTTTCATAAGTTATTTGTTTAGGCAAATTAGATATCTCATTTGGAAAATATGTCTTAAGCCCCACGACCATTCCCAAAGTAGTACAATTAATGTATTTCCGTGCTTCTTCATACGTAAATATAGTTTCTTTTATTTTCTTATATTCGTCTTCTCCTAAAACAATTTTTGCATATTCTAGTATTTGCTTTTCTTCTGCTGTTAACTCTCCTAGATTCTTTAACATTACCTGCATTACTTTATTCTTATCTACTTGTCCATTTTCTGAAATAATAGGAACACCCCTAAATTCAGATATTCTTACAATTATTCCTGATATTTTTGAAAATACTGAGCATATATTTTCTTCCATATCTCTTACACCATTACAATATGAATTAAATGAATCATTGAATTCTGTCAAACTTGCTGTTTGATTTTTAAGTGAATTCTGTAAATTGAGGACATCATCTGCAATCGGAAATGATGATCTTTGCTACGATACTCAATATCTTCTATTTGCATTGATCTCTCCTTTGTTTATCTGATTTGAAATCAGTTTTTACAACAAAATTAAAGTCTAACGCTCCATTTCAATCTCTTTTGCTAACTTATGTGCCTGTATTGAATCTTCTCTATATGATTTTATAAGTTCTTCCATATTTTCTCTGCATCTCATATAAACTCTGCAAAAGTTATCATCCATCAAAGGTAATATTTTATTTGTTTCAGCATTATATCTATAAAAGATTTTACTTAATTCTGAAGCTGTTTTATTAAACTCTTTTGATAATTTTTTTAACTTGTGCACTTCAATTTTTGATACTTTGTTCAAAATTATCACCTACCACTTTCAATATCCATTAATATTCTATTTGCCATGATAAACCTAAAAGTAATTGTTCTAAATATAATTCATCAAATTCTTCTAAAACTTCAGCTGGTATTTTTTCTTCTATCCCACAATTACATTAGTAAATTCATCAACAATCTACATTTTCATCTTTTCCTAATCCTTGCCAAAGCCTATTAAACTCTAATTCTTCCGCATCTTGATAACCAGTAAAAAATATTGTATCAATTTGTTCATGATTAAACAAATAACTATAATTTGAGTCAATATTTCCTTCTGGATAAATGCATGCTGCATAATCCCATTCTTTCTTTGTTTTTCTATCTATTTGTTTTCTTCCATATATCATTACCTTTTTTTGTCCACCTTTTAATAGTACTATTGATCCTATTGGTAAAAATTTTTCCATCAAACCATTCTCCTTCTATTATACCTTTTTATCCTGCTTTAATTAAAAACTTTCGCAATAATAAGCATTAGTAGTAATGAAACCCCAGATATTATAAATATCATTATACCCTTTTTCACCTGTATAATTAATTCTGTATTCCCAGATTTATCAGCTATTTTATATGATACAATAGCAAGTAAAATAGAAAGAATTACTACTATTATAAGTAGAAATTTAGAATCAACATTTTTTAAATCTAAATAAGTACCAAGTGTAGCTACAGCACCTATTAAGAAAACAATAAACATTATGACTGATACCCCACGAAACTTTGGAATACAAATACTACCTATAAACATTAATAAACCTATTATAGTAAGTACCCCACCTGTTATCACTTTCATATTAAGAGATGCATGATTCATTGTGCAAATCATCAAAACAGATATAAAACCTGCAATGCTTGCTATATTTTGCACCTTTTACGAAATCCTCACTTTGTTTTTTTAATCTAACTGCCCTTGGCTTTTCTTCATTTTCTAAAGCATTTTTCGTGTACTTTATATCTTCTATTAAATTTGTATAAAACTCCTGATTTTTAATATGCTTTTCCATAAATTTATCTTTTGCTTCACCTGACCATCCAGCTTCAGTAAGCTCTGCGATAGTTTTATTTATATTTTCTTTTTCTTCTTCCAATGTCTTTATAATGTTTTCATATTCATTTATTGTATTAGTTAATTCCCCTATATCTAATTTAAAATCCATTTATTTTCTCCCATGTACTAATTTACTTTATTGTATTTTTATATTAATGTAATTGACCATATATATCTAATTTTTACATTAATATTTATATACTTCCTTTATTTTAATTTTTTTGTACATGCGTGTCAACATTGTTTTATTCTTCCTTTTTAGTTCCTAGAAATTCTATGAAAACCTTAATGTCACCAACATAACTTTCTATTGTTTTAGGACTTTTTCCATCCTCAGTTAAGCTTATCTTGAAATCTTCTATTACTTTGCACATCACCTTTACTCCCTTCAATTTCTTTACATTAAAAAAGAGTTAATGCTCCCTGATTGGAAACATTAACTCTTTTATGATTGTTTCTACCATGTATTTAGTTTTACTTTTACTACAACTTACTGCATTATCATTATTATGCAAGTTAAATTCATTCTGTATCACTAAGATTTTCACATAAATTAATATAAATTAATTTTATGCAGTTAGTATTGTTAATGTATTGCAGTTAGATATTTATTATTTCAATATCTGTTTTTTCAGAAATCGAATCATTTAAAGCCATTAGCATAATCTCAATTAAATCTCTACCATCACTTGTTACAAAATAATTAGATAGATCTGTAATCTCAGGACTTATTTTATCACCCCACGGAGGTTGCTTTGAGATATCTCCAATATCCCAAATTACTTGTGATGGGCTAAAATTCTTGAATTTACTTTTAACTTCTTTTAATTCTTCTATTACCTTATCTGCATTCTTCCAACTTAATTTCCCTTGATATAATTCGTTCATTAAATAAGGATATTTATCTCCCCATTTTTTTGATTCCAAATTATAACAAATAGTAGAAAATAATGCATGTAGAAAATCTGGTGTGCCTACTTGATACCATAAAAAATCTACTCTAAATCCAATAGCCATTTTATCACCTCTTAAATTGTATAGTTACATTGGTATTTGATTTTTCAATAATACTATCCCTAATATTTCTCAAAATTTCATTAGAAACATCTTGACCTCTAGCATCAATTATTATAGTTTGAGACGTTCCATCTGGCAAATCAGTAATTCTTTTATTTACTTGATTTGAAATGTTATTGATCAGTCTACTTCTTCCTTCTGGAGTAGTAATTTTATAATTTTTAACTTCTATACTTGACCCATCTGTATAAAAGTCTGGTCTAGAACTTCCTTTTGTCCCATAAGGAACCTCCCCACCATCAATGAATGATTTTTGTGGATCATAATCAGGAAAATCTGATTGTACATCCAATTCTGATTGCCTCCATGAAGGTCGATTAGGAATATTCTCAGCTTTAGCCACCCCCTGGTTCCCTTCACCTTTAATCAATGAGAACAAGTCTTCACTAAAATTATGTGCTGATTTAATTGTAGTAGCACCCCCATGGGTTACAAGACCTAAACTTGCAACGTTTAAAGCAACACCAGCGGGAGCGAGTACTCCTGTACCGTCTGCTGTAAACCCTAAAAGCTCTCCTCCAGCTCCAGTTCCAGCCTCTGCAGCTCCAAATGCAAATGACCCTATATCACCAGCTAACTCACCTATTTTATATGGTATTGATTTAGGCATACTGCTTTGATTTATTCCCCCAACAGTAAATACAGTCCCCCAAAAAATATTTTTATCAAGTGAATTACCTGCTCCTATTATAAAGTCTTCCCCAGCCTTCTTTATAGACTTAAGAAAACCATCATTATTTGCTAACTCTAAAAATGGTCCATATATACTTGTATCACCAAACTTTAATTTTAAATTATCAGCTATCTCCTCATTATCTTCCTTTATCATTTGTTCTTTTAATTCAGCATATTCATCTTTACTTAATACTTTTTCTACATATGATAATAACTCTTTTTCTCCATTAGTCAAGTCATTTGGATTCTTTAACATTAACTGCATTACCTTATTCTTATCTACTTGTCCATTTTCTGAAATAGCAGAAATACCCCTGAATTCAGATATTCCTACAGTTATTCCAGATATTTTTGAAAATACTGAGCATATATTTTCTTCCATATCTCTTACACCATTACAATATGAATTAAATGAATCATTGAATTCTGTCAAACTTGTTGTTTGATTTTTAAGCGAATTCTGTAAATTGAGGACATCATCTGCAATCGGAAATGATGTAAAACTTAAACTATTTGCTAAATTTAATATTTCTTCAAATTTAGAATTCATCTTTTTATAATTATCTATACATTCACTAACATTATTATTTATTTGGAATTGTCCCCCATATTGGAGTGAAATAACTCCTGTATCATCATTTGTAAGGGCTGACCCACCACCACTTCTTTTTATGCAGTTTACAAAATCCTCACTTTGCTTTTTTAATCTAATTGCCCTTGGCTTTTCTTCATTTTCTAAAGCATTTTTCACGTACTTTATATCTTCTATTAAATTTGTATAAAACTCCTGATCTTTAATATGCTTTTCCATAAATTTATCTTTTGCTTCACCTGACCATCCAGCTTCAGTAAGCTCTGCGATAGTTTTATTTATCCGAATGCTACCATTGCTAACACTCCCATCTTCTTCAAAGTGGGGGATAAGCACTGCTACGCACCTGGATAAGTTCTTCTAAGGTTCAGATGGAGAAATTGCATTCCTCATAAGAAAACTCCATCTGAACCTAAGAATCGCTTGATATTTTCTTTTTGTTCTTCTAATGTCTTTATAATGTTTTCATATTCATTTATTGCATTAGTTAATTCACCAATATCTAATTTAAAATCCATTTATTTTCTCCATTTCATGCAATTGAGGTAAAGCAAGTTTGCGTAGAAACAAACTTTAAGTCTCTTAAAAACTCTGACTTTATAGACGAAATTTATCTTAAAATACCTAAAAGGATAGAGGCTTTGGGATATGTTTTTCTGCTGGCACTGATGGTTTATACTACAATTGAAAGGGAAGTAAGAAATGCTTTAAAAAAACAGAAAGAGCCTGTTATAATACCTGGTAAAGTTAAAAGTTACACTCCTACGGCTAAAAATATTATGGAACTCCTGAAGAATATCATTGTATCTATTATCACGTTTAAGGACGGCAGTACTATGCGTGTAATAAACAACATCAATGATAATACAAAGAGGATTTTAAATTTAGCTGGTTTTAGTGAAAAAATATATACAGAGGATTTTATCTATTAATCTAGAAATATTAAAAAATTCCTATTTATACCACAAACTATTAATGGGTCTTTAACTTTTTGATTTTTGTGTGGTAAATATAACATATAATGCTTAATTAAAGTTGTAATGCTATGTAATGCTAGTCTATATTTCCTTTGTAGAATGTAAGAGTCTCCAATAGACATACTGGAAAATTCTACATGCGGAATGCAAGCTCCAACATAACTTTCTATTGTTTTTACACTCTTTCCGTCTTCTTCTAGGTGTATCTTGAATCTTTGTACAAGTTCATTTATCATGCTTATTTGCTCCTTTCATTGTTTTAGGCATAGAAAAAAGGCTAACGCCTTTTTACATCAGCGGTAGCCTTCATTATTACTATGATATATATTTGATTTTTACCTTTGTTACATCTTACTGCATTATCATTATTATGCAGTTCAACAAATTTATTAAACTATTATACTTTCAACAATATCTTATGAGATAAGTTTTATGCATTTAGTTTTTTATAGTTTTGTAGTAAGTACTCATCTCAAATTGACTAATTTTTATTATTCTATTTTCCCTACTAATTGTGTAATTAATTCTATGTGCTCTTTTATTTTTACTTTCTTTAAATTTTCAACTTTTTCACTACCACCTAAGCCTAGCAAAGGTACATATCCAAAGCATTCGTCATATTCTAATTCTCCCAATTTAGAAACTGCTTTACTGTACTTATCTACTTCTAAATATTTTTCTACAAAATACTCATCTTTTAAACAATTAAAAAAATGTTTGAATCTTTTTAATATAATATCAAATGTTCCATTCTTATATTTTATAATACTTACATATTCATTTTTTTCCCATATAACTATATCTCCAAAACCAGTTATCATTATTGGAATAGCCACATTTGCTCTAAAATATGACATATCTACAACTGATTGATACTCCTCTGGATTAACTATCTTTAAGCAACCATTTAGTATAGAACCAAATCCATACTCCTCCCAGACAGATATTAATTCTATTGGTATAATTTCTTTATATTTATCAATTACTTTAATATCAACTTTGTTATTAAAGTTATATTCTTTAAATAAATCATCATTCATAGATTATCCTCCTAATATTTTAATTTTACATTTAAGTAAGTGCTTTCCTTTTCAATATCAGTCATGTTTTTAGCCATTTGTTGAATTTGTTCATCAACAGCATCTATTCTATACTTCCACTGTACCCCAATAGACGAATTGATTGTTTTATCACCCATGCCACCAATATTTAATGAATTTCCTCCTGCGACTTGGTCTGGATTATGTAGTGCAGCTTGAGATTCTAACCATTTATTAGCATGTCTTTCAGCTTCTTGATATGACATACCAGAATCAAGTAATTCATCTATTTTATTTGCAAGTGCCTCTTTTCTAGCAGCTTGCTGAGCCATATTTCCTTCTATCGCTCTACCTTCGGCAATGTATCTTTCTCTATTCTTTAAGTACTCATCAACCGTTAATTTGTTCATTCCAGCTTCTTGATCAGCTAATTGTCTTGCAAATTCGGCTTCATCATACTTAGTCTTATAATTAAAATTCACTTCAACTTCATCTATTCTTGATATCGCTTTTTCAACTTCAGCCGCCCCTTTATTCCCTTCACCTTTAATCAATGAGAACAAGTCTTCACTAAAATTATGTGCTGATTTAATTGTAGCAGCACCCCCATGGGTTACAAGACCTAAACTTGCAATGTTTAAAGCGGCACCAGCGGGAGCGAGTACTACTGTACCGTCTGCTGTAAAGCCTAAAAGCTCTCCTCCAGCTCCAGTTCCAGCCTCTGCAGCTCCAAATGCAAATGACCCTATATCACCAGCTAACTCACCTATTTTATATGGTATTGATTTAAGCATACTGCTTTGATTTATTCCACCAACAGTAAATGCAGTCCCCCCAAAAATATTTTTATCAAGTGAATTACCTGCTCCTATTATAAAGTCTTCCCCAGCCTTCTTTATAGACTTAAGAAAACCATCATTATTTGCTAACTCTAAAAGTGGTCCATATCTTGTGTCACCAAACTTTAATTTTAAATTATCAGCTATCCCTTGACCATTATTTCCCTTTATCGCTTGTTCTTTTAATTCAGCATATTCATCTTTACTTAGTACTTTTTCTACATATGATAATAACTCTTTTTCTCCATTAGTCAAGTCATTTGGATTCTTTAACATTAACTGCATTACTTTATTCTTATCTACTTGTCCATTTTCTGAAATAGCAGAAACACTCCTAAATTCAGATATTCCTCCAGTTATTCCTGATATTTTTGAAAATACTGAGCATATATTTTCTTCCATATCTCTTACACCATTACAATATAAATTAAATGAATCATTGAATTCTGTCAAACTTGTTGTTTGATTTTTAAGCGAATTCTGTAAATTCAAAACATCATCTGCAATCGGGAATGATGTAAAACTTAAACTATTTGCTAAATTTAATATTTCTTCAAATTTAGAGTTCATCTTTTTATAATTATCTATACATTCACTAACATTATTATTTATTTGAAATTGTCCCCCATATTGGAGTGAAATAATTCCTGTATCATCATTTGTAAGGGCTGCCCCACCCCCATTTCTTTTTATACAGTTTACAAAATCCTCGCTTTGCTTTTTTAATCTAACTGCCCTTGGCTTTTCTTCATTTTCTAAAGCATTTTTCACGTACTTTATATCTTCTACCAAATTTGTATAAAACTCCTGATTTTTAATATGCTTTTCCATAAATTTATCTTTTGCTTCACCTGACCATCCAGCTTCAGTAAGCTCTGCGATAGTTTTATTTATATTTTCTTTTTCTTCTTCCAATGTCTTTATAATGTTTTCATATTCATTTATTGTATTAGTTAATTCCCCTATATCTAATTTAAAATCCATTTATTTTCTCCCATGTACTAATTTACTTTATTGTATTTTTATATTAATGTAATTGACCATATATATCTAATTTTTACATTAATATTTATATACTTCCTTTATTTTAATTTTTTTGTACATGCGTGTCAACATTGTTTTATTCTTCCTTTTTAGTTCCTAGAAATTCTATGAAAACCTTAATGTCACCAACATAACTTTCTATTGTTTTAGGACTTTTTCCATCCTCAGTTAAGCTTATCTTGAAATCTTCTATTACTTTGCACATCACCTTTACTCCCTTCAATTTCCTTACATTAAAAAAGAATTAATGCTCCCTGATTGGAAACATTAACTCTTTTATCATTGTTATAATATATATTTATCATCTATTTTAAATTCAATTTGTTTAGCATTATTGCTACATACTTATAAAATAAGTACAGCTATCACTGCTGTAGCGAAGATGTCATAACCTTTGACAGCCCACTTAATGTGTGACATCTTATTACTCTCTAATTTACTGATTAAATCTCTTAAACTATGCATCAATTCCTTTACTATAATACGTTAGAGAGAAAACGCATATTGTCTGTTCAAAAAAATAATAATAAGTATAAATTGGTGTTAAAATACCTCCTCTAAAGCCAATTAAATTCCCGAGATATAATTAGTATACAAAAGTATATTTTTAAGATTCAAGTATATAATAGACTATCATAAATTATAAAGCAATCCATTTTATAAGAATCATAAGTCTTTTATCTATGATTTATACAAATATCCCAAAAACTCTTCAAATGTATTAGCACATGCTTTTACTTCTTCTAAATCCATACCTATAAACGGCACTTCTACAATAGGTTTAGAATCATATCTATTATCAAATGCATATGCTATATCACCACCATCTGAACCAATTAAAATCAGTCCTGGTGCAAACTCATTCACCTCATATGCTTCATTCAATTCAACAATATCCTCTAATGACCAAAATGCAACATATGCATTGGGACCAATCTCACCTTCCGCACCATTGAATTCTTCTATGAACAATCTATAATCCGATGGGAATTGTACACTTAAAATTTGTTCTGTATGCTCAATATCTGCTGTAGTTGTTGATGCATTCAGATTCATTTTACTAAGATACTGTTTAATACTTTCATTCATATACTTCCCTCCAAAATGTTTATTTTTTTAACTCTTTAAGTAATCTATTCCACCAAGTTGTATATTGGGCATGTTCTTTAGGAGTCAAAGGTATCTTATTAGAAATATCGGTTGGACTTCCTCCAAATTTTACAGGATGAACCTCGTGAATTTGCATACCTTTTAGCGAAGGATCTTGTTAATGTGTATATCAGCATTTGCATTATTTGCTTCTTTTCTTGCTATATTGTATTCTTCACCTTCTCTCGCCCCCTGGGGCAGAGCCTGTCTTATTACATTTTACTGCTACAGGCTAGTATTTCCAAAACTTATCTCAAAAAACTAGAAACTAGCCTACTTTATTTTTCAGCTAGTTTCTTTGACTTAATCATACTACATTATTACAATTATGCTATCAGTTTATTTTACTATTTTATTCAAATTACAATAGTTTATAAAATAATATTTTTATGCAGTTACTTTTTTCATTATTATGCATTCTATCATTATTAACTCAAATTAAACTTCTTACTATATTCTTGATTTATTTTTAGCAATTCTTCAGCCGACACTATTTTTTTATCTGCTTTTTCTAATTGTATTTCATTAGACCATAAAAATGGATATATCAATATAGCCTCATTGAATTTAACATTTTTACAATCTTCTTTCCATGTACTCCACCTCATGGTACTATAAAATTCATCTACATTTCCTTGTGCAATCCAAGCTATAAACTCTGAATATTGCATTTCTAATGAATCCCACTCTAACGTATCTGGAGCAAAATACCATACCGCTCCTATTCCTTCAGAGAATTTTCCAGCATTTAATGCAAAAAGTCCTCCAACAACATCATCTGCAACTATTAACATTTTATCAATCTTCGTTGCAACTCCATTTTCTCCAATTGAATTATATGATAGTATACCTCTATTACTGTCGTGTCCAAGTATTCTAATCCAATTATCAATTACTATCCCAGATGTATTTAATATTATTGAACCTAATGCTGATTTTGATGTTATTTGTAAAACATCAAGTGATTTTATCCCATCCTCTAATTCGTCTAAATTTAATATTAATTGTCTATTAGAACTTATAAACATGTTATTTATTTCCTGCCATAAATTATTATCTATATTACTCATTTTTCCTCCTATATTTTTAAATTTAGTCATCAGTTATTTTATACTTGATTTTAGTTCCATTCGGATATGGTCTTAACTTATACCCGAAAGTTGATCCTGCTCCTCTATTATCAGAAGGGTTAATAGGTCTAACACTTGCACCGTTCCCACCTTCTTTGGACATAGCTGGTGGATATTCATCTAAATCCTTTCCTGGAACTTTATCTATACCTTTCAATGATGCCTTACGATTAGCCTTTGAACCTGCTCTATCAATAGTTAAAACTTCTGGTTGTCCATTAGCTATTGCATCTTCAATATGCTTTGCTGATTCTGGGTACTTGTTTTTCGAAATTTCAACTTCTATTATATTAGGATCTCTTACCCCCTTATTCCCTTCACCTTTAATCAATGAGAACAAGTCTTCATTAAAATTATGTGCTGATTTAATTGTAGCAGCACCCCCATGGGTTACAAGACCTAAACTTGCAGCGTTTAAAGCAACACCAGCGGGAGCGAGTACTCCTGTATCATCATTTGTAAGGGCTGCCCCACCCCCACTTCTTTTTATGCAGTTTTCAAAATCCTCACTTTGCTTTTTTAATCTAACTGCCCTTGGCTTTTCTTCATTTTCTAAAGCATTTTTCGCGTACTTTATATCTTCTATTAAATTTGTATAAAACTCCTGATCTTTAATATGCTTTTCCATAAATTTATCTTTTGCTTCACCTGACCATCCAGCTTCAGTAAGCTCTGCGATAGTTTTATTTATCCGAATGCTACCATTGCTAACACCCCCATCTTCTTCAAAGTGGAGGATAATCACTGCTACGCACCTGAATAAGTTCTTCCCCTAAAGGATAACATATTCTAAGTGCTAAAGACACTAAGAATATTGTTAATAAGGTTCAAATGGAGAAATGCATTCCTCATAAGCAAACTCCACCTGAACCTAAGAATCGCTTGATATTTTCTTTTTGTTCTTCTAACTTACATTCCGCATGTAAAAATTAGCAAATAATTAATTACATTTAATACTCCACTAAGATATCAGAATATGTTATTATATTGTTCAAATATAGTACGTGGAGGAAAAAATGAATATAAAAAATATAAAACCTGTTATAGATGGAGCTATACCATTAATTTTAAAATACTGCAGAAAGCTTAAGATTGCAGAATATATTAATGATAAGATAAATTTTGATAAGGAAAGACCACTAGTATCATCTGGAACTGCTATTGAAGCCATTATTGCTAATGTTCTAGTAGACAGACATCCTTTATCAAGATTAGATGAATTTTATGAGAATACTGATGTTGAAAAGTTTTTTGGCAGCGGTATAAATTATAGACACCTAAATGATGATGCTCTTGGTAGGGCACTAGATGATTTCTATGAGATAAATCCTAAAAAATCTTTCTCAGACATAGCTCTCGAAGGAATTAAAACTTTTAATGTGGAAGTTAAAAGTATTCATGCTGATACCACCAGCAAAAATGTCTATGGACAATACACTTCTCCATCATCAGATGATAATTGCATTAAAATAATCCATGGTCATAGTAAAGACAAAAGACCTGATCTGAAACAAATTATGTTTGGAATCGCCTGCACTAATGACAGAACTATTGTTACCGAGGAAGTTTTGGATGGCAACACTAGTGATAAAACATGGAATACAGACTTCATAAAGAAAATAAGAACTACTGCCGATAGACTTGATGTTAATAATATGATATATGTTGCTGACAGTGCTGCACTTACAAAAGACAATCTTTATGCAGCCTTTGAGCATAATATAAGTCTTATTTCCTTACTGCCATCTACTTTTAATATTGAAAAAGAACTTAGGAATAAGGCTTATGAAAATACAGAAAAGTGGACTGATGTAGATAAAATCAGCAATAGAAAAGATTCTGCAAAGTACAAAATCCAAAGCTTTATTGATGAAATTAATAACCAGAAGTATAGGTTTATTGTATGTCATTCAAGTGCGTTAGATAACCGTAAAATTAATTCTTTAAAGAAAAAAAGAGATAAAGAAGAAATGAATATTAAAAAGATTATAAAGGACTTTGAGAAGAATGAGTATTATTGTGAACAGGATGCAGTAAGCGAACTTAAACGATTTATTGGTGAGAATGAACTTTATTTCTATACTATAGATGGCACAGTCTACTCTAAGGATAAAAAAAAGAAAACAGAAAAAAGGGGGAAATTAAAGGCGGGAGAGAAAGTTCAAATGGAGACTAAATTTAAATTGTCTCTGCAATATGATATAAACTATGATGCATTTGAAAGAGCTAAAAATGAAGCAGGAATGTTTGTACTTCTAACCAACATATTAGATACCCAGGCTATGTCTGATGAAGATATATTAAAGGAATACAAGGAACAAGTTTGCGTAGAAACAAACTTTAAGTCTCTTAAAAACTCTGACTTTATAGACGAAATTTATCTTAAAACACCTAAAAGGATAGAGGCTTTGGGATATGTTTTTCTGCTGGCACTGATGGTTTATACTACAATTGAAAGGGAAGTAAGAAATGCTTTAAAAAAAGAGAAAGAGCCTGTTATAATACCTGGTAAAGTTAAAAGTTACACTCCTACGGCTAAAAATATTATGGAACTCCTGAAGAATATCATTGTATCTATTATCACCTTTAAGGACGGCAGTACTGTGCGTGTAATAAACAACCTCAATGATAATACAAAGAGGATTTTAAATTTAGCTGGTTTTAGTGAAAAAATATATACAGAGGATTTTATCTATTAATCTAGAAATATTAAAAAATTCCTATTTATACCACAAACTATTAATGGGTCTTTAACTTTTTGATTTTTGTGTGGTAAATATAACATATAATGCTTAATTAAAGTTGTAATGCTATGTAATGCTAGTCTATATTTTCTTTGTAGAATGTAAGAGTCTCCAATAGACATACTGGAAAATTCTACATGCGGAATGCAAGTTATTACTATATATTATTTGACTTTTACTTTTGTTACAACTTACTGCATTATTATGCAGTTAATCAGAGTTATACAAGTTCTTGTTCTACTACTTGTAATAAGTAGTTTCCAAAATCCTCAGCAATTATTTCATAAGTTTGGTGCTCATTATCTACACCTGGTATAAATGCTACCACCGGTGGTTCTCCATCGTTATTTAATTTATTAAAATCAAGACAGAAAAATTCATCGCTCCCTGTATCACATAATACTAAAAGATTTTCAGGCATTTGAATTTCTTGGCGCTCTGTTAGGGTAAACCAAACCCCATTTGGAACACTAGAATTATCAAAATCATCGTCAACTACTCCATAAATCTCCTCAGCGCCAATACTTCCTGCACCATAATCTAAAACAAATTTACGATATTGAGAAGAAAACCTAATTTCTAAAGCTTCTTCAGCCTTTGAAACAAGTTCCTCACTCTTATTACCAGCAAAGAAACAATGTTCCTTATTGGCATTAATAACTTTAATCGCTTTACTGTAATTTTCTATAGACATTTTTATTCCTCCTTTTACTTGAAGTCATTCGCCCTATGTTTCCATAGCAACCAACAAATAATCACTTAATGAACTTTAGAATTTCACTGTATAGTTTTATATTGAGATTATACATATTTTTGTAGTTAGTTTATATGATATTTTTAACTTAGAAAATTTGGCAAGTCTTTAATCCACTCTTTGAAGCTATCATTGTATTTCTCTATCCTTGAGTCCCCATGATAATAATAATATACTTTTGAGTTAGGACATTCCTTTACATTCAAGCAAAAATAATCTCCATTACCAATTCCGTAGAAAGGAATTAAATCTTGACTCCAATTCCCACCCTTCATTTCATAATCATAAACGAATATGATACTGTCATTTCCATTAGTTTTGCTTGTTGCCACATTGTAAATATCTCCAGGGAATATATACTTTGACATTAAGTCAATAAAGAACCTAAAATCATCACTAAATTTACAATTGAATTTATTACCTATAGCATTCCAATCTTCATTAGATAGAAAGTCTAATTGCATCTCTTCTTTTTCCAATACTTTCGATAGAATTGATTCAACTTCATTTCTTGTCATTTTTATTCACCTCCACTATTTCTTTAAATTCCTTCACCTGGTAATATATATTCACTTCCTCTTTCCTTCCAGTAGTTTCTTATCTCTCTTGCTCTCTGTGCTGGCGTTAATTCTGATGGAAGTTGATGACGTGTATGATTACCATCTCTTCTGTGTATATACTCCTCTAGGTCATCTAAAATACCACCATTTTCTACTGACCTTTGACCTCTGTGATGTGCTTCTATATTTGTATCTCCATGTGTTGCTTTTGTAGTAGGTCCCTTTCCTTGTCTCATTCTTACTACTTCATCAATTGACTTAGGCTCGTAACGTACAGGAGGTACTGAGTAGTCAGGGTCTGGATTAGGATAATTTGATGGACTTAAAGGCTCTGATGGGTTATACCCACGACTTGCACTTCCAATTTCATTAGCTTCTCCCGTCCCCTTGGGGCTGAAACTGTAGTTACAAAAGCAAATGGTAGCAACAGCTTTTAACTATTACTACCATTTTAACATTAATCTAAATCTTATTCAGCTACTCACTACAGAATCATTATTATGATGTGAGTTTCCTTATGCTGATATTCTTCGAAACTAGATGTTTGAATTGTTATCTGGAGATACAAAAACTTTTAGTTATTTTCCAGCTAATTCTAATTAGTTAATGCAGTTAGCTTTTTATTTACCGAAGTTATTTAGAAGATATAATAATCTTTATTCATCCTCATCAATATCTTCATCCCAATTGTTAATGGCTTCATTTAGTATGTCTATTAGATAATCGTAGAAATTTTTATATCTTTTGTTCTTTGTCTTACTTGCTCTATCCCAACTTACTACAGGACATTCACTATCCACCATTTCCGACGTATCTAAACACATGGCAAATTCTCCGCAATCTTGAACAACTACACACTTGATATCTAATCCAAGTTTCCTATATCTTTCAGTACCAGAGACTACAGATGAATTATCATTTGATTGAACACCACTGATAATTATCCCCAAAATACCTCCAGAACCATATTGTCTCAAAAACTGTTTGTAGCTTTCGGGAAAACTTACTTGCAGTTGCTCCTCAGCATTATTTATATACTTTTCTTCAACCTTACCGTAAAATCTACCAGTATTTAAATATTGTGATATTATCTTAGCTATTTCTTCATTTTCCATATTAATGTACAACCTCCTATTTCTCTTGTTTTATTCTCCATCTCCAGTACTTACTGTTGAAGTTATTATACTGTTTATCTAGAACTGGATTGTTTCTAAAGCTACCTCCATCTTCTACTAAACCATGTAAAGTGTTTGTATAATCATCATGTAGGCTCCCTGGAATTTCAACCATTCCACCTGGTTCTGTCTGAGTTAAGTGGTGCAATTCAATTCTTGCATCATCTGTGTGAAAAGGAGCATTCCCTTGTTTCGCCAGCTCTCTATTTGACCTACCTAATGCATCAGGATGTGATGATATATAGTCCCAGTCGATGTCAGTTCTTTGATAAACTCTTCTGCTTACATCTCTAACTTCGCCACCAACCTTAACTGTACTACTAACATCAACCGCTCTATAGTTATCACTTAACCATGGTAAATCTAACTCTTCACCTACAAGTTTTGAACTAGGTTTACCTGCCCCCTTATTCCCTTCACCTTTAATCAATGAGAACAAGTCTTCACTAAAATTATGTGCTGATTTAATTGTAGCAGCACCCCCATGGGTTACAAGACCTAAACTTGCAGCGTTTAAAGCAACACCAGCGGGAGCGAGTACTACTGTACCATCTGCTGTAAACCCTAAAAGCTCTCCTCCGACTCCAGTTCCAGCCTCTGCAGCTCCAAATGCAAATGACCCTATATCACCAGCTAACTCACCTATTTTATATGGTATTGATTTAGGCATACCGCTTTGATTTATTCCACCAACAGTAAATACAGTCCCCCAAAAAATATTTTTATCAAGTGAATTACCTGCTCCTATTATAAAATCTTTCCCAGCCTTCTTTATAGACTTAAGAAAACCATCATTATTTGCTAACTCCAAAAATGGTCCATATATACTTGTGTCACCAAACTTTAATTTTAAATTATCAGCTATCTCTTGACCGTTATCCTCCTTTATAGCTTGTTCTTTTAATTCAGCATATTCATCTTTACTTAATACTTTTTCTACATATGATAATATCTCTTTTTCTCCATTAGTCAAGTCATTTGGATTCTTTAACATTAACTGCATTACTTTATTCTTATCTACTTGTCCATTTTCTGAAATAGCGGAAACACCCCTGAATTCAGATATTCCTACAGTTATTCCTGATATTTTTGAAAATACTAAGCATATATTTTCTTCCATATCTCTTACACCATTACAATATGAATTAAATGAATCACTGAATTCTGTCAAACTTGTTGTTTGATTTTTAAGTGAATTCTGTAAATCGAGAACATCATCTGCAATGGGGAAGGATGTAAAACTTAAACTATTTGCTAAATTTAATATTTCTTCAAATTTAGAATTCATTTTTTTATAATTATCTATACATTCGCTAACATTATTATTTATTTGGAATTGTCCTCCATATTGGAGTGAAATAACTCCTGTATCATCATTTGTAAGGGCTGCCCCACCCCCACTTCTTTTTATGCAGTTTACAAAATCCTCACTTTGCTTTTTTAATCTAACTGCCCTTGGCTTTTCTTCATTTTCTAAAGCATTTTTCACGTACTTTATATCTTCTATTAAATTTGTATAAAACTCCTGATTTTTAATATGCTTTTCCATAAATTTATCTTTTGCTTCACCTGACCATCCAGCTTCAGTAAGCTCTGCGATAGTTCTATTTATATTTTCTTTTTCTTCTTCCAATGTCTTTATAATATTTTCATATTTATTTATCGTATTAGTTAATTCACCTATGTCTAACCTAAAGTCCATTTCTAACCCTCCCCTTATTCCTTGCGGTATTAATCCCTGCTATGATACTCAATATCTTCTATTTGCATTGATCTCTTTTGTAATTTTAATTGCTCAACTTTATCTTCACATTTTTTAACTGATTTAGGTAATGACTCTGTCACATCTTTATTTAATTTCTTCTCTTCAGACATTAATTCCCCCATATTAATGCAAGAGAATGTTGTCATACAATTTATTGCGAGCTTTTGTAATTCTATTGATACAGAACAATCTATACTTTCTGTACTAGAAAATGAACTCTTCATTTCACCTATCTTAAATATATCATTTGTACATCTTGTAATATCATTACATCTGCATCCCATATTCCTATTTCCTTTCTTTATATATTCCTATTTTTATTAAATTACAATTTAAACTAAATCTATATTTTTCACTATTTACTACTCACTTCATTTTAATATACTCAGCAGCTGTATCTGCAGTTGGTACAACTCCTGCTGCAGCCGGTCCCAAAATGGCTTCTGCTATACAGTCTGCTAAATTAGAATCCAAACCGAACATAGAAATTTTTGCACTTTGTAAATCACTACTTTCCTCTTGTAAGTCTTGTACCATTTTGACAAACCTTGCTCCAAGTACATTAGCACTAAGTATAAATGCAGTTCCTCCATCTCCCAGCCACTCTGCCTTTAGATTAGTATTAGCTTTATTAAAATTATCTTTTGTTGTAGTTAAATCATTTTTATAATCTGTTAATTTTGAATTTGCACTTTCAAAAGCTTGTTCATTTAATTTGATTTCTTTATTTTCAGCCATTTTCCTATTTTCCTCCTTATAAACTTTAATCATAATTTCAATTGAAACTTAATTATATTAAAAATAGAAATTGAAAAATTCTATTCATATTTGCTATTAGTCAAAAGATGTTATTTAATAGTAGCCAATTAATAACAAATCCTATATAAGTAATACATTTCACTGTGTCTCTTACATAGGATTTATTAAACTATTTATTTAACTTTAGTTTTATTTTTTCTTATATAGAACCATTGCAGGCCGCAGCATAATATATGCAGCTAAAATTGAAACTACTGCTTTTTCAACTTCATTATTATCATTTCGCTGTGGTTTAACTATGGTGCCTCCCAATGATTTGTTTTGAACTGCAGATACAGGATTAATAATAAACCTATACACATTTGTATTTTCTACAGTTCCTACTCTTGAATTTGACAATACATTTACTAAGGAATCTAATTTTTCTTGATTAGAATTTGCTGTTTTTTTCTTGGTTGTCTTAGCGTTCTGTAATCCACTTACTAGTTTATTTTTAGATTCCTCAATTCCTTTATCTAAATCATCTTTCATAGTAGTAACATGCTTATTAGCTTGCTCTCGAACTTGATCTTCAACTTTGTTGTATTCATCTAACTGTTTTGATACTTTAGTATTCAGATTTTGATTGGATTTATCATATTGACCTAAAAGATTTGATATTTCCTCATCATCCTGTGTTTTTGCAGGTGTTTTATCAATGTTGGATACACTAGTTATAATATTATTGAATTTGCTCACATAGTCTTTTGCAAATACATCTACTAGATCCTTAATATCAATTGGGCCATCACCTTCTACAACTTTTTCAACTTCTTTTTGTACTATTGATTTTACACTGTCCACATTTTTTGTATTGTTACTTTTAATTGTAGAAATTAATTGTTTTCTGTTATACTCGCCCATTAAATCTTTTATTGGGTTAATAAGATTATCTTTTATTTTCAATCTTTCACCTAAAGATTCATTTGCATTTTCATTAAATATATCTTCAAGATATTTATAATCTTCATCATTCATAATATACTGTGCTGAAGACGATACATCATTTAAATCACTCTCAACTTTATTTAAATTATCATTTGTACTCTTGTCAGTTTCACTAAATTTTGTATATTTACTGCTTCTTGATGATACAGTGTTTTCATTTTTTCCACTAATCCCATCACTTATATATTGCTTTAATTCATTTGAATCTTTAAAGAAATTATCATCATTTGAATCACCTAATGGATTCTTTAATATTTTATTGTAATTAATATTGTTATCATTTACTACTTGATTATAAATATCATCAAAAACTGCTGGATTAGTTTCATTTAATTTACTCATCATTTGTCCATATAATAGGTATTCTTCATTAAGTGATTGTACCTTAGGATCATTTTGATTTTTTTCTTTTATATTTTTTATAATATCCAAATCTGAATTTGTTTTTTCTTGTATGTCTTTAAGTTTCTCATTGGATTTTTTAATAGCATTGGTTCCCTGTTCATTTACTTTTGATAATGTTTGCTTTTCATACTTATCTACTAAATCATCTATTTTGCCCTTATCTTTAGTTAAGTTTTCTAGATATGAATTAACATCAGATACATTGGTCTCATAATTATCTGCCAGCCCATCATAATTATATTTATACCTACCTGCAAATTTAGCTTTTAACTCCTGTTGATCCATTTTTTCTAGTCTATTTGGAAATGTTTGAACTCCTGTATTTTCATTTGTCATAACATCTACAAGTTCATCTTTAATACCTGTTAATTGTGTTTCTTTAGTTGTCATTTTGTCTCTATATTTTTTATCAACTTCTGATATTATTTTTTTGTTTTCATCAAAATCTTTGCTTAAATCTAAATTATTAAATTTAATATCTTCATCTTCTAATGTAGTTAACTTAATTGATGCTAATATATCTGAATCATTTATTGAATTAATTGCCTCTAGATCAATATCATCGTTTTTTAATATATCTGATGCATAATCTTGTCCATTATGTAATTCATTAAATATACCTGATAAATACATATAACTTAACTTACTGTTTAATTTTTTTTGAAACTCATCTATCTTCCCTGATACTATAAGTTTATTTTCCTTACTTGATTTATCATTGGATTGATAATAAATTTTAACTTTTGATGGTGTAACTTCATTTATCGTTGTTATATTCTCAGAAAAATTTCCTGGAACTACAATCATAGCTCCATACTTACCATTTTCTATTCCCTTTTGGGCTGCTTCTCTATTTGTTATTTCATACCCATTATCTAAAGAATCAAGAAAATCCAATGCATAATTTACCTTTTCATCTTTATACTTTGTTCCTAAATCTTGGTTTACAACTGCAATTTTAGTTGATTCCTTTATTGCATTTTGCTCTTGGTTCGCGGCTAAAAAATTTCTTTCTTGTACCTGCTTTCCAACATAAAATGAAGTAATAGATGTTGCGATCATAACACTCATAATAATAAGTGCTGGTATTAATTTTCCTTTCAAATTTTATTTTTCCTAATCTTTAAAAATATTCAACAATCTTAACCATCCAATATTTTTATTCTATCGACCAATAGAACGGCAGCATCACAAGATTCAACTACTAAGGTTAATATTTTCATATTAAAATTTTTCATCAGCCTTTATTTACACAAGCCTTTTAACTTAGTGTACTTGTGCAATGTATCTCTATTTTAAAGATTAAATGTCTCTATTTTAGTACTGACTTACTATCCCTAATAATTTCTTTCCGTTAGCTATCCAAAAATCAGGTTTTTTCACCTCTTCTTTCTTTTAATATTTTTATCTATCTAATCATTGACTATTTTTAAGTTGCCAACAATATTTTAACAATGTTTATATTTTATGTGGGGTTTACTTATATTTCCCTCTTATAAAAAACTTAACAGTTTTCCTCCTTCATCCTTAAGTTTTGTATCATTTTCATACATAACCTTAAGTGCATTTTCAAGTTGAGCCAAATTTTCATTAAAAGCATTAATATCATTTATCCAAGTATCAAATGTTTTCTTAAATGCATCTTTACTTTCACCTTTCCAGCCAACTTCATATAGTCCATTAACAGAACTTTTAGCTGAATTTATTTTTTGTGAAATATTATTATGTATTTCAGAATACTTAAGTATACATTCTACTAAAGTCTGTAATTCCACCAAATAATCTCTATCTGATCCAGCCATTTATATCCCTTCTTTTCAATTTTCTAATCATCATGTTCATGATAATATCTATCTTCCATTTTTAAAATTTCTAGTTTATTTTCAAGCTGTATCTTGTAATCTGTACAGTCTTTTTCACCTATAGATATTCCACTAGGTTCATCTTTATTTAAATCCTCTAATGTAAATACCACATTTTGCTTATTAGTCATATCAATATTATTATTAAGATTTTCTGCATACTTAAATGTATTCTTTGATATCTCCCCACTGCTTATAACCATATTTCCTAATCTTGAAATAGCATTTCTAATTACTCCAAGATCACTCTCAATTATTGATATTTCTCTACAATGACATCCCATTTATCTCCTCCTTACTATTTTTCAAACTTACTTGCAATATTTTTATCCAAACTGTCAAACTTCTTTAATGTATCATTTAAACTAGATATTAAATTTTTAAATGAATCATTTATTTTTTCAAAAACTTTTTCCTGTTTTACAGTTATATTTTTATAATAATTTCTTGAAACTCCTTTCCAATTAGATTCTTCTGTTAATGTAGTATTGTTATTCTGTAATTCTCTTTTCTCATCTTCTAACTCTTTGTGTAAATCAGTAAGTTCAGATATTGTTTTTTCAAATAATTCATAATTTATTTTTTTTCATCACTGTTTTCCATAATTACCTCACTATAAACTTATAAATTTCGTACATATACGTTTTATCCAAACGCTACCATTGCTAGCACCCCCAGCTTCTTTAAAGTGGGGGATAAGCACTGCTACGTGCCTGGATAAGTTCTTCTAAGGCTCAGATGGAGAAAAGTATTTCTCTTAAGCAAACTCCACCTGAACCTAAGAATCACTTGATGTTTCAAAATTTTAAGGTTGACAAAAGTGATTCATTTGATTTGATAACTCCAACTTTTAAAAATATATATTGTAAGGTATAATCACCTGAAATTACATTAAAAAATGGTGTTATTTGTTCTAACTTATTTTCATTTATGAACTTTTTTAATCTTAAAAAAGCTTCATTACTGTTTTTTTCATAGTCATTAAATACAGTAGTAGAAATCATATTTTCAATACTAAAGTAACTATGAAAATTCATGCCTTCTGGTACATTTATATAATCTTCTTCTACTGAAATAAAGAACTCCATCCCTACATTTTCATTTGTAGTTGGAAATACATTAATAGAATAGAACGGAAATCCTTTTATATTTACATTTAAAGCATTTACCTCATTAAGAAAATCCTTCATTGCATTTTCAAAATCTTTATAATTAAAATAATATTTTTGAGAGATTACATTTGTTAATCTTATATAATCATAAGTATTAATCATTTTACCCTCCAATCAAGTGATTCTTAGAAGAACTTACCCAGATGCTTAACAGTACTTATGCCACACTTTGATAGAAAAGCAGAGAACCAAATTTTTTAATTTTGTGTGAATCGCTTTCACAGAGTGCGATGGGAATGTTAGCAAAGTGATAGCACGCGGATAAATCACATATTTTTTTCTATAGGTGCATAAACATCAATTATTCCATCACCAAAAACATCTAAATATATATTATAAAAAGGCTCTACTAATTTTAAATTGTAATTTCCAGCAGCTGCTCTTAACGTATCATAAGTGACTGTTTCAATATCATCATCTAAATCAGCATGTCTAAGTGTTAAACCATCTTCAAATTTCATTTCTTTTACAAATACATATTTATCATTTGGTTCTAAATCAAGCTCTGTATTTATAGGTATATATATACCAACCTTAACCGTATTATCCTCTTTATCTACATCTTCAACTGTATATATTACTGGTCCTGTTGTATAAAGACCATTTTTAATGATTGAATTTCTTAATTCCCTTGCATGATTTACCCATTCATTTGTTTTGCAAGTTACTTTTATACTTAATACATTATGAAAAATTAGCGGATTACGTTTGATCTTCATTTTAATGTTCCCTCCATTTACACACTTTTCAATTTTTCCTTTATATTATGTCATACCAAAATACCTTCTATTTTGTTGTCATTTATTTTTTTGCTTTATTGGCTTTTTACCTTTTTTCCTCTATTTAAATATGATTCATATGAGAAATTAAAGAATTGAAATCTTGATTTACAATATACCACTATAATACATTCTGGAATAAAACTTACAAATATTACCTGCAGTATAAACGCTAATACAAACATTAATATTACTGGCCCCATATTAAAACCTCTATTCTGCATAGCTATCGTTGTTCTACGTCCTAATTTGCTTGCAATAACTACTATTGGAACAGAAAATCCTAAATACCCTATCTTTTTACTAAAAAGCCTTTCATATAATCCAACACAATTCTTTCCCATCTCACCTTTTCTAATCAAAATTACAAGCCTTATAAAAACAAATATTGAATATATGCATACTGTTATAATTATGTATATTATTACTCAACTTTCGCACATACAAAATTTTGACTTAATATAGGCAAAGAACGAAGCAACATTTTTAATTAATAGTTAAGAATGAAGAGTTAATAGTTAATGTGGATTTTTTTCCGTTACACTACAAAAAATCTTTGATAGCTCGCTTCGCTAAAGCGAAACATTGCTGATTCACAGCCGATTCATATAAATTTAAAAATTTTTTGCGATAGCTAAAAATTAACCTTCACTATTAATTATTAATTCTTAATTATTAACTAACGAAGCTTTGTTCGTAAATTATGAATATTATGTATCACCATCAACTAAGTTTTCTTTCTAATCAATGTTAGATTAATAGTTAGTCATACGTTTGCTTATGAAATCAATTATTTTGCTCCTATTCCACAAAACAAATTTGTATTCAATCTCATCTTTTGTAATAATAGATATGCCATTTGGAACAAGTCCTAAAGTGTTTCTTTTCTTTACTTCTGCAATTTGTTCAATTAGTATTTCTGTTGTACCAGTTTGAATATTAAAAGCATGAGATTTAAATATAAGTCTTCTATCAGTTATTTTTAACTTACCACCAACTGATTCTGCTCCTCTAAAAAGATTGGCTAACACATTAAAATAGATCTGTTCATTTTCCATTAAATTCATCTTCTTACCTCCATATAATATAAGTGATAAAGTTCATAATTGCACCGCAATAATTTATTATTGTTTAAATATCTTAGATTTACGATTAATAAACCCTATACCTAAACTGCGAAAGTTGAGTTATTATATTAAAGAAAACATCATTATTATAATAATAAGCTTCAATTAGGGGCATTGGATATGCAACTAAAGAAAAAGCAAACCAATTTACTGCTGTAACAAGCACAAAAAATTTTTGAAACTTAAATGCATACTTCCTGTTATTTACTCTACTAAATATAAATAGACCAATATCAGCTATGATAAACACTTTAATTATTATACTTATTAAATGAGGACAATTTATATGTCCCTGTTCTATATAAAACCATCCTAGTCCTCCAAAAATCAAAATAGCAATTAAGTTACCCAATAAATATCCATCTGTATCTCTAGGATGATATTTTGAATTTGAATATATAAATTGATAGAAATCTTCTTCTGAACATTTTTGTAATCCTAACATTATTTTTCTCCTAAGTTGTTATCCTCCAATTTTCTCTTTATGTTACCCGAAGCAGCCTCTATTTTTACGAAGAACCTTTTCTTTTCTTATTTTTATTCTTAAAGGATGGATTTATCTTGTTTTTATTTTTAAAAGTTGGATATGTTTTATATGGAAAATTAAATGACTTAAATCTCGATTTACAATACGCCACTATAATACATTCTGGAATAATACTCACTAATATTACCTGCATTATAAATGCTAATACAAACATTAATATTGGCACTCCCATATTAACTCCACTGTTATCCATAGATATTGCTGCTCTACGTCCTAATTTGCTTGCTATAACTATTATTGGAACAGAAAATCCTAGGTACGCAATCTTTCTACTGAAAAGTCTCTCATACAGTCCAACAGAATCTTTTCTCATTTCACCTTTTCTAATTAAAATTATAAGTCTTATAAAAACAAATATTGAATATATGCATACTAATATAATTGTGTATATTATTATTTTAAATAATGCATTATCATTAGAATAAGCTATAGCCAACGGCATTGGATATATACATAAAGATAAAGCAACCCAATTTATTGCTGCAACAATCACAAAAAATCTTTGAAATTTAAATGCATACTTTTTATTATTTACTCTACTAAATATAAAAAGACCAATATCAGCTATGATAAAAACTTTAACCATTATACTTATTAAATAAGGGCACTCTATATTACAACCTTCTATATAAAACCATCCTAATCCTCCAAAAATCAAAACACCAATTAAGCCACCAAGCAACCTAGCATCTATATCTTTAGGATAATATTTTGAATTTGAATATATAAATTGATAAAAATCTTCCTCTGAGCATTTTTTTAATCCTAGCATGATTTTTCCTCCTACTCATTACCAAAATATTTTCTTCATACAACTTCCTGCTTTATCAACACCTTCATTAGCCAAATCTTTAGTTTCATCTACAAAACTTTTTGGTGGCTTTCCAATAAACTTATGATTTATTGCTACGCCTATTGCCGCTCCTGCTACTGCTCCTACTACAGTTCCTGCAACTGGAACCAAAGAACCAATTGCTGCTCCTGCTGCTGCTGCTCCTGCACTAGAGCCCAGGTCAACTGTTGTATCTACCACAAATTTCTTATCTCTCTCACCATTAGCTAAACTTATATTGCTATTTTCATCTCTAAGATCATTATCTACATTATCGCTAATAGTTTTTATTTTGTCATAAACGCCAAAAGCTTTTCCAAACAAGTTTACTCCTGATGATATTTTAATATTTTTTATATCATTAATAACCTTACCTGATTTAATATACTTTACTTCTCCTAATAAATCCTCTATTGCACCGCTCTTAAAATTGGTAAAAACACGTTCTACATCTCCTAGATTAGCCATTTTAATATATTTATTTAAATCATCATACTCTCCTTTTAATATTTTGTTTGCATATTTAGACCACTTTCCTTTTTCTGTATCATAAATTTCTCCGCCTTCATTTAATAATCTCTCTGGGAATTTTTTCAATTTATTAATATTCCTAGAGTTTGGCCCAGTTAAAATTCTATTTAACTCTCTATCATTTAATATTTTAAACTCATCATGCAGATATCTCGCACATTTTTCTAAATCATTAGGATCTAATTTACTATTTTTTAATTTAATAAATATCTTTTCTCCCCTTTTTATTATTTGAAATGAGTTTCCTTTTAAAAGAAATCTTAATGCTTTCATTTTTCCTGGATCTATTGAAAATTTAAACATTTCTTTTCCTATTGCTTTGATTAAAAAATTATCTTCTGAGCCCAAATCACCTCTTAGCGCTTTTGAAAGCAAATATAAATATCTCTCCAAGCTGTTCTTGTCACTAAAAAATATCTTTTCTATTTCATCATCACTTATTTCCATGCTTCCTATATTGTTTTTATAATTTTTTAGGTTTGTCCCATCTAATGATACAAAATTATTGTAAAATGTATTATCAAATGCATATAACTCTCTCGCATAACTCTCTAATGCATTTGCAAAATTCATTAATTTCTTTTGGTTTTCCTTGGCTTTTGATATAGCATTACTTATCCCTGATGTATCTGGTTTATATGTCAAGTTATTTAATGAATTCAGTACATCAGTCAAATTATTTATTAAATCTTCATATTTAACACTACTAATATTTTTTAAGTTGTCCACAGTATCTTGACAACCTGCGTATTTTATTGCAAGTTTACTCATGTCAACCTCCGATAAAAACTTTACTAATAGTTGAGTAATCATCATTTTATTTTACTTTAGGCATTTTAATCAATTGCATTTTACCTTTGTTATACATATATCCTAAATCTACAGCTGCTTGTGGATTTCTGGTATAATTTGTAATTACAGTTTGATCATTTGGATTACCTAAAATAATTGCATTTATAGAGTTTTTAAATATTTTAGTCACCAGATCATATCCTTTAAGACCATTTGCTTGAGCACTAGCTATAAATGTCACACCTACACTAATTGCCTCTTCTATTATTTCCTTTACAGGTAAATCAGTGATTAAATTTATTTCTACTACAAAATTATCACAATCATCTATTAATACCATAATAGGACTTAATGAAGCATAATATATTTTTGGCATTAATCCTGGTTCCTCTGCCCTATGTTTTTCAAATTCAGCCTTTCTCTCATCAATTATTTCCTGCATTTTTCCCAAAAAATCTCTTTGCTCATCTTGTGATACAATATATTGGTTAACTTGATTTCTATATGGATAAAGTTCTCCACTTTTAGAATCAAATACATAAGTCTCTATATTTTCTCTTAATGAAAGCATTATTTTTAAAACATTTGTTTTACCAGTTTGCATTCCACCTACTACTAATTTAGTACCTCCATCTAATTCAATAAATTGAGTTCTTACATTTTCTGCATCTAATCCAACAGGAATTTTATTTTTATATTTCTTTTCATCTGCAAATTCTTTAAGCTTACTGATTGTAAGAATTTCTGGCAGCATTCTTATACTTTCTACTCTGTCCCCAGTATATAAATCTTTTATTTTTCCTATCATAGTTAATATTTTATTTGCATATTCTAATTCATCTTGAAATTCAACAGCTGAGTAAACCTGCATTATATTAACATTTTGAAGCTTAACCATAGCTCTGCCTGGTATATCTGGTAATGTATAATCACCTTTTCCAATAATAGCTCTAGTTTCAGTTTCATCAAATAAATAGTGCGCCATTTTGTTTTTAAAGTTATTTAACACTGCAAATTTAATTGCATTTTGACGGGAAGCTGTTGCTATTGTAAATATTCCTATACCAGCTCCATCTCTAGTTATTTTCATAATAAAATCTTCTGCTTCTATACCAAATTCCTTTATTACATCATAATTATCTATTATGATAAATAACGCTGGTAATTTTTCATCGCTTACTTCATTATACATATTAAAATTTGCTACACTTGCTTCACCTAATATTCTTTTTCTTTTCTTAGATTCATCGTCTATTATCTTACACATTTTTTGGAATTTAACAACATCATCAAATTTAATATAATCTCTTGTATGCGGTAACTCTTTCATTGGTACTAATCCTGAATTACCAAAATCCAATACAAAAAATTGTAGATTTTCAGGAGAATTTTTAACTGCAAGTGATAACATAATTGTTGTTAATGTTGTAGTTTTTCCAAATCCAGCTGACGAAAATATAACAAAATTTCCATCCTTCACAAAATTTAATTTATATTCATTTTGTGATTGGGCTTCTGGTATATCTACAATTCCTATGCTAATATTCGTGTCTAATTCTTTAAATTCTGCTGCATCAACTATATTTTCTTCATCAATATGTGGTGAACTGATTTTAGTTTCTAATGGAGGTAACCACGGTTTTTTTACACTTGATAATTGTAAGTTACTAAATAATTTATTTATGTAATCAACTGTTACATCTAACTCTGTTGCCTTGAGATTTAAATCTTCAGCACCACTACTTAAATCATTATTCAAAAGTTGACCTTGTCCCATATGATTAATAAGATACACTCTATCATCTATTGAATCGTCATCTTCATTATTTTCATATGCTGCTCCACTCCAGGCTGATTGAAATAATTCATAGATTTCATTATTTCCAACTTGCAAGTATGCTCGTCCAGGTTGAGTTATTCTTGCTGCATCTGGTGTTTTTATGATTTCATTACTGTCTGATTCATTTTGAACTTTTAATGCCAATTTAAATTTTGAGTTACTCCATATTTGATCATCAACTACGCCTGATGGTTTTTGAGTTGCAAGTATTAAATGAATTCCTAAACTTCTTCCAATACGGGCAGCACTAACTAACTCTCTCATGAAATCAGGCTGCTCCTTTTTTAATTCTGCAAATTCATCCGAAATTAAAAATAAATGTGGCATTGGTTCTTTAGCCTCACCATTTTTAAACAATTTATTGTATTGATTAATGTGATTTACTTCATATTCATTAAATATTTGCTGTCTTCTTGCTAATTCACTCCTTATTGATGCCATAGCTCTCATACTTTCAGAGCCATCTAAGTTAGTAATTGTACCTAATAAATGAGGCAAATTTTTAAATAAACTAGCCATGCCTCCACCTTTATAGTCAATTAACAAAAATCCAACTTCATAGGGATGAAAATTCACAGCTAAAGATAAAATATATGACTGTACTATCTCACTTTTTCCAGATCCTGTAGTACCTGCTATAAGACCATGCGGTCCATGGGCCTTTTCATGAAGATTTAAATACACATAATCATTTTTACCTCTTACACCTAGAGGAACTGCTAAAGTTTTATAAGCTTGATTCTTCATCCATAAATTTTCTATGCCTAATTCTTTAGGACTATTAACATTGTACATTTCAAAAAATGTTATGCTATCTGGAATTTGATTCATCATTCCCTTAATATGTTTTAAACAAGATAATCTTCTAGATAAATTACTTAATTTTATATCTACATGATTAAGCTTAACTTTCTTATTTACTAAAATTCCTTCATTTATTACAAGTGTTCCATACTCATAATTGTCAATTTTAAAAATCGTTTTAATGTTTTCAGGTAAGTTAGCTTTTAACTGGCTTGTATATATTATTGAAAAGCCTAATTTAGAATCATATTTTTGTAAATATTCCATTATAGAATGGTTTAGTATTAGACTTGGTTCATCAATAACAAATAGATAATAGGGTATAAATCTTATTTTATCTTTATTTTCCTGGTTTTTTATTTCCCTATCCTTTAATATTTTAGAAATATTTCCAAGCACTTGATCTCTTACTCTATCTGTATCTATAAGACCTCT
This sequence comes from Clostridium kluyveri, assembly GCF_001902295.1. Lineage (NCBI taxonomy): Bacteria > Bacillati > Bacillota > Clostridia > Eubacteriales > Clostridiaceae > Clostridium > Clostridium kluyveri. The sequence goes on along the minus strand of NZ_CP018335.1, from coordinate 437,946 downwards.
AACATTTATTGCACTTATTTTAAAGTGAGGATACCATCTTAACCAATCAAAATTTTCTCTATATTTTTCATTATGTATCAATATTATTTCCAAATCATTATAACTTTGAAACAACGTTAGCTGAGCAAATATAATGTTTAATTGTTCATGAATATACTTCTTCTCTCCAACTAATCCAAAGTGTGCTTTTTTTAAGTCAATAGCAATTGGCATGTCCTTTACCATACTAAATTCATTATAAACTTCATTTGCTTGTTCTAATAATTCATCTTTTTCAAGTTGTATAGACTCATTGGAAAACTTCATTTTATAGCTTGGTTCTATATCAGCATTTCCTATTGATATACTTAAAAAATCTTCATCGGTATACGTACGTTCATATATTCTGCTGCTATAGAATTCTGTCATCTTATCTATCTGCTTTAATGTGGGGTTATGATATTTTAAGGATTCCATCTGTCTTCTCCTTAAATTATCTAATTTTTTTCTGAGATTTAATAAATATTTATTATATACTTCTTTTCTAAGCTTATTTTTTCTCTTGTCCTCTTTTTTATCACTTATATACGAAGTTGCTGAAAATACAGCACTCATCCCCATACCAGCAATACTCATTATAATGTATATTCCCCTGGGACTTATTAAACTTATAGCAATGGTTATAATTAGCATTACTAGTGGTGGTGCTATAAATCTTACTAGCTGTCCTTTTTTCTTTTCCACTTTGCTTGGTGGATTTTTAAAATTTACTGTTTCAGTTGGACAATCTTTAATTATTCTAGGTGATCTCTTATATTCTGGAAAACCTTCAAATTTTATTTGTTCTAAATCCATAGTGTGAAGAGAAGTTTCATATGACCTTGAGTCTCCTTCAACATATAATACATTATTATGATAAGTAATCTTAACTTTATCGATTAAAATTAAATCATCTTCGCTCAAAACAATTGGATTTTCCTTTGCTAACTTTCCATTCACATAGATTTCATATTCGGTAAACCTATACAATTTGCCTTTTTCTAATCTTAAGTTTAATTTCTTGATGTTTTTTAAATAAATACTACTGTCTTTTGAATCTCCTATGGTAATAAAACTATTTCCTTTTATTGATACTTTCTTTCTATCATTTATAAAATAGATGATAGATAAATTTTCTTTATCATTATACACATACTTTTCATAAGGTTTTAATTCTATCTTTTTCTGTCCAATATTTAAGATTGCTATATTATTTTCATTATAACAAGTTAAATCTCCAATATTTTTTTCTTTAGTTCCTACTTTGAAATCACTTGAAATATATACCTTTTTATCGCATGGAATCTCCCTTACCATTTCATTTTCAAGAAATAATACACTATTTCGATAATACATTTTTCCTCCTACTCACTTGGAACTAAATTTAATCCGCTTCCTGATTCACTGGATTTATCTCCACTTGTACTTTGAGCTTTAGATGTATTAGTAGTTGTTGAATCTTTTGCTGCATTTTTTTCAGTTTCTTCTCCTACATTTAGTTCTTTAGTTAACTTTTCTATTTGAGATTGTAATCCCTCCTGTGCTTTTTGCTTTTCTTCTCCGGTCATTTCATCATTATCTTGTATATACTTTTGTTTATTTAAAAGAGCATATAAAAGTAATTCGTCATCTTGCACCTTTTTAGCTAAATCTATTGCATTATCATATTTTGACCTTCCTATTGCAATCCAATAATCTAAAATATTTTCATCACTCTTATCATTTAATGTAGCTATTATATTCTTCTTTTTACTTTCTGCAAGATTTTCTGACACTACATATGAATATGCCAGCTTATATTTCGATTCTTTATCAAGTTTTAAGCCTCTTGTGTTTTCAAAGCATTTTATTACACCTTCATAATCCTGTTTCATATAGTAACTATTAGCTTTAATTACCTTTTGATCAAATGGAACTAAGAATACAGATGTATAAACTGTATAAATCATTAATCCCAGTATTACTAGACTCATTGTCCATATACTATACTTTTTTACTTTATAATTTTTTAATTTTATTTCTATGTAGTTTTCTTCATCCTCTTTTTCTTGCATTTTTAAATCTTCTAAAAGTTCATTTTTAATTTCTTCAATTGTTTCAAGTGATATGTATTTCTTAATTCTCTTATTCTTTTTTATCAAATCCATACCACCATTATAAAAGTCATTGTATGAACATCGTTTGTCAAATACATCTGCAATTAAACTTTTATACTGCAAAACTAAATCTTTATAATCCATAATTTCATCCTCTAATCTTATATCTCTGTTCAAGATTTTTGGAATATAATTATAGTCATAATAAATGTTATTTGGTTCTAATTTAAATGAATATTCATCTGCTATTTCTAAAACATTGCTAACATTTATTAAAAATCTTAGCTTTTCAACAGCTCTTCTATTTTTTATTTCACTAAAAGGTTGTAACTCATTTAAATCATATATAAATTTTACCTCTTCATCTTTAATGTTTACTTTACATGGAATTAAATATGTGTTTTCATAAGTTATTCTATTAATTTCACTATCCCTTTTAGCATTTAGCTCTGATATCTTAACTATCTTTTCAAATTCATTTTTTTTCATAATCATTTATCCTCTATAGTAATTCTAATCTATCTCCTGTATATATATTATTTTCTTCAAAAGTGCTATATACAGAAATTATTCTCTTCTCTCTATTCGATTTACAATAATTTATCTTTTGTAAATCTAAATTTAAAGCTAAACCATCATTAACTATCTTTATAGCTTCTTGTATCACTTGTTCACTATTTAAAGATATATCAAATTGACCTTTATTCTGTGCTCTAAAATCCAGTGTAATCATTATATTCACCGCGTTTTTCTTCTTCCCTTCGTTTATTTATATAATACAATCTAGTCAACACGCCTGTTAGTATGCATAAAAATGTAATTACTGAAACAGCCATAATTTTAATATTATTATCATCATTATCATATTTTTCATATTCAATTTTTTTCTGCATATTTGATTGAGAAAACAAATTATATGTTTCTACCTTTTGAGAGAATTCTTTATCTCTAATAGATTTTGCATTATCTGTTGATAAGAAAATGCTATTATATAAGGCTTTTCTATTCTCCTGCTGTTTATTACTTACTTCTTGTTTGGTCTTTTCAACCTTATCCGTAAACAATTCAATTCCATATATGTCTGATACTGACATATATGACTCACTTTCGCTGTTTTTTAAAGAATCAGGATCTATATTCAATTCATTATTTGCATTAACTTTATATACATTAGACGTAAATGTAATTAGAATCACTAATATACTTACTATTATATTCTTTTTCATTTTTTAACTCCTAAAAGAGAGATATTTAACATCTCTCTTTTAATTTAATTATTAACTGTATTATTTAACTCCAAATTGTGAAGCTATTTCTTGATCTCTTTCTTGCATTGCAGCTCCAGTTTGTTGTAATTGATGAGAAATAGTTTCTACAAGATCATGCATATTTACAAAACTTGGTCTTAATTCATTGAATTGATTAGCAAAGCTTGTACTTGCTTGTCCTTCCCATTCAGTTTGTAATTCTGATATTAATGAAGTCATCCTAGTAATTACCTCATTAATTTTTTCTGCTTCTTGATGATAATCCCTTGATCTTTCTATCATACGTTCTGGTGAAATTCTAATTTGATCTGACATTTTGATTTCCCCCCTCTTTTTAGATTCTATTCCTTATTATAACATAATAATTATATTTTTTCCACTATTGGAATGTTTTTGTCTAAATTAATCCTTTTTAACAGAATGTTTGTGTAAAATCAAAAGATTTACTGTCTATTCTATTATAATAACGTAAGTTTGAAATAAAAATATTATGTGTTCAAAAATAACATCTGTTTCTTTAAACTTTTTAAATATAGGCGTTAATTTTTTTGCGGTTACAAATATTTTACAGCATCAAGGAAGAATAAAACAATATTCACACGCATGTACGAAAACATTAAAATAAAGGAAGTATATAAATATTAATGTAAAAATTAGATATATATGGTCAATTGCATTAATATAAAAATGCAATAAAGCAAATTAGTACATGGGAGAAAATAAATGGATTTTAAATTAGATATTGGTGAATTAACTAATACAATAAATGAATATGAAAACATTATAAAGACATTAGAAGAACAAAAAGAAAATATAAATAAAACTATCGCAGAGCTTACTGAAGCTGGATGGTCAGGTGAAGCAAAAGATAAATTTATGGAAAAGCATATTAAAAATCAGGAGTTTTATACAAATTTAATAGAAGATATAAAGTACGTGAAAAATGCTTTAGAAAATGAAGAAAAGCCAAGGGCAGTTAGATTAAAAAAGCAAAGTGAGGATTTTGTAAACTGCATAAAAAGAAGTGGGGGTGGGACAGCCCTTACAAATGATGATACAGGAATTATTTCACTCCAATATGGAGGGCAATTTCAAATAAATAATAATGTTAGTGAATGTATAGATAATTATAAAAAGATGAACTCTAAATTTGAAGAAATATTAAACTTAGCAAATAGTTTAAGCTTTACATCATTCCCAATTGCAGATGATGTTTTGAATTTACAAAATTCACTTAAAAATCAAACAACAAGTTTGACAGAATTCAATGATTCATTTAATGAATATTGTAATGGTGTAAGAGATATGGAAGAAAATATATGCTCAGTATTTTCAAAAATATCAGGAATAACTGTAGGAATATCTGAATTCAGGAGTGTTTCTGCTATTTCAGAAAATGGACAAGTAGATAAGAATAAAGTAATACAATTAATGCTAAAAAATCCAAATTACTTGACTAATGGAGAAAAAGAGATATTATCATATGTAGAAAAAGTATTAAGTAAAGATGAATATGATGAATTAAAAGAACAAGTGCTAAAACAGAAGAAAAATGAAGAACTTGTATCAAAGATAAAAGATTTAATTGAAGGTTGTTTAAAGATAAAGAAAGATTTAATAAATGACCCTGTAGATTCTTTTAAATATTTAAATAGTAGTGTTAGTAAAAGTGATTTCGGAAAGGTTATAAAAAGTAGTGAGTATTATCCTCTGGTAAAGTATTTAACAATTAGAGGAGAAGCTATAACATCTGGTGGCATCAATTTCGTAAAAGCTCTACTTGAACTGATAAAATCAGCAGGAGAATTTGGTGGTGAATTAACCAATGTTGCAAAAATAGAATTGGATAGAATTTTTGGAACAAATGGAATGGATAATGATGAAACTTATAAAAAAGCACTAGCGAAAAATGCACAAGAATTATATTATGCAGGGGATAATGCATATAATATAATAAAAAACATTCCAAAAGGAATATGGGAAGATATAAAGACAACAGGAGATATAAATAAAATAAAAGATTTCTTCTTAAATCCAGACATGTCATTGGATGATGCAGAAAAGTGGACTGAAAGTACAATAAATTTAATTGGGATAACTCGTGGTGGAAAAGCTCTATCAAAGGGTAAGATTCCAATTCATGAAAAATTATCCATAGGTGAAGATTTAAAAATTCCAGATATGAAGACAATAGGAAATATAAAAACACCGGGAAATAAAGCTGAAAATATGACACAATACATAAGGTCAGTATTATATGGACAACATCAATTTGCATTACCAAATGGAATGGGAACAATAAATGCTTCAGAAGATTTATTTAAGTTTTCTAAAATTGAAGATAATGTGTCTAATGAGGCTAAAAAAATAATTGAGGGAGCGGCTGAAGCTGGAGTAGGTAAAACAGGTGAAGGAATACATTTAGAAAATGTAAAACCTGATGTACTTAAACAGATATATGCTGATGATAATGGAGCATATGGATATTTACCAAATAAAGGTACTGAATATGATAGATCAGAATATGATTTTACAGATGTTGATTGGGCAAAAACACAACAGAAAACAAGAGCAGATTACCTTGAAGCATCTAAGCAATTGGAAAGTGATGATGATGTAATAAATACACTATTAGGATTAGTGCATTAGGAGGGATAACTTTGATAATATTAAATAATTACTCTAAGACGAGGACATATATTATATTAGAATCTACTGGATATTCAATAGTTGAAAAAGATAAAACACAGTTAGCTAGGCAAGGGGTAGGAGGATTTAGTGAAGATGGACAATTGTTAGGTATTTATGTTGATGCAGATAAATTCTTTTTTCTATATAATGATAATAAATATGAGACAAATCCTGATGAGATAATCTGTACAAATGCGAGAATAGATGATGGAAAACGTAACTTTCAAGTTAAAATAAAGGATAAGGTTGTATGTGATATTACATATAAACCATATATAAGTCCATTCGTGTTAACTTTTGGTGATGATGAGGATGAATTTGATTTTCTACTGTACTTAAGTAATTTGATGTTGAGCAAAGATTCTATTTTGAATTTTATTAAAGGAATGAATAATTTAAAAAAGTTTTAACATCTAGATTATAATCTTACTACAAAATTATGATTATATTAACTGCAAAAAAAATAATTCTATAGGATAATAGTAAAACTATACAAGGCTATAAGTGAAAATGCTGCATAATTATCATAATGCAGTTAGTTGTAGCAAAAGTAAAACTAAATACATGGTAGAAACAATCGACGTTAACGCTGACAAAAAGGCGTTATCCTTTTTTCTATGCCTAAAACAATGAAAGGAGCAAATAAGTATGAAAAATGAATTAGTACAGAATTTCAAAACACAAATGGACAAGTAGATAAGAATAAAGTAATACAGTTAATGCTAAAGAATCCAGGAGAGTTAACAGCAGAAGAAAAGCAAATACTAGAATATGCAAAAATTGTTTTAGGAGATTAATATAATAAATTAAAATTAAAAGATAATATACAATCTAAAAATAAGCCCAAAGATGATTCAAAAACAGTTATAGATGAATATATAGCTGGTGATGACAAAAGTTTATTTAGTGCAAAAATAACTGCTTTAGAATTAGATGCAGATAAACAAGCTAAAGTAGGTTTATTTGAGTATAAGAAATAATATAGAAAAAATGGAAATAAAATTAAAAAAGACTTTTCACCAAAACTTAATCTTGGAGTGGAAGGATCATTTAAAACAGTAGAGTTATCTGGGAAAATGCAAGGTGGAGATAAAGATTTAGGAATGGAAGGAAAGATATCTACAGCTGCTTATAGTGGAAAAGCAGAATTGGGTATAGAAATGGGAAAAGATGAGGTGACTGGAAAATTAAATTGTAAGGGAAAGGCAGGAGCTATAGCAACACTTCATTCGGCAAAAGCTGAACAAAAGTTTAAAATACTTGGTCTAGAAATAAGTGTTGAAGAAGAGGGACATTTAGGAGCAATTGGGGGAACTGCTGAAGCTGGAATAGATAATGGTAAGCTTAAGGTATCAGCAAGCGCTGCTGCACTTTTGGGAATAGGTCTCTCAGTATCGGTAGGGTTTGCAGATTAAGGGGGTAATTATTCTTGGGAGACATAAAGGAATGATCATTTGGATTTAAAGAATTAAAGTTTTTTTTATTTAAGAAAAAAATTTGTAAAATCTGTGGAAGAAAAATGAAGAGAGTAACCGAGGAAAAGTATATTGGAGAGAAAAAGTTTAGAAGTCCAGTTGAAGGTTTATGTTTTGGTGATGCATACGAAGTTAAAATTTTTTATTATTGCTCCAATTGTAATAAAAAATATTCTTTAGAAGAGTTAGTGGAGGGAAATTAACAAGTATGAAAAATTTAATAAAAAGAATGATATCCAATAAATTATATATAGGCTGCTTGGTTATTGTATTTATACAATATATTATAAGAATCAATTATGTTAAACAATCATTATTTAATACCATGAGTATATCAACCATTAGTGAATACAGTTTATTAATATTAGCTATTTTAGGAGCAACACTTCTTGCAGGAACTATACTTTTTATTGTAATTTATGTTTTTATACTAGTATTTAAAAATTTTATATTACCTATATGGGAAAAATTATTTAGTTTTTTGAGAAAATAAAGGAGAAATTAACTATGAAAACATTGCTACCAATAGGTTCAGTTGTATTGCTAAAAGATAGTGACAAAAAATTAATGATAACAGGAAGGTTACAAATACAATTAGAAGGCAAAGATAAAAATCGATGGGATTATTGTGCCTGTTTATATCCAGAAGGAAATTTGAGGCCTGAAAGTTCAATATTATTTAATCATGAGCAGATTGAAGAAGTTTGTTTTTCAGGATTTCAAGATATAGAGGAATTGGAATATAACAAGAAAATAAGCGAATATCTTAATAATAGAGCTTATGCACACAAACATAACCCTTCATAAATAGGCATTTAAGCACTTGATTTTTCCCAAATGGCTGTTGCATGGGATTTGTGGCCTTTTACACTTAGTGTCTTCTAATATAGTGAATGTTATAGATGCAATTGAAAATGATAATGTTGAAATTACAACTATCTCAAATGTAGAAAGTATATTGGGTGTGAAATTCCCTAAAGATTATATTGAAATTGCAATGAAAAATGATAGTGGATATCCGAAGCCAAATAGATTCAATTTCAATGATAATGAGGAAGTATTTAATAATCTCTTAAGCTTTGATGAAGAAGATTACAGTAACATTATAGATACCTATAATGATATAAAGGATAGGCTAATTGGAAGAGTAATCCCGTTTGCAGAAGACCCATTTGGGAATATGATATGTTTTGATTATAGAAGCAATGAGCAGCCAGTAGTAGTATTTTGGGAACATGAAAAAGCATTTAATGATACGGAGTCAGCGATAAGTTATTTATGTGACACTTTTACAGAATTAATATTGATGTTGCATGAACCTCAAGAATAAGAGATTGTCACTCATAGACTTACTGCAAAAAACAAATCATTCTAACTGCATAATAATTAGAATAGATGCTAGGCATAAGTATGCTATATGATTTAATAAATTAAGACCATAAAAATAATATTGTGCTCACTGCATAATTATCATTATGCAGTGAGCAGATGAGCAAAAACAGAATTAATGCTAAAATGGTAGTAACAGGTAAATGATGTTGCTACCATTTATTTTTGTAGCTACAGTTTCAACCCCAAGGGGGGAGACTAACCCTGGTAGTAGAATATATGCCCCAACTAAACCTATGAGTCTATCAAATTATCCTAATCCAGACCCAGATTTTACAGCACCACAAGTAAGATATGGACCTAAAACAATAGAGAAAATTGAAAGAATGAGAAAAGGTAGAGGGCCAACAGCTAAAGCTACTCATGAAGATAGAAATATAGAAGACTCATCATAGAAGACAAAAATCAGTAGAGAATGGTGGAATATTAGATGATTTAGAGGAGTATACTCATAGACGTGGTGGAAATCATACTAGACATACCGAACCGTCAGGAACTTACTCCAGCTCAAAGAGCTAAAGAAATAAGGGAGTATTGGAAGAAACGTGGTAGTGAATATATATTACCAGGAGAGAGTATATAAAAATAAAAAATAGAGGTGATAGCGGATGGAATACAATGAAATAGAATCTATATTATCAACTATATTAGAAAAAGAAACAGATATATTAGACAAACCAACAGCTGAGGAGTGGCAAGAATTAAGCAATAAGTTTAATTGTTCATTTAGTGATGAATTTAGATATTTTATTGAATTGACGTCATTATGGTCATTTCCAGGGAATATTTATAATGTATCAAAAGGAAATAATAATGGAAATGATACAATAGAAGATGTATATAATCATGAAATGAGAAATGGTAATTGGAATGCCCATATGATACCATTCTATGGAATAGGAAATGGAGATTATTTTTGCATATACTATAAATACATTCTTGAAAAGAACTACATTAATTACTACTGATAGTAAAGAAAGCTCTCCTAAAGGAATATATTATTGGCCCTGCCAAGTTCTATTTTAATGCTTTTGTATTCCCATTACAGATTTCCTCCTATTTTATATCTGTAATATTAGCAAAATAAACTTTTTAAATATAGGTGTTAATTTTTTTACGGTTACTTTTAATCTATACGTAAACTACTTTTTAAATATATTTGCATTATATTCCTGTAAAAATAATGCTGCAATTCAAAAAACATAAAATAGCTTATTTCATACATGAAAAACATTCTAATTCCCCTTACCTGCTTTTCATGTCAAAAAAACACCGTTTCATGCTTTTTGTGTTTACATTTTATATGAAACCTATTAAAGTTATAATGTGGGTTTATGCCCAAAGGAGGTTAAATATGATGGATAAAACAATTTTAAAAAGAGTATTTTCATTAAGAAACATCCTATTTATATTTATTTTGCAATTATTAATTATTGTTTTATGTGTAGGCTGTAACAGCAAAACAGGTTATGACTTTTCAAATTGGCCTTATACTATTCAGGACATTTATGGCTCTAAAATATTTGTGCACAATCCTACAGACGGATTATTGATTGATGTCAAGGAAAAAAACATAACAAAACTTTTTGATTCCAAAAAAGTACACGCCACAAGAGTACAGGGAAGTACCACAGTTATTAACACCATTAGTCCCGATTGTAAAAATATTATATTTAACTTTCATGGAGCAGATGAAGATTTAATTGATAAAAATAAAGATGAAGATCAATTAAAAATATATAATATACAATCTAAAAAGTTAAAAACTCTTATTAAAAAAGGTGGATACAATGCAGTGGGCTGTTGGTCAAGGGATAATGGTAAGTATATATTTAGCAGTAATAGATTAGATAGTATATACATATATGATGTAAAAAGCAACAAAAGTGAAAAAATAAAAAGGCCTAATGGCAAGTTTAAGCGTAATTGTAATATTGTATATATTAAAGATAAATATATTCTTTGTGTAATTGATAATAGTTTATATCAGTATTCAGATAATAATTGGAACAAAGTGCTAGATAACTGGGATGGATACATCTACAAAAATAGTGCAGATAACTGTTATTTAATGGATAAAAATCAAGTTTCGAAGTTGGTACCAAAAACAAGACAAATTAGCAAAGTATATTCAATACCAATGAATTCAAATGCTATTCCAGTATTTGATACTACAGATATGCTCACCTTCCTAAATAACAATGAAATTCATGTATTTGACACATTAGCTAATAAAGAAATTCTATTTAAAGTACAAGATAAATTAGAGGATTTTCCACTATATTATATTTCGCCAAACAAAAATAGGATTCTTATGAGGTCTTATAATGATGATAAAATTACAGTAGCTAGTATAGGTAGTTCTGAAATTTACAAATATGATACAAGTAAAAAAACATCCCATTATCCTGCTGGCTGGTATGATAATGATTCCTTTATTTTAATAGATGGAGGAAATGTAAAGAAGCCAAAGACAGTAAATATAAAAACACAAGAGGAAAAAAACTTAATTGGTTGGTAATACCAGTGATTTTTAGATTCAGATGGAGTTTTGCTCATGAGCAAAGTATAATAGAAAATCCTTATAATAGGTCGCCATATAACCATGAATGGAATATATCTAAAAAAATAATAGTCTATTCAAAAACGCTTAACATATAGAATATATTTGTTAAGTGTTTTTTATTGTCAATTATAAAAATTTAATTTCAATCAAAAATTAAATGAACCATTTGATGGATATATACATCTAATTAGTGTAAAGCAAAAAAGTAGCGCTGCAGTTTGCAAGGAAAGGTAGGAAAGTCAATTGAATAAAGATACATTTATAGATAATGTTCTTAAGGCTAATTCCACTTTATATCATGTATCTAAATCAATTTTGACTCATGAGCAAGATTGTGAGGATGCCGTTCAGGGAGCAATCTTAAAAGCATATAACAAATTAGGTACACTAAAGAAGGAGCAATATTTTAGAACATGGTTGATTAGAATACTCATAAATGAATGTTACAGTTTAAAACGGAAAGAATATTCACAGGTATCTTATGAAGAATACTTTGAGTCTGCAAAGGCTGATGATAAAAAAGATTATAGCGAATTATATTTGGCTATTAAGAATTTACCAGAGCGCATTCGTATTACAATTGTTCTTTATTATGTAGAGGGATATACCGTAGAAGAAATTAAACAGATCTTAAAAATACCTGCAGGAACTGTAAAAAGCAGATTAGCAAAAGGACGAAAATTATTAAAAATAAAGTTAGAGCATATGGAGGCAACCTATGAATAATTATAATTGGAATAATGCCTTTCCAGATACACCTGAAAGTTTTAAAAATAAGGTAAGTGCAACATTAAACAACTTACCGGATCAAAAGGAGAATGGCCAAATGGAAAATAGGAAGATATCAATTAAGAAAAAAATTATTATTGCAATAGTAGCTGCTATGGTACTGGGAACAACGGTATTTGCCGCGGGAAAAATATTTTTTATAAATTTACAGAGCAGTAACATACCAACCTATACTACTATGCCTACAGTAGAACAAGTAAAGTATGATTTTAAATTTGCTCCTAAATTAGTTAAGGAATTTGATAATGGATACACTTTTGCAAATGGATATACTGTAAATATTGAAGGAAATGATAAGAAAGGTAATTCTGTAGCAAAAACAAAATCACTTGATTTTACTTATACAAAAGGGAATGATAAATTAAATCTTTCTATGAAAAATGGAAGGTTAGGTGAAAGATCAAAGAAAGAGACTGTTATTGCTACTTCTAACGGTATAGATTTATATTATCATTCCTATGCTAATAAGTTTGTACCAGCAGACTATAAATTAACAGAACAGGATAAGCAGGATAAATCCTCTGGTAAATATGTATTCAGCTATGGATCTGATGAGGTAGAAATCTCCCAAATTCAATATTTAAATTGGATGCAAAATGGAATTGACTATTCTTTCTTAACAATTGATTCTAATATATCAAAAGATGAATTGGTCAAAATGGCACAGCAGATTATATCTACCAAATAAAAATGGCAGCACACATAGAGCTAAAGTTTTAAAAGTCAGAATAAAATTTGTAAAAGATTGCTAGGCTTATCACTATGAAGATAGGATGTCACCAACATGATGTATGGCACCGATTCATGTAAAAAACGGCCACATGTAGTATTTTATATTTCAGATAAAATACTACATGTGGCTATTATTATATAAAAATAACATTTCATTTAAAAGCACTTGACATATATATTCTACACACGTAGAATATATATTAAGGAGGTGCTTTATATTGTCAATTATGAAAATTCCTGAATCGGAACTGGAAGTCATGAAAGTTATCTGGAGTGGTGAAATTCCTATATCTTCAAAAGAAATTATTAAAATCTTAGAAGAAAAAAAGGGTTGGAAAAATACAACTATTTTAACACTACTTTCACGTCTGGCAAAGAAAAAGTTCATAGCAGCGGCAAAGGGTAAAAAAATTACTTATTATACACCCATTGTAACAGAAAATGAATATTTAGGATTGGAAACAAGGGATTTCTTCAAAAAAGTCCATGGAAGTTCATTAAAAAGTTTTATTACCACACTTCATGATAATAATGATATTACAGAAGATGATTTAGATGAGTTAGACAAATGGATTAAAAATAGGTGATAGTATGATTGAAATATTCATGAAAAATCTTTTAAAAACCTCTTTAACAGGCAGCATAATAATTATACTTATTCTAATTTTAAGAAAAACCTTATTTAAAAGATATACCAGTGCCTTTAATTATTATATATGGCTGGCTGTAATACTTAAAATGATTATGCCTTTTAAAATTCCAATTTATATTCCAGAAAAGATATCCAATACTTTTCAACACGCTCCAAACAATGTAAAGACAATTATAGATAGTGGAATTTCTTTAAATGAAAGTATGAAAATAAAAAACAGTCCTAATATAATAACTGGCAGCTATCCTATGGAAAACTACTTCACAATACTGTTTTATATATGGCTCATTGTGTCAGTAATATTTTTAGCTTATTATATTATTTCCTATATTATTTTCAACAATAAAATCAAACATTTCACTTATGATGTACCCGACAGTGAAATTAGAAATATATATTCAGAATTGTTAGTTGAAATGAATATTAAAAGAAAAATTTCTCTCAAGTTCTGCCGGGGAATCTCAACACCTCTTGGCATTGGAATATTTAATTCCTGTATATTAATTCCTTCAGTTTTATATAATACTCAAGAATTAAAATATATCTTAAAACATGAACTTATGCATTATAAAAAATATGACATGATGTATAAGCTTTTAGTATTAATAATTTCATCCATGCATTGGTTTAATCCTATGGTTTATGTTATGTGCAGAGAAATAAACAAAGACTGTGAATTGTCCTGTGATGAAGCTGTACTTGAAAAGTCAGATATGGAAGAAAGAAAATTATATGCCTCCGCTCTTGTTAATTCAATAAGGCTTAATAAAAATAATACTTTGAAACAGAATTTAATTACAGGATTTAATAATAAGAATATATTAAAGGGAAGACTTAAAAATATGTTTAATTTGAAAAAGAGAAAAAAAGGTGTCCTGATAGGAATTTTAGTTGTGATGGTAATCATAGTTTCACTGATTAGTGTTAATATATTTTCTAAAGATGACGGTAGTGATAAAATAAATACTAAAGGACAATTACTGCAACCTAAGAAAGTAGTTGAAAATTATATAAAATATTTGAATCAAAATGATAAAAAAGCTCAAAAAAATTTAGTAACTAAAGATTATGCTTCTATAATTTGGGGAAAGGGTTCTAAAGATACTAAGAATATTAAATACATTAATTATATTAAAATTAAGAGTATATCAGAAGAGACTAACCCCTTTCAAAAGAAATCATACCTAGAAAATGGAAGAGGAAGAAGAAATGGTGCAACAGAAGAAAATGTAAAAATTTATAAAATTGAATATATTAGTGTAGATTGGGTATTTCATAGAGATAAAGAGACTAAATGGTTCACTGTCATAAGAAAAGACAAAAATTCAACTTGGTTAATTGATGGTTGGGGAGAATAACAATCATATAAAAAATAGCTTAAATCTATAGAAATAAATAAAATAGCCTATTTATAGTATACTTTTGATTTTCAAATCTTATACTATAAATAGGTTCTTTTTTAGATAACATTCATGTTCCTCATATTTCAGTAAACTAATTTTATAGTTTTGTTATGAATTTAACATATCCTTATTAATGATTATTAAACTTTAAATGAGCAAAAATGAGTATATTATTTTACATCTCTTAAATGTTTTAATATTATTTCCTGTTTTTCTTTTAAGCTAATATCCCTCTACATTTCCTTTTATACCCATTAATATTGCCAGATCATATTTTTTTAATATTATATGTATAAAAGGACTGGAAAATTCTCCGTGGAAGAGGTTTTATTTATTTTTTATTATACTATTAGGTTATACTAAATATTTTATGCAAATTCTAGGCATCAATATAAAAATGAAGTGCTAAAAGCCACCTTTAGGAAGCAATTTTTAACACTCCATATATTCTTCATGTTTAAACTACATTAATGCCAAAATTTTAGTGTTCGTAGGCTTGAATATCCACCTGAATCATATCTCTCATACAGAGGAGAGTCAACACAATCATTAGAATGACCACAATATACCCACTGACCACCATTTACAGTTCCACTTAAAATTACTGAATGTACCCACTCTCCACCTCTACGAAATTGAACTATATCACCTGCTCTAGCACCTTTTGTACCTTTACCTCTAGCACCTTCAATAGTGGATGCATACCCATTAGAAGCCATATAAGTATAAAATTTCTCTACATTAACCCATGCTGCTGAATAGGCATACCAATATCTACTAGCGGGAATTCCACCAGCTAAAGCACACTGAGACACAAAATTTGTACAATCTGCATCGTTACCATGCGAGTCTTTGGAATATACATATTTAGGATTAGGATTTGCACCATACCTTTGTGCATAAGCCACTGCACTAGCAGCATTATAGCCTGAGTAAGATTGTAAACTAATTTTAGAATTACTATTTTCATAATCACTTTGTACATAATTTTTATAATTTTCATCCATATTTTGATATTTATCATCTATAGTTTTTATTTCTGAATCAATAATATCATTATAATTTGAAAACTCGGTACTATTATCTTTAATTGCTGAAGAACTTGCCTGACTTATTTGTTGGTTTGTATCTATACCATTATCTTCATTTAAATCTAGCATTTTAGTAATATACCATTTACCATCTTCATATTTAACTTCAAACCTATACTTTTCATTTTTAGATTTGGATGTAAAGTTTGCTCCTTCTAATTGATATTCTACACCATAAAGTACATTTACTACATAAGTATTATCTGCTGTTTTATTTAAGTCAAGTATATTTACATCTGAAATATACTCTTTAGTCCTACCGTCAAATTTCTTAAACCAATCTACATCAAGTTTACTTTTTTTATTAATTAATTCTAATAATTTGGGTTCCTTGATTACATAACGGTAATCTTTTGCCTCACCTGTTTTTAATACTTCATACCTAAAAGATAACACCTCATCAATAGACTCCCTGATACTTGATTTATCAGTTTCAGTTAAAGTAATATCTTGAATATTAGCCGTATCTACATCTGATGGACTAGCAAAAGCTGATGAACTAAAAGGTAAATTACACAGTAACAAGGATGCACATAAAAAAAGTGTTGACAGTTTCCTTCTTAACATTTCTTATTCCCCCTTAAAAATCTTGGCAACCTAGAAAATTTATATGTAAAGTATTATAATTATACATACAGTTGCCATACTTAGGATTATATGGATATATATTTTATATTCAATACAAAAAGCACGAAACAGCCTATTTCATGCATGAAAAACATATTACTACCTTTTAACAATTTTTCATGCTTAAAAAACACCATTTCATGCTTTTTGTATTTACATTCTGTACAAATTATAGTATCGTAAATATTTCAAATAATCTCCAAATAAAAATTCATATGGAATAAAACGTTATCCTGAAAATTACATTTTCATCTTCTATTAAAACTTCAATCTTACCTTTATACTTCTGTACTATCTTTTTTACATTGTACAATCCATATCCATGCCCATCTTCTTTTTTAGTAGTAAAACCCTTGTAAAAAATATTTGGAATAACCTTTTCAAACATTTCAGGTTTGGTATTACCTACCTCTATACACTTTTCCTTATCATTTTGCATTATCCTTAAATATACGTTTTTTTTATCTGTTTTCATGTTCATTACTGCTTGAAAGGCATTGTCAATCAAATTATTTAGCACTTCTGACAGTTCGTATCCTCTTAACGGAAATTTTATAGTATTATCTTCAATGTTAAAACAAAAATCAATATTTTTTTGTTTTGCTTCTCTAACTTTTACATAAATTACTGCGGCAAAAACCTTGCTGCCCATGTATATATATTCTTCAGTGTCTGAAAGAGACTTTTGCAGGGATTCCAAATAATTTTTCAGTTCATACCTTAACTCTTTTTCATCATAAGTTAATACCATTCCATATATAGTTGAGAAATGATTTTTAAAATCATGCTGCCTGCTTTTTATTTCATCTATTAAATCTAAAATTACAGAATTGTATTTGTTATAGGTTTCCAGGGATTTTTTATGTTCTACAATATTTTCACTATAGACAATAAATATTAAATTTACAATACACATCACAATAGGTATCATGATAAATGCAAAGGCATTCTCCAGTATAATATATTTGTCACTTTCCCATATCAGCTTTGCTACAACACCATAGATAATGAAGTTTATTAATAAAAAATACAATTTATTTATTCTTTTATACATATTAAATATAATTTTATCGATAACCCAAAAATAAATGCAAATACATAAAATTATCATTATCGTATTAGTGAAAATATAATTGAGAAATTCACTATTAAGTTCTCCGAATACAAATACTGTTAAAGTTCTATCTACAATTAATTCCATTACCATGACAAATACTATTATAAATGTATATTCTATCACCAGATCCCTCATGTTTTTTTTATAAAAGAACATAAGCATAAATACTAGAAAAGCAAAATTGATGAGTGTTCCTATCCATGAAGTAAAAGAATTGGTTATGACTGCCACTATACTCGATAATAAAATAATAATAAAACTTTTTATAAACTTATTCTGAGAATTCTTATTGAAGGCATTGAACAATATAAGTATACTGATTAATTCTGTAAAAGAACTAAAAAAAAGTTCATAGTTATTCATAGCACACCTCTAAAATTATCTTTAAATTTCTTGAGTACATCATCTTTAAATTTATTTCCTATAGGTACACACTCTTTATAATTTTCAAATTGTATGTTCCATGGACATGTAGTCCTATCAATGGATTTTACTAATTTAAAGTTGACAATATACGATTTATGCACTTGAATAAAATTGAAATACTTCATCTGTTCTTTTATTTTCTTTAAGGAAGTATTTTTTGCCTCATATTTTCCAGTTTTAGTGTGTATAATAAAAGTTCTTAAATATACTTCAATAAAAATAATCTCATCAACACAAATTTTAAGGAGAGTTCCCCCTACATTAAATACTACATATTTTTTTTCATCAATAAGTCTTATATCTTCCCGCCTCTTATTTTTTAGAAGAGTTAAAGTAACTTCTCTTACCTTTTCTTTTTTGTAGGGTTTTATAATATAGTCATAACAATGGATTTCTTTAAATGCCTCCAACATATGTTTTACATAAGTGGTTATAAATACAATCCATGTTAACTTATATTTGTTTATGGCTCTTACTTTTTTGCAAAATCCAGTCCTGAAGAGCCTTTTAAACTGATATCTACATAAAATAATGATATTTCCTTTTCATTTGCAATTTCCAGACCTTCCTTTTCACTATCCCCCTCATAAATAATAAAGTGCTTGTCTATTTGTGTTATTGTTTCAACTAGAATTTTTCTTTGAACTTGGTTATCTTCTAATACTAATATATTTACCATAAGCTACCTCATTATAAATTATTTGAAATTAAACTTATCAATACTATTAAATCTATATTAATATACATTATAGTAATTATTCTACAAAAAAGTATAAAAACCTCTGTATAATAATGTAATTTATTGATTTTTGACAATGAAATCATTTTATGTTATTAACTTTAATTTATATAATACCTATTGAAAAATGTGTTTAAATCTGTTTATAATTAGTTGTTGTACAAATTATTGATATAACAATTTTATTTTAAGGAGATAGAATACCATGCTTAAATCTTATGATGAAGATATTGGAATGTTAACTAATAAGATTTCCAAAAAATTAGTGCATTATGTGAATAAGCAATTAAAAAAATTTCATCTAACTACTGAGCAGTGGTTGGTATTAGTAAATTTATCGAAAAAGAATAGAATAAGTCAAAAACTTTTAGCAGAAATTTCAGATAAAGATCAGTCCACATTAACCAGAATACTTGATATAATGGAAAGAAAAAATTTTATTGAAAGACATGCCTCTGAAAATGACAGACGCTCCTTTTCAATACATATAACAGAAGATGGTGTAAACATATGTAAGAAAGTTACTCCCTTTTTAGAGGAAATATTTAAGGATATACTTCATGATATATCTTGCGAGGAATTAAATATATACCGCAAAGTTCTTTTGCAGATTAACAAAAACATCAAGTGATTCTTAGGTTCAGGTGGAGTTTGCTTATAAGGAATACACATCGTTATCTGAACCTTAGAAGAACTTATCCAAGGGCGTAGCAGTGCTTATCTCCCACTTTGAAAAAGATGGGTGTTAGCAATGGTAGCCTTCGGATAAATTAACATTTAAGGAGGAATCATCTTGGAAGGAGAACTTCAATGGATGTCTAAAAGGCTATGGACTAAAAGTTACATAGTAATGCTATTTTGCAATCTATTTATATATTTAGGATTTTATATGCTTGTACCGACTTTACCTGCATACACAAAACTCTGTGGCGGCAGTAACTTTGAAGCAAGTCTTGTAGTAAGCACTTTTTCAATAACTTCACTGCTTATCAGGCTAATTTCAGGTAGCATCATGGACAAACTTGAAATCAAGCCCTTACTTGTAATAGGGGGAATAATTCTTAATATAACTACACTATCTTATATTTGGCTTCCTGTAGATGCCATAATAATTGTTCGTGTTATTCAAGGAGTAGGATGGGGACTTGCTTCTACTGGTGCTGCTGCCATTTTTTCCGATATTATACCTAAAGAAAAACGTGGTGAAGGCATGGGTTACTATTCCCTCTCTATGATAATATCCATGGCTTTATCCCCCATGATTGCAATAATTTTAATGAACCTATATAGTTTTAAAAATATTGCTTTTATTTCAATAGCTTTAGTAATTATTGGAGTGCTATTTCTTCTTCAGGTTAAGACACCTAAGAAAATTGCTGCAAAATCTAACTCAAAGAAAATTTTTTCACCGGTAGAATCCTTTGAAAAAAGAGCTGCCCTGCCCTCTTTACTGTGTTTTCTTCTAGTAATAACACTATGTGGAATTATGAGCTATATAATGTTATATGGTAAAGAAATTAATATATCTTCTATTTGGGTTTATTTCATAGGATTTGTTGCAATGATTTTAATTACAAGACCCTTTGTAGGAAGAATATTTGATAAAAGAGGACATGTTATCATAATAATTCCAGGATCAATTTCCATGATAATAGGACTAATAATACTATCCTATGCAAATTCCACATTATTACTTATAATATCTTCTTTGTTTTATGGCCTTGGATACGGGGCTGTGCAGCCATCTCTACAAGCCTGGACAGTAAATCGTTCTCCACATAACCGAAAAGGAGCTGCAAATGGAACTTTTTTATCTTCTATGGACTTATCCTACACACTAGGAGCCATTTTTTTAAGTTTTATTGCAGAACGCAGCAATTATGTTTTTATGTATAGATTCTCCACCATATTCATAGTATTGCTTTTAGTCATATACTCATACAAAATATTTAAAAATAATACTAAAGAAGAAAAAGGGCAGCTTTGATTTTTCAAAAGCCCTTTTTCCATCTGTCCTAACTGACTTATCAGAAACAAGTCATAGATTCCCTTCTCTAATTACTCCATCAATCCGGTCACCAGAAATATTATTTCTTATAGGCCTAGCCTATTATAGGTGAGATTCCATATCCCATCAGAGGAATTGGGAAATTTCCTATAATATATCATTTAAAATAAACTTAATCCACTGTTTTGCCCTTGACACTTTTATAAATATTGTATATATTATATATATACAATATTCACAAGGAGAATAAAATTGAATATACATATTATTATCAGTAATTCAAGCGGACAGCCAATCTACCAACAAATAGCATCTCAAATTAAGAACATGATTATATCAGATAAATTAAAAGAAGGAGAACCGCTGCCCTCCATGCGGCTGCTTGCCAAAGAGCTTCGCATCAGTGTAATAACTACAAAACGCGCATATGAGGAACTTGAACGTGAAGGATTCATTGTATCTATTACAGGTAAAGGAAGTTTTGTAGCCAGTAAAAATACTGAATTTATAAGAGAAGAACAGCTTAGAAACATTGAAAATCTTATGCAGCAAATTGTTGAATCCGCAAATATTTGCGGACTCAGTTTAAATGAATTGATTGAAATAATGACACTACTATATAAAGGAGAGTAAGAAATGGATTATGCTTTAGAAATTAACGGTATATCAAAAGAATATGACGGATTTAAACTGGATAATATAAACTTGAAACTGCCTACGGGTTTTATAATGGGCCTTATTGGGGAAAATGGTGCAGGTAAAAGCACCATGATTAAATTAATACTTGATTTAATTAATGGTGACAGCGGGACAATTACTATTCTAGGCCATGATAACAAAAAAGATATGAAATTAGTGAAAGAACATATAGGTGTTGTTCTGGATGAAAGTTGTTTTCCTGAAAATTTAAACCCAAAAGATATTAACGTTATTATGAAAAATATCTATAAAACTTGGAAAGAGGACAGTTTTCAATCCTATATAAAATATTTTGATTTACCTAATAATAAAATTATAAAGGAGTATTCCCGGGGCATGAAAATGAAACTTTCTATTGCAGTTGCCCTATCCCATGATTCAAAACTCCTTATACTTGACGAAGCCACCAGTGGACTTGATCCTATAGTAAGAGATGAAATTCTGGATGTATTTCTAGAATTTATACAGGATTCGGATCATTCTATCCTCATGTCATCCCATATTATAAGTGATCTCGAAAAAGTCTGTGACTACATTACCTTTCTCCATAAAGGTAAAATTATATTCAGTGACATTAAAGATGACTTGATAGAAAGTCATGGTATATTAAAATGTTCCCCTTCACAGTTTGAAGCTATTGATAAGTCAGCAGTTAAAGGATATCGTAAAAATAATTTTGGAGTAGAGGCACTGATATTAAGAGATAAAATTCATGGAAAATATACTATAGATCCACCAAATATCGAAGATATAATGCTGTATTATACGAAGGAGGCAATATAATGAAAGGATTGATATTAAAAGATTTTATGAATTTAAAGCAGCAGTGGAAAATTTGGGCTATATTTTTAATTTTTTATGGTTTTATGTCTGTATCAAGTAAAAATAACTTTATGGGTGCCATGATTATGGTAATGTGCGCTATCCTTCCTACAACTTTTATGTCCTACGATGAAAAAGCAAAATGGGATAAATATGCATTATCCATGCCTCTTTCCAGAGATGATATGGTGATAAGTAAATATATTATAAGTATATTTTTTTTCGCAGCAGCCTTTCTTCTTAATATAATACTTAATTTGCTCATAGGTTCAACTGAAATTAAAGAAATGTTATTTGAGTCCACTATACTTTCTGCTGTGGGAATTTTATATATATCCATTATTTTGCCCATATTATTTAAATATGGCGTAGAAAAAAGCAGGTTAATAATAATGATGGTATTTTTCGTGCCTTGGATCCTTGTAGTACTTTTTTTAAAACTTAATGTAAATGTTCCATATGAACAAATATTTAACACCTATTCTTCTATCCTGCCATTAATATCAATTGTAATTTTTATAATTTCTATTTTAATATCTTTAAACATATACAAAAGAAAAGAACTGTAATTACAGTCCTTCTACTTAACCAGCATATATTCATGGATACCATGGATATATGCTATTCCCATTCCAAGAAATAAAATTAATCCAAAATACATAAAAGCAAATATCCACCTTGTAGCAGGATTTACTTCATAATAAGCCTTATCAGGATTTTTGTATTGATTAATAACTTGAAAAATTCCGAGTATAAGCAATAGTAAAATAATAGGGTTGAAAAACTTAAATAATGCAATTGCCGCAATAGGTATTCCTATGAACCATAACTTGGGAGATATTGCAGATACAATTCTGCCGCCATCAAGAGGGTGCAGAGGTATAAGGTTAAACAAATTCAGCATAAACCCTGTATAAGCCAGAGCCATTAAAAAATTTTCTTTAAGTGAAAAATACAATATAAAACAAATTAATGCTCCCAGACTTCCAATTAAAGGACCGCCTATTGCAACTTTAGCTTCTGTTACTGCATCCTTAGGCTCTTCTTTCATACTTATTAAGGCCCCCACAAATGGAATAAAAAGAGGAAGAGTTACATCAAGCTTAACAGCTTTAGCACTTAAATAATGTCCCATTTCGTGGACAAATAACAATACTACAAAACCCAGTCCAAAGGCCCATCCATAGATTTTAGCATACACCAAAATCATTAATAACATGGATATTAATGTTGAAGCAAATTTACCTAATTTAAAAAATATTAATAAAAACTTTAACTTGGCAAAAATAAGTATTATTATAGATTTAAGTTTTATAAGTGCTGCAATAATAATTCCAATTATACCCCAAATACCCTTCTTATCTTTTTTGTTCTTCTTACTCTTTGCTATGGTAGGTAAATTCTCTTTTTTAGTTTCTACGTTACCTTGAACTATATATTTTTCTATACTATCATTTACAATATACCGTTCTATATCATTATCTCTACTTACATGAAAATCAGAACTTTCAGTTTCTCTGTTATACTTGTCCATGTTTCCTCTCCTTGCTTTTTATATTAAGGAAGTTCTCCTCAGGGCAACTAAAATCAAACTTACCAGGTATGTTATTACAGAAAGTATCACAGCTATAAGCAAAAACCCTGTTACTATAATATTATACTTTATAAAGTTAAATGAAGCTAAATATTTGGATAAATTAAAAAAGTTAAGTACTAATAATATAAAAAATATGGCTGCAAGTCCTCTGGAAGCTCCTTTTATGTCAGCAATACTTAATGACATATGAGATGATATACACACAGCTATAAATAAAAATATATAAAAGTAGATGTTCTCAAAATTTTTTACTGAGAAAATAATCCTTATCAATTCCCCATAAGAATTCATCATTATTTCCATTGTGCTTTTATTAATCACTGTGATATTTAAACCCTTTATCAATATACTGGCAAATTTTTCATAAGCCTGTGGTATTGTAATTCTCATCAATAAGATAATGGAAAGAACTCCTCCAAATATAGGTGCAATACCTATAAAAAAATTTCCTATCTGCTGATAAATACTTCCTTTGTTATAACTATGCTGTACATATCCCATGACTCCCTGTGCATCTGGTTTTTGAAGCAATTTTATTCTACTAACCTTATGCCTAAACAATAAGGCAAATATAGCATGACTCAATTCATGTATGGGAACTCCTATGACCCCTGTTACCATTAATGCCCTACTCCCAAAACTTCTCTGAAAATTCCTTATGGAATTATTTCTTAATACTCCAAGAAGTAACCCAATTAAAGTTATCATTCCTATAAGATATACGGTTTCTATACATGTTTTAACTAACAACTGAATTACAAATATCATTTTATATACATATCCTTCCTGATTTTGTGTCATTCATGTACAATAAATTTGAACTTAGGGTATAATATTAACTGTATCTACGATACATACTTTTATCCTAAGAATCATTTTAATCACTTTATATCATTATAATATTTAATGATATAAAATCAAATGAAAGAAGGTACTGTTAAATGAAAATTAAAGAATTAATTCATAATAAACTTAGTGATATTTTTCTTATGGTAAATGAGATATCTGAAGGACTAACCTCTAATAATTCACCCTACATTAAATTTACTTTCACCGACGGCAAAGATTCCATAAAAGGAGTTATGTGGGATAAAAGTATTACAGATATCCC
This sequence comes from Clostridium kluyveri, assembly GCF_001902295.1. NCBI lineage: Bacteria > Bacillati > Bacillota > Clostridia > Eubacteriales > Clostridiaceae > Clostridium > Clostridium kluyveri. The sequence goes on along the minus strand of NZ_CP018335.1, from coordinate 412,630 downwards.
CGATATCTCCCCTGGTAGTGTTATTAAAATAAGGACAATTCCTAAAACTTACAAAAATACTCTCCAGCTCACCGTATTACAGTGCAGAACAATTACCAAAGATGATAATGTATGCATAGAAGATTTTATAAAAACTTCTCCTATAAAACCTTTGGATATATATAATGAACTTTTAACAAGAGTATCCCATTTTGAAAATGAAAGCTTCAAAAAAGTGGTTACAAAACTTTTAGAGGATAATAAAGACAAACTTCTCTACTATCCTGCGGCAAAAGTAGTCCATCATGCTATACAAGGAGGCCTTTTATATCATATATATAGAATGTATAAAAGCGGTGCTGCCCTTGCAGATATATATAAATATGGTATAGATACAGAACTTTTCATATCAGGGATTATACTTCATGATATAGGAAAATTGAATGAACTAAGTTCCAATGAAAATGGCATAGTAGAAGATTATTCTGCAGAAGGTAAATTGCTTGGTCACATAGTACAGGGAGTAATTATGCTCCACGATGCAGCCATGGAATTAAATATTCCTGCGGAGGATGAAATGGTTTTAAAACATATTTTAATTTCTCACCATGGTTCTGAAGAAAATGGCTCTCCTAGAAGACCCATGATTCTAGAAGCCGAATTATTAAACAAACTAGATGAAATGGATGCTATTATATATCAGTTCCAGGATACCCTTTCCAATTTAGAAAAAGGAGAATTTAGTGAAAATAAATTTTTCTTGAAGAATATTCAAATATATAAGCACTACTAATTCAATCTTAGTAGTGCTTATACTCAAATAGTTGTGGAAGCATCCAATACACTCTCATATTCTTTATTTTTTGAAAATTCTTTCTTTGCAAATTCACACACTGGTATAACCTTTTTATTTTCTTCCGTTGCAAAATCAACAACGCTCTTAACCAACCGTTTACCTGCACCCTGACCTTTTAGCTTTTCTGACACATAAGTATGTTCAATTGTTATTGGATTCTTATTGAAATCATCCAATATTATTTCACCCAAAGGTTCCTTTTCTTCATATCCTATATAAAATTTATTTTTACCTTTTCTTACCTCCATCGCAGCAAAACCTCCTATTATAAATTTGTTAATTACAATTTTATAACAATAATTATATTATTGCAATTAAACAATTTCAATCTCTTTTAAAATACTCATTAATCAGTTTAGTTTTTTGTCTTTGAATCATTTTTATTCAGAAAGCTCATAGGAAATATTTCATACTGCTTTTTTTTAATTCTTTAGTACTGTATAAAACTTCATATTCATTTATATTTATACGCTGTGCTATATGTAAGATAATACTATCACATTGCTCAAAACTTTTAGAATGTATCATTGTATAGATATTATAATTCCAGTTTGGCAGGGCCCTGCGCTGGTAACAGTGACTTACCTCTGGAAAAGTAACCATCATATCTGTTACCTCTTTAATTCTACACTCTGAAATATTCCATGCAACCATGGCATTAGCTTTAAACCCTACAGTTCTATGATGTAATATAGCACCTATTCTACGCAGTATTCCTTCTTCCTTTAATTTTTTCAATCTACCAAGTAATTCTTCTTCACAAATCCCTAATTCACAAGCTATATGCTTATAGGGCTGGGGAACTAAAGGCAGATCTTCCTGAAGCTTAGAAATGATAGCTTTATCTAGTAAATCCATAAATTTTATACTCCTTCTACATTAAAGTTCACTTTTATTTTAAAAGTATTCAAGGAATTTAGAACCAATATATTATTAATTTTTATGCTATTTTTTATTTCTTCGAGAGTATGTTCAATACTCTCACTGGTGGATACCGTTAATGTAAACCACATATTATATTTATGCATTCTTAGATAATTATGAGTGACACCACTATAACCATTTATTATAGATGCCACTTCCTCAACTCTCTCTTCTGGAACTTCTACTGCACATAAGGTACTTGTATATCCTAACTTTCCTGAATCAAAAACCCCTCCTAATCTGCGAATATAGCCTGATTCTTTAAATTTCTTTATAAGTTCTATAACCTCTTCTTCGGTCATATCCAATTTATTTGCCAAAGTTAAGAAAGGTCTTGATTCTATGGGAAAGTCATTTTGCATAATATTTAGTAAATCCATACTTTTTCCTTTCACTTATTGACCTCTCTCCTCATAAATACATAAACTTTCTTCTGCCATATAATCACCATTGTTGTAAAATGCAGCTCTGGCACGGCAGCCCCCACATAAATTCTTATATGTACAAATTCCACATTTTCCCTTATAATTTAGTGTTCTAAGTTCCCTCAGCACACTATTGTTTTTCCATATTTCATAAAAAGGTTTACTTCTAACGTTGTCTACGCATATATCCAGGTATGCACAGGGCTGCACGTCACCTTTAGTATTAATAATGCAGTAACTTATTCCCGCTATACATCCTTTTGAAAATCTATATGGAACTCCTTTTTGTTTTGCAATTCTCATAAATTGCGGTGCACAAGTAGGTTTTATCTCTATGGATACTTCTTTCTGCTTATTGACTATGTTTGTGAGAAGTTCTTCATACTGAGGGGCATTTAAAAATTCATGTTGAATATTTTGGGCACGACCTGTAGGTACTATAAAAAAAATATGGTGGGCAACAGCTCTCATTTTAACAGCAAAATCTGTTATATCCAGTATTTCTTTAAAGTTCCAATCCATAACTGTAGTGTGTACTTGAAAGCCTAGACCCACTTCCCTGCAGTTTTCTATTCCTTTTATGGTGTCTTGCCAGCCTGTATTTAATCCTCTAAATTCATTATGTTTATTACTATCAAGACTATCAAGACTAATACCTATGCCCATAGTACCTGCAGCTTTAAGCTTCAGAGCTGTTTCCCTGGTAATCAAAGTGCCATTACTTCCAAGTACGGGTCTAAGTTTACATTTTGCCGCATGTTCTATAAGCTCAAAAATATCTTTACGCATCAATGGTTCTCCCCCGGAGAATATCATGATTTTAAATCCGGCTTTTTTTATATCCTCAATTAACTTTTTAGCTTCTGATGTATTTAACTCACCTTCAACTTCTGATCCAGCATTTCTATAACAATGCTTACATCTCATGTTGCATTTATTTGTAGTATTCCATGATATTATCAAGACTTATACATCCTCCTATTTCACTATATTAAAATCCCTATTTCTTTATCAGTCAAATAACAGGATGGATCAGAGTCCCAAAAATCTCCTGTGGTAGCTTCTGCCCTTACCCTGAGATTTCCATTACATACATTTAACCATTTGCAACTGCTGCATCTTCCTTTTAATAAGGATTTTCTATTTCTTAGTCCAACAGCTAGAGGATTAGAAGGATTTTTCCATATGTCACTAAATTTTCTTTCTCTTATGTTTCCAAAGCTGTGCTGCTGGGTGAATTGATCTGCATGTACATGTCCCTTAAAATCAATATTTGCAAGAGCCATTCCCGATCTATTGCCACCATTTGTCTGTATTAAATCCCATACTCTATCTCTTAAATGGGGATATTTCTTTTTAACTTGAAGGTATAAATAAACCGCATCCGCATGGTTACCTACCGTTAGAATCTCAACATTCTTTCCAAATCTCACTGCCCTATCCATTATAATATCAAGGGCTTGTCTTTTTTGTTCAAAGGTAATGTCTTCTCTGGCCATAGCATTTCCTCTTCCAGAATAGGCTAAATGATAAAAACATACCCGGGGTATTTTCTCTTCTTTTATTAAGTAAAAAATGTCTTCTAGCTGATGGTAATTGCTCTTGTTTATTGTAAATCTAAGTCCCACTTTCTGACCTATTTCCATACAATTTCTGATTCCCTCTAAAGACTTGTTAAAGCTTCCAATTACCCCTCTGAACTTATCATGATTTGTGCCTATTCCATCCAGACTGATCCCTACATAGCTTACACCATTTAATTTTAAATCTTTAGCTGTTCTTTTATCTATTAATGTTCCATTAGTTGAAATTGTACTTCTAATGTTATAATTTTTTGCATAATTTAATAATTCAAATAAATCCTCTCTCATAAGAGGTTCTCCACCGGAAATAAGAAGTACCGGTACTTTTAATTCTGCCAAATCCTCTATTAAATATTTTGCTTCATTTGAATCCAGTTCTTCTTCAAACTTTTTATTTTGAGAATCGGCATAGCAGTGCCTGCACTTTAGATTACAGCTATTAGTACAATTCCATACAACTACAGGTCCCTTTCCCTTAGCTGCACCACTTTTTTCACTTCCTGCACCAGAAGCATAGCGCAACCCGTCTCCAAAATTTTCAGATCCGCATAATAATTTAGTAATACCAAGCATTTTTTATCCTTTCTACACTAAAAGTATGTAAAATAAATTTTCATCTATTCTATTAGCTAGATTATACCATATTCTCCATATCAATTGGGTTTTCTTTAGCAGTAATATCTTCTGGGGAAATACAATAGACAGCTGTGGTATTATTATCACGGGAAGAGCGATATTTACTTACAAATTCTTTGGAAAGGGGATTTTTAAAAAAACCTGGAACAAATTTTTCTGCAATCAGTGTAAGTATCCGGGCTTTTTCTTCCAAATCTTCTACTAAGATTGCTTTTCCAAAGATAACTACACTAAAATAAGAAGTATCACATTTACAGGGTACGGAGTCTTTAACTGTTCCAAATTCTTCAAAAGCCGTAAAACAAACAGAAGATTTTTCTTTGAGTATATTATTTTTTTTGCCGCTTCCCATACCATGAATGTATATTTTACCATCTTCATATATATAATTTACAGGTATGGAGTAAGGTTTACCCTCCTTATCACACATACCTAATACCCCTACCCTTTTTTCAGTTAAAAAATTATTGATTTTTTCTTCGTCACTGCATATTCTGGCTGTATAACTTATTTTTTCCATAATTATTACTTCCCTTCTAAATAATACGCCTCAAGTCCATTGAGAAAATTCTCCATCAGTGAGTTGGCATCAATTAACAAATTCATTTGAGATTTAATTTCATCCTCTGATTGTACATAGCTGCCCCCATCTTTTATTTCATCCAAACAGTTGTCTATAAGCAGGGAAATACTATCTCTAGTGCTTTCCATGTGAAATTGAAAGCCTATTACGTTCTTATTATAAATAAACGCCTGGTTACTACAGACCTCGCTGCTGGCAATACAAACGGCGCCTTCAGGCAATGTACTAAATGTATCACCATGCCACTGAAACACATAATGTTCCTTTGGAAAATTTTTAAAAAAGCTGGATTTTAAAATCGATGAGTTAAAAGTAACGGGAAGCCACCCTATTTCACGCTCCAAATTTTTAGTAACTTTCCCTCCTAAAACATCATTTATAAGCTGTGCACCAAGGCATATTCCAAGTACAACCTTATTGCTTTCAATAGCCTTTTTAATAAATTGTTTCTCATATTTAAGCCATGGATATTTTTCTTCTTCATAAATATTCATGGGTCCCCCCATAATCACCAGCCAATCAAACCCATCCATATCTGGAAGTGCCTCATAATTATATAAATGAGTTCCTGTAAGCTTGTGTCCTTTTTTACGTGCCCACCTTACAATATCTGCAGGTCCTTCAAAATACACATGCTGTAAATAGTGAATTTTAATATTACTCAATTATTTACACCTCTTTTTAAGAATTCTGCCAGTATTTAATAACAAACAATATCTGGCAGAATTTAATAGAATCAAAAATAAATCTTACCATCATTTAGTTACTTAAAGATGTATCTTCTTAAAATATATATTACCACATATTTAATATCCATTCCCTATCTTTTTTGTACTCCATATCAGTAAATATGGTATTTGCTATAGCTTCTGCCAGCCACATGGCACCTGCATATCCCATTATAGGATAACGATAAAATCCTGCACGGTCATAAACCGGAAAACCCACCCGTAACATTGGAATATTGTTATCGATAGAAATAAACCTTCCTTTGGAATGACCAAGAATCAGATCGAGTTTAAGTCCCTTATTTTTTATACGGTCCTCCAATTCCCATAGATCTGCATTGGTGATAATCTCCATATCATAATCCACATTTTTCTGAAGTTCCTCAATCCGTGGGTCTTTTATATAGGATTTATTGTCATCTCCCAGAAGAAGCAGCATAGGTTTCATTTCCATATCAAGACAGAATTGCGCAAGACCTATAACAAGATCAGCACTTCCATAAATAGCTACTTTTTTATCTGCCAAAAACATATGAGCAACATCTGTAATCGCGTCTATGGCAATTCCACGTTCGTGAACCAGAGATTTAGGAATTGGCTTTCCAGTCATCCTGCTTAAATTTTTTAAAAAAATATCAGTGTTACGTATGCCAATAGGTGTAGGTCCAATAACAGCTGGGACACCAAATTTTTTTTCTAAATATTCAGCTGCCTGACCACCTTCATACCTGTTAAGAGCAATGGTTCCAATAGCATTGGCTGTTCCTGTCAGATCCTCAACTGTTGTATTACCATGAGAAACTGTATTTCCCTCCGGCATAAGAGGGGAGTCAAAATTTTCAATTTCGAAAAGAACAGTAGCATCCACTTTCATCTCTGATAAAAGATGCTTCAGTGCTGTCACATCCCCTGGATTGACCCAGCCAGTGATCAGGTTGATTTTCCCATTAGGTTCACCTTTTTTTGCAAAATATTTTACAAATTCCTTTACTGTAATATTGTATCCACTGACCATACTTCCGGTAAAACTTGGTGTATGAATTGGAACAAGATAAATTTCCCTGTCTGCAAATTTTTTCTTTAAAAGCCCTTTATTAAGTTTATTAACTACACCATCAATATCATCACCTATTATTTCCGTGGAGCAGGTTGTGATAATTGGTACAACTTTTATATGGGGATATCTCATCAAAAGCACATCCACTGCTTCTTCTATACGTCTTAGGGCACCAAATACCGCAGCATCTTCGTGCAGAGAAGAAGATGCGAGTTCAAAACTCTCCTTAAAATGCTGGGAGAAGAGCAAGCGGACAAACATAACGCACCCCTGTCCCCCATGTACTATTCCAATACAATCTTTTATACCTATGCTAGCATACTGGGCACCACAAGGCTGGCATGTAAATATGGGGTTGATAATACCAGCACGTTCTTTTTCTTTCACTTCACAAGACATAATATCATCCCTTTCTAATAGAGTGGAACTGTAAGTTCTTTATTAAGAGAACCTGTAATAGTTAAAAAATCCATACGCTCTTTAAGTTCCTTCATCAATATTTTAACTTCTTCTTTGTCCATGGCAGCCAACCAGGAGTAGCGGCTTTTGAAAGCATCAGCCAGACACACCGCGTCCGCCCAGTAGCACCTGTCAGCTGGAGTTTCATGTTCTGCGGGTTCCTCACATAATATTTGCATGGTTTTCGTAAGTATTCCCTCGTTTTGTTTCTCTCTGTCCCACGCCCGCGAGTTAAATTGCCATAGACAGTTCTTCATAATATAATCAATAAGTTGTTCGATTCTATCTTTCATTACATCTTCCATAAATCACTACCTCCATTATAATGTGGACACTTGTTTTTGCAGAGGAAAATCCGGATAAGTTTTGCTGCACAAATCTGAAATTATATTACATTTACCAGTATACTCTCTTAAATCAGGTGAAGAAATTACTTCCTCACTTAAATTCACATTAGAAATCATCCTTTGTGTTAAGAATCCTTTATCCGTAGGTATTTCATCTTTACTTATATCCAAATAAGCAAGCTTATGAATAGGAGAATAAATAGCATTATATATGTCACGTGCAAACCTAACCCATCCTTCAAATCCTTTATAAGGTCCATTATGATAAGCATGTGCATTTAAGTATGGTACTCGAATTTTTTTTGCGACTTCTCCCGGACGTTTACCAGTAAAGATAACATCTGGTTTCAACATTTCCATAGCCTCCAGTCCTTCAAGTTCATTTGGATCGTCTATAGCCAGTGCACCTACTTCACACCTGGAAATACCCTTTTCAAAATCTCCTTGATGGCCGAATTTTGAATATACCGATACCACTTCCACTCCCATTTCTTCATGAATTGCATGAGCCCAGTGCCAGAGTTTGGATCCTCCCGGCCAGAGACATACTTTTTTACCTCTAAGCCGTTCCTTGTACCAATCAAGTTCCGGTTTCCATTTAGCCGTTTCTTCATCAATAATAGCTTGAGCTTTATCTTCAATTCCAAAAAACAATCCAATTTTCCTAAGGGATAATGACAGTGCCCCGAAGCCAAATCCATCGATATCAAGACGGGGAATGCCATACCTCTTTCTTAGTTCATTACAAATATATTCTGCAGAACGTGCACATTCAAGTACGTTTAGATGTGCCTTGTGCATGCTCCTGAGGTCATCATAGGAACCATTACCGGTAAAGGTGGACAGGACTTGAATACCCATTCTCTTGAAATAGTCCATCATAACTTCCTCATCACCCTGAATGTTATACTCTCCCACATAATTGATAACATAGTCGCTTTTAATTTCTGGTTCAAGTGTTCCTACCTTCTGGTCTATCCATGCAATATTGATTTTATGATGTCCTCCAGATTGGCTCGGTCCTCCAAACCCTGGAGAATTACAAACAAAAATATCTACGCCAGGCATTTCTTTCATTACTTTTTGAGCCACCGCATTGATATCATCCCCTATAAGAGCTGAAGCACAGGTTTGATAAATACACATCCGTTTAATATCTGGAAATGCTTTAAATGCCTCAATGATGTTCTGCCTCAGCAATTTTTCAGCACCAAATACAACATGTTTTTCTTTCATATCTGTAGCATAAGTATATTTTATCTGGAAATTGTCGTTATTACTTATATAACGTTTGGTTTGCCATGTATCATAAGTACATCCAACAGGTCCATGACTCATATGAATGGCATCCTTCATAGGTGTACCTATAACATGTTTTGCCCCACAGTATGCACAGCCTCGTTCTGAAATAGTCCCCGGGATTGTGTTAAGATATCCCAACGGAAGAGCATCTGTCAAATTCTCTCCAGGACCTTTTATAACAGCGTGCTGTTTTCTTTCTGGAATACACTTGCTGCATTCAAATTCATGATATGGCATAATTATTTTCCTCCTTATTTTTCAAAAAATTATTTCTATTAATCCTTTCATATTGACAATTAATGATTTTCATGATAAAATTTAGTTGGTTAAAATGTGATGGTTTTAACTTATTTGTGAGTGTATCTTTTGGTTTTTTAACTAAATGGATACACTTATTTGTGGTGGTTTTACATAGTTACTTTTGTTAACAAGTTACAATGAACAATGGAATTAAATCTAGCTTTACTTTACAAGACTATTAAAAGCATTTTAATAGTTTATGAGATGACTTTAACAGTAATTAATTTTTGTTGAATGTAAATTAACATTATCTTGAATAATAACTTGTATTAAACTATATCATAACTTTTATGAAAAGGCAATAGGATTTTTGACGATTTATCAAAAAAATCTCCTTAAAATTATGAAATCGTTACTTTAATAATTGATTTAAAACATAGAGCTGTATTTTATAAGTCAAATTGGATAAAAATTGTATGTTCAGTTCTTAAGTACATTTAGATAACAACACAACATTCACTCATTTAAAATAATCAACTATAAGTTTGTCCAAAATCTCGCTTACAAACTGAATTTCTTCTCTATCAACATTATCTTCTATCTTTTCATAGAGCAATTCTCTTATTATCTCAATTTTATTATTCAAATCTTTTTTATACTCTAATTGTTTTTTCATAAACATTCTCCTTATAAAAATCAATTATTATTTTAAACTAATATTTATTATTATAATATAATTAATTTTTGTTAATTTCAATATGACTTTTGTTAATTTATCAATTTATTAATTATGCTGTATTAATTGATGTAAACTTACATTTAACATAATAAAAATATATAACAAAAAGTACCAAATTCAATTTTTGGCACTTTAATTAATAGATTAAAAATATTTAAAATTGTTACACTGTATTTTCTATTTTAATTCAAATATTCCAGCCCTCTGCTATTTGTCTTATGGATAAAAATCTCTTATAAACCCCTTCTTGCTTCATAAGCTCTTCATGAGTTCCTCTCTGTGCAATGCTGCCTTTATCCACTACAATAATCTGATCTGCATTTTCAATGGTAGCCAAACGGTGTGCAATAATTATAATAGTCTTACCATGTACCAACGCACTGATGGCTTCTTGAATGGCATGTTCATTTTCCGGGTCTACACTAGCAGTTGCCTCATCTAAAATAACTATGGGAGCATTTTTTAGCATTGCCCTGGCTATGGATATACGTTGTTTTTCACCTCCAGAAAGAGTGGAACCGCCGTCACCTATAACTGTCTCATATCCCTTTGGAAGATCCATAATGAAGTCATGACACCTAGCTTGCCTAGCTGCCTCCACTATCTCTTCCAAACTAGCCTCTGGTTTTCCAAAGCGGATGTTATTAAATACCGTATCATTGAACAAATATACTTTTTGAAATACCATACTCATATTTTTAAGAAGGCTATCGCAGGTCATATCTTTTACATTAACACCTCCCACCAATATACTTCCACTATTTACATCATAGAATCTGGCAATTAGACTGCATATGGTGGACTTCCCACTTCCTGAAGGTCCTACAATTGCTGTAGTACTATTCTGTGGTATGGTAAATGTCACATTCTTTAACACATAATTATCTTCATAAGAAAAAGTCACATTGTCAAATTGAATATCATAGGCAGATAACTGAACATCCCTGCCCTGCTTATCAATAAATTCGGCGTTTTCTATATCCTTCAATTTGTCCATGGTAGCATCAATAATTTTTAATACATGAGCTGAATTATTTATGGATTCAACATGTCCAAAAATCACAAAGGAAAAAATAGTCATCATGAGCATAATAGGTATATCCATAGTTTTATTTACAGCAAATATGGCAGATGCAAGCACAACTCCAAGAGATGCCATTTTAAGTGAAAACAGATGAAGACAATTATAAGGCACATAATTTTTTTCAATTTTAATATTTATATTCTTGCTCATATTATAAGCTTTCTTTATTCCTTCCTTTGAAACTCCATCCTGTTTAAATGCTTTAACTATAGGCATACCCCTTATATATTCTATGGTAGCCGCAATCATACTGTCCTGTGCCTTCTGATGAATGGGTGCATTTTTATTACTTCTATCACCCATAAGTTTTAAGAAAAAAGCAGATAAAAGTATCCCTATTACTGCAATTAAAGCAATCCATATATTATAGAAAGCCACACAAAGTACCATAGTAAATGCGCTTATATATCCATTTATCACCACATCAATCATCTTCATGGCAAACATTTCAAAAAAAGATAAATCCGTTGTTACCGCTGAAGCAATCTCTCCGGTATTTTTCTTGCTGAAAAAACCAAGTGAAACCCGTTTTAATATATCACCAATTAGAATTCTTTGTTCTGCAGTTACTTCATAACCTATACTTTCCTGAATAGAGGCACGAAGATAGGCAAATAAAAATCTACCTGCCACTGCAAAAATCATAAATATAAACATATATAATACCCACTCTGTTGTCAAAGTGATCTCACCATTTATATCCTGCAGGATAAGACTTAACCCATAAGCAGCTCCCATAATTGGCATTGCCGTAAATATAGTATTGAAAAAAGAGTACACAAATCCTATATATAAGCGTTTTTTCCGTTTCCCGGACCACTTAATAATTCGTTTTATGGATTTAAACATATACTTCACCCCTCTTGTCATCATTATTAACGGCCCATTTTTTAGAACCTATATGAGCTTCCCACATATCTTTATAAAGAGTACATACTCCAATGAGTTTTTCATGTGTACCTGTATTTACAATATGTCCTTTTTCTATAACAATAATTTGGTCTGCTTTTTTAACAGTTGACAGCCTATGGGCAATTACCAATAATGTTTTCCCTCTGGTAAGAGCTGCAATGGATTTTTGAAGTTTATCTTCATTTTCAGGATCTGTAAAAGCTGTTGCTTCATCCAATATAATAATTGGAGCATTTTTTAATATTGCTCTTGCAATTGCAATTCTCTGTTTTTCTCCTCCTGATAATTTTCCTCCTGCTTCTCCTGCATTTGTATCATATCCATTATGAAGGTTTCTGATAAATTCATCACAGCAAGCTGCTTTTGCCGCATTAATAACCTCTGAATCAGATGCCTTTGGATCGCCAAGTCTTATATTTTCCATAATAGAACAGTTAAACAAAAAATTATCCTGAGTAACAAAACTCACTGTATCAGCAAGCTGTACCAGTGGAATTTTTTTAATATTAACTCCGCCAATTTTTATTTCTCCGCTACCTACATCCCAAAACCTTGCAATTAACCTTGCAACAGTAGATTTTCCCCCTCCTGAAGGACCTACCAAAGCTGCGAAAGTACCCTGGGAAAGTTTTAAATCTATATTTTCAAGCACATTGTTTGTTGAATTAACGGCTCCAGAAATTTTGTGGACATCATAAGAAAAAGATACACCTTTAAGTTCCACGTCATAGTGCATAAGATTTACCTGATCCTTTACATCTTCAAGCTCATCCAAATTTAAAAATTCATCTGCATCTTTTACTGCATATTCTATGGACTTTGCATCATTTACAAATACAGTAAAGCTGGTTAAAGGTGTCACAATCCCCAAAGACAATATCAAACACATGGTAAGCTCTGCAGGACTTAGAGAACCTCTTATATATAAATACATTCCAAGAGGCACAGTACCAAATAAAGTTGAAGGCAAAACAGCCCCTCCAAAATTCATAAGTTTCCATGTACTTCTAAACCAATCTAACGTATACTCCTTAAAAGACTCCACTGCTTTTTGAAATTTTTCATAAGAGGATGTGGACTGATTGAATGCTTTGATTACCTCAATTCCTTCTATATATTCTACAATAACACTGTTTACATAATTGCTGGATTCCATATAATCATTATACTTTTTATTGTAATTTCTCATCATAATGCCATAGGCTATGGATGCTATAGGAATAGTAATCATTGACATGAGCGCCATACGCCAATCTATCACAATAAGATAAATAAATACAGCTATAGGCAGTAGAAGATTGGATATACCTTCTGGAATAAGGTGGGCCAGTGGAAGTTCTATAGTTTCCACCCGATCTATAATTACACTTTTTAATTTTCCTACTGTATGATTCAAAACAGTTCCAAGCGGAGCTTTCATCAATTTATCCCCAATATCAAGACGAATATTTTCTAATATGCTATATGCCGAATAATGTGCTAGTGTAGTAGATATTGCATAAGATATAAACTTTACCACATATCCGCCGGCACATATTGCTGCCCAAAACAAAATAGCATCTATATTTTCCTGTCCCTGAAAAAATAAAATTATAATCTGATATACACCTACATAGGGAACAAGTCCTCCTGCTACACTGATAATGGCACATATTACCGAAATGATCATCTGTATCCTACAGGAGCTGGCAAAATACAACACCACTCCCAGCCAATTTTTTTTATTCATTCTGTATCCTCCCCTTTCATAACAAATATAATATGGGTTGATTAGTTACAACTAATCAACCCATATTATATTTGTATTCATTATTGCCATCTACTCCGCAATAACCATTTTAACCCCATTCAGACAAAAGATTTTCTATATTTATAGGGACACATTCCCTTAACTGACTTGAAAGCTGCTGAAAATTTACTGGAATTATCATAACCTACCTTTCCTGCAATATCAGCAATACTTTCATCACTGCCACGGAGCATTGATGCCGCAACATGCATACGATAATAGCGCATATATGAATAAGGTGAAGTACCATAAACACCTTTAAAACAAAGTTTCAAGGAGGTAATGGGCATATTAAACTTTAGAGACAATTCCTTCAATGTAATATGTTTATCTACATTTCTAGTTATATACTTCATCACTAACTTTACCTTTTCAACTTGTTTTCTGGGGAAATATGGCCTTTCTTCTCCGTTTAACGGAACATCCAGTATGCTTAAAAACAATAGAAGCTCTAAAACCTTAATCTTAAAATAGTTTTTCCTCACTTTGTCAGGAATAGTATACAATTCAGAAAAAATATGCTCTATAGAATCCTCGGCACGCATAATAAAAGGTTTCTTTTTACTACAGAATTTTTTTCGTAATGCAAAGAGTTCCACAGAAAATCCATCTAAAATAGTAGATAATGTTTTTACTGCTTCTTCAACATATACTGCCACAGTAATTCCATGATAATGACTTAAAGGAAATCCAAATCCCATGTTATGATTATCTCTGGAATTAATTTGAAGATCTCCCTCTCCCAAATACATATAAGAGTTATCCTCAAATTCCCACTCAATTCTCCCTTCCCTGCAGTGATCAATCCCTATCATCTCCACTTTTGGTACAAACTCTGAAAAGCAATTCAGCATATGAAAGTCATTATATATGAGATCAATACCTTGAAATACCTTGTGACAGGTCATAATACCTTCTCCTGTAACATCTTTTATTCTATATACAGTAAAATCTTCACATCTTTCTATCACAGTCATATTATTACAACTAAATAGTCTGTCTTCTCTATCAACTTTCACTTTAACCTCATCACTTCCTTTTACTGGAATCAATATCCGCTGCTTCTTTTGTCTGCTTGAAAAAATATAAAACCGTTATTTTTATAATACCACCTTACAGACAAAAACCCAAAAAGATAATTCATTTTGATAATACTATGTTTAAATACTTTTTGGTGGTTGCAGCAAAATAAATGCCATATACAAAAATAAAGATTATTATACTTAAAATTGCAGGCACTATTATATTGTAGCTCATAAGATTACTTAATACAGACATTGCCACACAGCTGTGAATTATTCCAACTATGAGAGGAAACAAATATGAAATACCTATCTGCCTTGCAGAAGCACCGTATATTTCTTTATAAGTCATTCCAATTCTCTTCAAAATGCTGTATTTTTCTTTGTCTATATAAGCTTCACTTACAAGCTTGAAATATATTATACTTCCCGTAGCTATTATAAATACAAGAGCTAAAAAGGCACCAAGAAAGTAGATTATTCCAAAGGTGCTGTAACTTGTAACATCTTTGCTTACAGTGACATACAGGGTATTTTTAATTGCATCAATAGATTTTAATTTTTCAGCTGTTGTTTTTATATCATTTACATTATTTATTTTCAATCCAGTAAAATCATATTCCTTATTTTTACTTCTCAGCAGGTTATAATCCTCGTCATTTAATATAAGACATTCTGTAGGCATACCATTGCCAAACAAAGGGGTTTTATAGGTTTTCTTTATAAAATAACTTTTTCCATCTATATATGCTTTTACCTTTTCAAAATTCATAAGGCTCATTACCACTGTGGGTGTTTGCACATAAAAAGCTTCTCCTTTTAAAAGTTTTTCTTTTTCTATTTTCCTTAACTTTTTTACCTCTAAATCTCTACTTATCTTTATAAAATCAGAATATCTTACTACCGCCGTATCAGAATCTTTCATTTTAAACTCAGTTTGGTTTTCTATATGTGGTTTTAAAATAAGAAATTTTATATTTTCATCAAGAATTATATCTTTGCCACCTTCTCTTAACTTGTCCTTTACTTCAGATTTTACTTTGTTATTGTCCTCTAAAATATATGAAATTTCATAGGGAGCCTGTATAGAATCTCTTATTTTAACAAAATACTTAAGAGATGCCACAGTCCCATAGGAAGTCAGCGTTACAGTTACTAAAATGGCTACTGCTGCTAGAGTCCTATAATTGTTTTTTATTCTGAAAGCAATGTTAGATATACTTACTATATTTATCCCCCGGTAAAGTATTTTCTTTTGATTTATTATAAACTTCATTAGTACAGAATACGCCGCTCCAAACAGCCAATAAGTCCCTATCACTACAAATATAATAGCCAGGGGCAAATTTTCCATAAAATTGCCTACACCACCTGCTGCTTTTCTTGCAAAATAGTATCCCATAGCTATAAATACCAAAGACAATATGCCCTTTATATAGCTTACTTTTGGATAGCTTTCCTCCTTTTTAGATGCATTCAAAAGATCAATAAGCTTAGTCCTTATTATATTTATATAACCTAAAATTGAATTTACAAAAAAGATTATAAAGAATGTAACAGCTGTTTCAGCTATTGCCTTATAGGATATAAAAAACCTTATTTTCATGTTCATTATGGCAACTTTAGCCAACATCATAAGAAACAGCTTGCAAAATATAATTCCGAGAAATAACCCTAATACAATTGCTGTAATTCCTATAAAAATAAATTCTATAGAATATATAAGGGCAATTTCAGAGTTTGTAACACCCATAAAAGCATAGATCCCTATTTCCCTTTTTCTTTGATTTAGAAAGAATGAACTTGAAAACCACACAAAGAATATAATGAATAAAAGAAGCAGATATGATACTGCTGTGGAGGTTCCCTTAATGTACTGTGTAACTTCTTTTGCCTTTTCAAAATCTGGATTATATTTTAAAGCAATAAAATTATAATATATAAGTACAGAAAAAATCATTGACATTACATAAAGCCCATAAACTTTTATATTTCTCCTGAAATTATCAAAAGCCATATTGAGAGAATTCATTAATAATCCCTCCTCTTATCATCCTGTACATAATAATCTATACCGCTACTCATGGAGGAAACCATATCCATAATCCTATGGAAAAATTCCTTTCTATCCTTGTTTTTATCCAGTTTTGCATGAATTTTTCCGTCTTTTATAAACATTATTCTTCTGCAATAGCTGGCAGCAAAGGCATCATGTGTTACCATTATTATAGTTGTTTTATATTTTATATTCATATCTGTAAGACATCCTAGAAGCTCTGCCGCAGACTTTGAATCCAGAGAACCCGTAGGTTCATCTGCAAATATCACAGAAGGTGTTGTCATAAGCGCCCTTGCCGCTGCAACTCTTTGCTTTTGTCCCCCAGAAAGCTGATAGGGATATTTATTTAGATGTTCCTTAAGTCCCAAAAAATCCGATATCTCATTTACTTTCCTTGTTATTTCACTGTATTTAACCTTCCCAAGTGCAAGTGGAAGAGCTATATTATCCTGAACTGACATATTATCCAAAAGGTTAAAATCCTGAAATATAAAACCTATTTTATTCTTTCTAAAACTTGCCAGCGCTTTACCTTTAAACTTCGACATATCCTCTCCCTGAAAAAAATAACTTCCACTAGTTAGATTATCAATTGTAGAAATAATATTCAGCAAAGTAGTCTTCCCTGCTCCTGAAGGCCCCATTATGCCAAGAAATTCCCCTTCTTCAACCTGCAAATCAATTCCAGCTAAAGCAGTAAAAGACATAGATTTTGAACCGTAAACCTTTTTTAAATTTTTTGTTTCTATAACTATACCCATATAAAAAATCCTCCTTTTTTAAAGCTCAGTGTTATTTTATCTCTTGACTTTGCAGGTTTCCATCCAATTTAACTTACATTTTCCCTTTTAACCTTACATTTATGTAACATAACAAACTTTGAATAGCTTTTACAGTAGAATTTTACCAATCTTTAATCACTTTGTAAAAAAATTTATAAAAAAATTTTTCATAACCTCTTGACTTTTTCGTAAAGATATATAATAATTAATACCATAAGATAATGATTATTATTTTCATCTACACAATATATAAAAGAGCTTATATGATATTAAATTTAAATTTTAGGAGGTAATTATCATGTCATTGATTGGAACTGAAGTAAAACCTTTCAAAGCATCCGCTTATCACAATGGAAAATTTATAGACGTCACCGAGGCAGATTTCAAGGGGAAATGGAGCGTAGTTTGCTTCTACCCAGCAGATTTTAGCTTTGTGTGCCCAACTGAACTTGAAGATTTGCAAAACAATTATGAAACGCTAAAGAGCCTTGGGGCTGAAGTATACTCTGTTTCCACAGATACTCATTATACACATAAGGCATGGCATGACAGTTCACAAACTATAAATAAAATCACTTACACTATGATTGGGGACCCTTCCCAAACATTAACCAGAAACTTTGATGTACTCATTGAAGAACAGGGTCTCGCTAACCGTGGTACTTTTATCATTGATCCAGATGGTATAATTCAGGCTGTAGAAATCAACGCTGGCAGCATAGGCAGAGATGCCAACACTGTTGTCAGCAAAATAAAAGCAGCACAATATGTTAGAAACAATTCAGGTGAAGTTTGCCCTGCCAAATGGAAGGAAGGATCTTCAACCCTTAAGCCAAGTCTCGATCTTGTAGGAAAGATTTAAGAGGTACTACATTTGAAATTATTTATGTATTAACATTAAAATAATCCGATAGTTTGTAAAAATATATAATAAATTCTGTTCCGCTGCCAACTTGAGATTCAACTTTTAATTGATGATTTAACTTATCTATTATTTTTTTTGAAAGATACAGACCCATTCCTGTAGATTTGCCAAATTGTCTTCCATTTTCTCCCGTAAAACCTTTGTCAAATATTCTCCTTATATCCTTTTCTTCTATGCCTATTCCATTATCTTTAATGTGAAGTTTTACCTCCTTATCATTTTCTTCTCCCCATATATCTATTCTTCCACCCTCATACATATATTTACAGCTATTATTTATAATTTGATCTATAATATAGGAAATCCATTTTTCATCCGTTATTACATTAAAATCAACATTTTCAAAATTTAAATTTATTTTCTTTGCTATAAAAAATGATGCATTTTTTTTCACTACTGCTTTAATGATCCGGGCAATATTAATTTCACCCACCTGGAGATCCTCTGAAAGGCTTGAAGCTCTACTTATATAAAGTACCTGGTTTATAAGAAATTTTATTCTATCCATTTCAAGTCTCAGCTGTTCAGATATATCTGTCTCCTCCATTTTATCTAAAATAAGTTCACACACAGATAAGGGGATCTTTACTTCGTGAATCCATTTTGTCATGTAATCATTGATTTCATCTAAATTATATTTTACTTCCTGAACCTTTTCATTTTTCTCTCTATCCTTAATTTTTAGAATTTCCTTTATAAGCCAAACTTCAAAAACATGATTTCCTCTTAATATACTTAAGTTTATTTCCTTTCCACCAGTTACAGATTCATATACTTCTTTATAATTGCATTTCCATCTTTTGTAATCAATAAACATAAAAAATACTGATATAGCTATAATTAAAAAATCCATATAAACTATATCATAAAATGATGCACCAACGGGCTTACTACTGTATAATATTAAATTTATCACAGCAAAAATACAGATAAAATATATCATTTTAAAAACTGAATTTTTCATATAAGTTAATTTATTCATGATATTTCATACCCACGTCCTTTTTTTGTTTTTATAAAATCATAGAGCCCTATATCTCTCAATCTCATACGGAGTCTATTAATATTTACTGTAAGGGTATTATCACTTATAAAATTGTCATCATCCCAAAGTGTTCTCATTATTCTCTCTCTTGATATAGTTTTTCCATTATTTTTCATTAAAAGCAGCATAATTTTAAATTCATTTTTTGTAAGTTCAATTTTTCTTTCATTATACGAAAGTGTTTTATATGTCAAATTCAATATAGCCCTATTACACTCTAATAATTCAGAAGCTCCTTCCCCATATGAATAAGTCCTTCTTATAAGTGCACTTATTTTTGCAATTAAAACATCCATAGAAAAAGGTTTTGTTATGTAATCATCTGCCCCCATATTTACAGCCATAATAATATCCATATTGCTATCTCTTGAAGAAAGAAATATAATGGGACATTGGGAAATTTCTCTGATTTTATTACACCAATAAAACCCATCAAAATAAGGTAAGTTAATATCCATAACAACTAAATGGGGTTTATTTTCAATAAATTCAGAGAGAATATTGGAATAATCTCTTACTCCATACACATTAAAATCCCATTTAATCAACATTTCCATAATATTATCTGAAAGTGCCCTATCATCTTCAATTATCATTATTTTATACATATATAAATATACTACCTCCTAAAATGATAAAATTAAGTCATATACATCATATGTTTTAATTTTATCATAAACTACAAAGCCCCAAATACTTATAGCAATCTTTTTTTAACTATACTTATGTAGTAAAATTATATAAAAGAAATATTATACAGTAGGAGGTTTTATATTTATGATAAAAGAAATATTGCTTCTTGGAAATTATGATCTATATAGGAAAAGTTCACAAGTGCAAGAAAAAGACATAGATTTAATAAAACAAACCGTTTCTAATTTACATGATACTTTAATTGATTTCCGTAAAAAATACAATGCAGGCAGGGCAATTGCCGCACCTCAAATTGGTGTATTCAAAAGGCTTATATATATGTACATTGACGAACCTTTGATTTTCATTAATCCCATACTTACCTTTCCCAATAAAGAAATGATGGAAGTAATGGATGACTGTATGTCTTTTCCCAACCTTTTGGTGAAAGTAAAGCGCTTTAAAAATTGTACGGTAACCTATAAGGATATGAATTTCGAAGAAAATTCCATAAAATTTGAAGGTGATCTTTCAGAACTGATACAACACGAATATGACCACTTAGACGGTATACTTGCTACAATGCGGGCCATAGACAACAAATCTTTTTATTTTAAAAATAGTGTATAATATTCATTGATATTTTCAGGAGGTGTTTTAAGTTGGTCAAAAATTTTTTCTCAAAAGTTTATGACCTAGTTGGCAGAATACCCGGAGGCAAAGTAGCTACCTACGGTCAAATAGCCTCCATGCTGGGAGAACCCAGAAGTGCCCGAATAGTTGGGTGGGCAATGAAAAAAGCTCCTTCCCATCTCCCTTGTCACAGAGTTGTGAAAAAATCCGGTGAACTGTCTCCAGATTATGTATTTGGAAGCTCTGACATTCAAAGAGCTCTTTTAAAATCAGAGGGAATCATTCTAAAAAAAGATGGACATATAGATATGAAAAAATATTTATGGGATGGCAGATAATCATATTTTCATTAAACGTTGATCTTGCCAAATCATAAATTGGACTATATAATTTAGCCATATATATCAACACCATAAGAGCACTCAACTCAAATAGGTATTGAATGCTCTTATTAAATTAATGCTATTTTTTTATTCCTGTATAGATCAAAATTGCATCTCTTAAAAACTCTGCCGTTCCAGACTGCTTTCTATCATAATACGCCTTAAACCTACTATCTTCCACATACATTTGTGCAAGGGATGCATGAGCTTTTTTATTATAATTTCCCCAGTAAAAACTTATCCACTTAGCATGAAGCTTTGCAGCCTTTTGAGCCAACTCTCCTGAAGCATCACCTGTTTTATAAGCTTTATCCAGAGTCTCAAGGATTTCCTTTTCAAGATTAGTAACTTCTTCATATTCTTCCTGGGTCATATTTTTTAACCTGTTATTTGAGCTATCCACCACATCATTTCCATATTTGTTTCTGATTTCTCCTCCGTATTTTTTTTCATTATCATAAATGAGCTTTTCTTTAAATCCTTGAAATTTCTCACTATCATTCATTTTAATTCTCCCCTCCATGGATTCAATTGTTTTCTCCACATTTGAAATCAATAGATCCAACTGCATTCTCTTTTCAAGAAGTTTATTATGATGCTTTTTAAGTGCCTTCGCTCTGTCAAAATAAGGAGAATCCATAATACTTTTAATATTATCCAATTTTATTCCGAATTCCCTGTAAAAAAGTATTTGCTGAAGTCTATCCACTTCTTTTTCCCCATATATACGGTAACCTGATGAATTTATTCTGGCAGGCTTTAAAATTCCAATTTCATCGTAATACCTGAGTGTCCGTGCACTGACACCTGACATAAGAGCCAACTTCTGCACTGTATATTCCATAACTATACCTCCTGACAATTCAACTATAAACTTATACGCAGCGTTAATGTCAATAGATATATGAAATATTTTTTACATATCTATTTTATGTAAATACTATTCTGTATCAAAATATCCTTCTCTTAAATTATTTTACTGCCACATATATATCCACTTCGGGGTTTTCATTATCATTGTATCTTTTATCATAAAGTTCAAAATATTCTACTGTTTTTTCCATCTTTTTAAATTTGGAAGAACATTTTTCATAAGAGATCTTGCTTCCTTTTCTCCCATTCCTTTTTCTTTCATGAAAGGAATACAAACCTCAATCATTTCTTCCATAGTTAAATTCGGCTGTTTAAAACTTCCATTTTCATAGCAGTACATGCAGTATTCATAGTTTTTCTTATTATCTGATTCACTGGCATAAAATTCCTCACTTAAAGGCATTCCACAACTCTGACAATATTTCTCTTCCATAATATATTTCCCCTTTCATATTTGATATCTACATTATATAGAAGAACTTTGCCATCATTATGTCATGTTTGAATTTATTTATACATATCAATTATTTTTTTGCACTTTTTTCTTATAATTTCTCTTATATGTTTTGGGGCAAGCACTTCCACATATTCACCATAACTCAACACCATAGAATATACCCAGCCATCTTCTATAACTTCCGTATTTACTATAACACTGCCATCTTCAAGAAATGTCATCTCCTCTTCATGGAAATAATCCTGTATCCTATATCTGATTTCTTCTGAAAACTTAAGTAAAAGTCTTACAGGACTTTTTTCCGTACTTTTACTGCTTATATATTCTCCATAGGAAATTCTTTCTCTTGAAACTTCCCTATTTAAAATCTCCAATCCATCCATTCTAGTGAGTTTAAATATTCTGTAATCCCCTTTCAAAAGACAAAAGGAAAAAATATACCAGGAGAATCCTTTAAATACAAGAGTAACAGGTTCCGTCTCTCTTAAAATATACTCTCCCCTTGAATTTCTGTAGTTAAAACTTATACACTTATTTTCCTTTAGTGCTTTATATATAACTTTGTATTTAATATTTTCATTTTCAGATTTTTTAAACCCCCAGGGCAGTGTATCTATAAAAACTTGCTTGAAGTGCAGGTCAACTTCACTTTTCTTATTAGACGGTATTATATTCTTCATCTTTTCCATGGCAATTTCTACATTTTTATTATTTAATACCCCATTTATATTTTTCAAAGCTTCCACTATGGAGATCATATCCTCCAGTGTGAGGAATTGATGATTTATTTTATAGTTTTCTAAGATATAGAATCCCCCATTATTTCCTTGTTTTGAAGCTATCGGAATTCCTGCCATATTGATTGCATCTATATCCCTATAAATGGTTCTTATGGAAACCTCAAATTTTTGTGATAACTCCACAGCAGATATTTTATCTCTATTTAAAAGCATAACTATAATTGCCAATAATCTGTTTATTTTCATAAATATAAAACCTCATTTTCCTACACAGGTTTATTTTTTCAAATTCAAATATTTTCAATATATTGTGGATAAATTAGTTACCTATGCTTTAATTCTCTTAACTTCTAAAAATACGGTGACCTCTTTCGGCTTTTTAAACAAACTATACTGTCAATCCACTTTAGATAATAAGTGTTTTATTATACTCAAACCAATGCACTAACAAATACTTACCTTCAATAATCTCAACTTTCATTTTTGCTGTCTTCCTCCCTTGAATTATAAAAGTATTTTTACCATAAATATCTACTTTTTTTGGATTTAAAAGTATCTGCCTGAGCCTCTCATCATTATGATGGGTTCTTTTTATATCCCTTAATGCTCTTTCAGTATACTTTAAAGGATTTTGTATTATAGGCTTAATTAACTCTTTAAATTTAATCATATCTGATATCATCCTTTCATTTAGCTTTTATTATCTAATATATGTTTAATGGTACTCTATCACAGCATATTCAATTATCTCTTTTGATCATCGTCTATATCTATAATTCTACAAAAGTTTTTTGAATCATCTTTTAATCAAATATTATACAATTTATTTTTATTTTTTCATACCACTTATTAAAGTCAATTATAGATTAATATATTGATGAAAAAAGAAAGAACCCCTTTCATAACTTGTGTATAACACATGAACCATGAAAGAGATTCTCTCTTTACAGACTTTTTAAAATCTATTATATAAAATATGGATTAACTATGAGTATAGAAACTACTTAATTATTGATGGATCTACTTCTATTTCAAAAGGACCAATTGAAGAAAAGGATGCATCAATTTCGTTTAATTGTAATTTATCACCTATTACTTTTTCATCTTTAAGAATATGTTTAATACTATCATTATATCGGCTATAATAGTTACTTCCATTTCCACCTATAGTGATGCTTGCAAAGTAAATATTCCAAATTTGTAATTTTGCACTGCTGTCATTTATATAATTATAAATTAATTCTACGCTGTCATCTGATAAACGCTCAATACTAATGATTTTATACTTAATTCCCTTATACTCACCAGTTTTATTTAAAATACTTTTTCCTGATTTAGGAACATCTAATTCTATCTTAAAATCATTATTTTTACCCAAGTAATCATTTTGAATATGATATACTGCCTTTGGAACAGTTAATTTTAACTTTTTGCCGGTGAGTTTGCTTAAATCAAATAGAGATTCATTTCCCTGATCTAAATAATTAGTATTGTTATGTCCATATACTGCGTTATTATATTCATCAGAAATTATAATATAGGAATTTTGTATAGAACTGTTGTTTATAGATTCTGTACTAATTGGTTCTTTGCATCCCCACTGTTTTCCTTCTTCAAAGGTTCCCCAATTAACTTTATCTATTTTTTTACGTTTAAAGTCTGGTAAGTTATCTGTAAAATAGTAATCTACTTTTAAAATATTACCCTCTCTTTTTAATGAAGTCACGTTTAATGTAGTTATTCCATTAACTGCAGTATATAATATATTTGATTTAGGGGCTTCTTTAAAATCGGAATTTTTCAGTTTAAAAGTTGCCTTAGTAAATTTTTTATCATTATCTATAATACTTAAAGTATAACTATTAGCTTTTTTTACTTTACCATTGTATTCTGCTCTATATGAACCTATGTGATTATCTGGCATCATGGCAAGATTATCACTCCTATTAAGTTCATAGGAATTACCATATTCGTCTCTAATAATATAATAAGAGGGTTTAAGTTCTTCTGGTTCAATGGTTAAAGTAACTACAATTTTACTTTTGTCTACATACATATTAGCTAAAGTTATATTGCCTTTTTTAAGGCTGTTTTTAAGAATTTTTGGGGTATCTGAAGAAATCTTTACTTCTCCAATGCCAGATATGACAGTGAGTTTTTCTATCATATTAGCTAAAACATCTTTTTGTGATATGAATATTGGAATACTTATCAACAAAATAACCGCTGCTGCAATAAAATTTCTTTTACTTTTAGTTCTCTTAGAATTTACTTTACTAATAATATTTTTACAGATTCTTTTCTTTTCAATTTCATTGAGCTCATCATTGCTAAATTCATTTTCCTTTATATTAATATCATTCAAAAGCATTAAAATATCATCTTCATTTAAATTTAATTTCATTTTAATTCCTCCACTTCATTTGAAATATTTAACTTTCTTATAAGTGAATTTTTAGTACGCCATAATCTATTGTAAACAGCTCCTCTTGATAAATTAAAGTTTTTACATAAGCTGCCCATATCTTCATCTAAAATGTATTTTCGTATAAACAATTCTCTGTCCAGCTCATGCTCACATTGCAGAAGCTTTATCAATATTTCTTTCTTTTCTTTAGATATATACTCATTTTCAACATCAGTTTTAGAAATTAATATTTGTTCTTCTATTTGAAGGTTGTCCTGTTTGACCAAACTTCTTTTATAGTCTATAGCCTTATATTTACTTACAGCTAAAAGCCAATTTTTGAATGAAGATTTTTCAGGATTATATAAATGGCTTTTATTCCATATTAAAAGGTATACATCATTAATACATTCTTTTGCATTTTCATAATTATCCTTTCCAAGTACATTCATTACGATTTTAAAAACTAAATTGCAGTAAGTATTAATTATGTATTCTAAAGCTATAGGATTTTTTTTCTTAAGTTCTAATAAAAAATTTTCGTCATTAATTTTCATTTTTAGCTCCTTTCAGTTTATCCTATCACTAATTAATACGAATAATATGATTAATATTTCACAAAATTATATAGAAATATTTAAATTAATGAAAAAGTAAAAACAGCAATAATACACTGCTCTCACATGTATTTGATTATAATGCCACATAAGGACAAAAAAAATAAAACACATCAATTAAATGCATTTTATTTTTAAAATATACTATTCATTACTTCTATAAAAACTTTCAATAATTACATATCCTAATATTATTTCAAACATAAAATAATCAAACATATTATAAGTACTTAAGACAATTGTAAGTTTCTCCACAATAAAAGCAGAAATCACTTTAAATCCTTGAAGAGGATCTCCGCTTTTCTGATATCTTCTTCATATTTATCTATCAATAATTCTTGATAAGCTGCACGTTTGTAATTTATTATAGTTTCACATATTTTTTTTAGCTTGGGGCTCTCCACCAGTTGTAATTTTTTTATTCTCATTTCACCAAGCTCCACATCTGATATTATATTCTTGTAATCCTCTATATCGTATCTCCATAGAATTAGCTTTTTTCCGTACCTGAGATTTAATTTATCTGCCATAATTATGCCTTCCGGGTCCATATCCCCCGAATAGTATATAAGAGCACCACTTTCCACCAATTTGTCCATTAGAATAAGAGAGGCCAGTTTAAAATTACCGAAAGTGCACATAAGAGAAGGCTTAATTTCAAGGGTTCTATTAAGTATCTCGGTGAAAACAGTAGGATTTTCAAATACATACACTTTTTTGCAGGGACTTACAATTCTTGTGGTTCTGCTTATATTAAAAAGTGATACCTGTATGGGTTCCCCACTATTATAGAATCCCTGCCATCCCCTGTGTATTTCATTTTTTTCAGAGTATGCCAACATACCACTGCAGAGCGTGTAATTTGAAACCTCATCTCTTATTATTCCTGCACTGTACATTAACTCTGAAAGACCCTCTGCATTTTTAGGGTAGGGTACCTTTTTAAAAAATATTATTGCAAATACAAGGAGTTTCCCTGCATCCTTATCATTGTCAAAAAAGTGAGGATTTTTTGTTACTCTAGATGCCAGAACTGCAAGCCTGATTAAATTGTCTCTGTTAAAAGATATTATATCAACCGCCCTGCATACAGCTTTTAAGTTATACTTTAAATTCTCCCTGTCTTCATGATATTTTTGATTTATAAACCTTGTTCCACTTCCATCACTTTCAAGTATAATTGAGAGCCACTGTTTTCCTCGTGATGCATGTAATTCATCCATGATACCTTTATAAAACAAGTATCTTTTCTCATCATACTGAGTTTTTTCTTCTTTTTTTGAATAGAACTTGTGATTAAAATATTTCTCCAGTACAATTTTAAAATCCACACCGGAGAATTTTGTATCACCTAATGCTTTAACAAAATTTTCAACTTTAATGGAGGCTTCTTTTTTATAGTAGTTTTTTTTAAAAAATCCTGTAAATGCATCTTTCTCAAAGTCACTTAAATTAACTAAATTTATTGTACCACCTAAAACTCCCAGGGATTTATATTTTTCCTCAATCTTTTTAAATGCTCTTTTAAAACCTGGGTTGTTTTTAAAATAATCAACACACTCTTCCAATAATTTTTCATCCATAAGATTACATCACAAGCTCCTTTACTCTGCCATTCCATCTATATCTCATAACTGTAACGTATTCCACATTATCCGGTCTTAAAAGTTCACATATAGAAAGAGATGGAACAGTATCATAATCTCCCCATAATATCTGGGAATTTATTATATAATTTAAATCCAGTTCGTTTAAAAGTCTGAACATATCCCTTATATTTCTCTCATCCACCCCTGCAAAAGCTTCATCCAGTGATATTATTCTAGGGCTGTCACCTCTGGCACCTTCATATTTTGCATATACCGCAGAAAAAAGAGGTACATACATTGCCATGGCTTTTTCCCCTCCGCTGAATTGATAAAAAGCATTGTTTGTAAGTTCCTTTTTGCTGCTTCCTTTTTTCACATAATAGAGCTTGAACTCAAACCATTTTCTATAGTCAAGTATTTCTCTCATAATGCTGTGAAAAGTCTGACTCTGTCCTTTATCTTCCAGCATTCTTCGTGCTTCTGATATTTTAGATCTGAAATGCTCTGAAAGTTTATTCAAATCCGAGGGCTTCAGTAAATTTCCATCCTGTTTCAAAAGTTCTACCAATTCTCTTGTATCCAGCTGCTGTTCAGTCTCCGCCCTTTTACTGCTCCATCTAAGTGAAAAAGATAATCCACTGGATGTATTCATAGATTCCATAAGTTCATTCATTTTCTTCACCCATTTTTCACTGTGAAATATTCTTGCTCTTATCTTTTTACTTATGTTATTTACCAGAATATCCTCAAAAAGCTGTCTGTCCCCTTCTTGAAGGAGTTTCTCATTTTCACTTATACCCTCTTCTATAAAATCAACCAATTTATAAAAACTTACATCTTTGCCCCTTACTTTCGCCATTATATCTACCCGTTTTCTTGTGGCATTGGCTATATTTAAGTCTTCATCCGCATCATCCAGCGCCTCTGAAAAAATATATTCGGTTCTTACAGTATATTCCCTTAAATATTGATTATTTTCCTGAAATTTTTGAAAAAGGAGGTTCCCATAATCTTCTCTTACCCTTAAATTTTTCTCTCCCACTAATATTTCCCTTACAATACTTACAGCCATTTCCAAGGATTTAGTATCCTTATTTTTACTTATATATCCAAGTGAAAGCTCTTCCATAAAAGCTTTTTCATATATACCTGAAATTTTCTCAAGTCTTTCTATTTCTCCAGATATTTCTGTGATTTTTATATTTTGCTGTTCATATATGCTCTTTTCTCTCTCACTCTTTCTTGCAGTGTCCTTAATTTTTTTAGGTATCTCCCCCAAAAGCCTTATACATTGTTCCACCTGATTTTTCACAGATTCATAGTCTGAAAGCTCAAGCTGTTGTCTGGAATTCTCCATGGTAATAGAAGATTCTTTTAATTCTCTCTCAATTGAAGATAGATCATATATGATATTATCTATATCCTGCAAAACATCCTCCAGGTTATCCCTGAAAATTTTTATTTTTTCTAGAGCCTGGAGAAATTCACCGTGTATTTTTTCAAGTTTAAATAAATTTTGCCTGTAATCCTGTGAAGCTTCAAGGGCTTCTTCATAATTCTCCACATTGGTCTTGATATTTAATTTATAGGTAAGTTCATATACTTTTTCTTTAACAGTCTTCAATTCTCCATATATTTTTCTCTCAATACTATTTTTGTTTTCTATATCTTCACAGGCTTTTTCATAATTAAAATCCGCATCCTTCAGCTGATGTAAAGCTTCAGACAAATCCTTATTAGATGGAATACTGTTAAATTCCTGCTGAAGCACTTTCAGTCTTAAGTCAATATTATTTATATCATCTTTACAGACTAAAATATGTGCTTCTATCTCCTTAATCTCATCTAAAAGCTTATTTATCATATCTTCTCTATATTTATTTCTGGCACTTGCCCCTATAAATTTGGGCATATAAAATTGAGTTACATTTCCTTTTATAATTCCTATGGAATATTGACCCTTTTCATTAACACAAGTTCCACTTTTATTTTCATCTACCCATATACTCTGAAGTACATTCTTAACCTCTTCACAACCAAGTCCGTCTAAATCAATGTTTTCAGCTTTAAGAAATTTCAATATATTATTTTTCTCGTTTTTATTACGTGGAAATATATATTTATCTGCAGCAGTGTTCAAATTGAAACTTAAAACTTTATCTTCATACTTTTTGGGAATGATAAGTGCATCTAAAATCCCCATATCCATAAGTGATTCTTCCAGCCTACCTCTTATTTCATCTGGAACATCCTCTTTAAAATCTACTGCCTTGTAAAGAGGTACAAATGGGATATTCATTTCCTGAAGTTTTTTCCTATTTTCAATAACTTTTTCTTCTCTTTCGGGTTCAGGATCTTTTTTATTTTTCCACATTTCCATTTCCTGATTTTTTTCCTTCAACAGCTTTTTCCTATTTTCCTCTTCTATCTCAATTTTATATTTCATACCTCCAAGTTCTTTTTCAAAATTATTGTATTCATTTCTCACCAGGGTAATTATATCGTCAAAAGAACTTAAATAGTCAAAATTGTTTACTGCCCTTGCTGCGGAAACGATACCTTCTTCTGAGAATTTAAATTCTACGCTATTCTTTCTCCATTCATATAATTTCTCAATATATTCCTCTTTTATTTCCATAAGCAGATTTTTTGTTTCCTCAAGTGTCTTAAGCTTTTCTTCTCTGTAATGTTTGCTTTTTTCAAGTTCCTCAAGTGCCCTATCATACTCTATATTCTTTATTCTCTCTTTTTTTAATGCCTCCAGTGCCTTTTCTATATCTTTTATGTATTTTTCCAGATTATTTTCCACATAATTAAAGGAATATTTTTTATTTAAATTGCTCTCTAGTTCATCTTTAAAAAAACTCTGTTCATCAAAGTATATTTCTCTTGAAATTTCATCCATCTCAACTAATATATCCTCTATTTTTTCCTGCTTTATATCTTTTTCTTCCTCCAATTTTTTTATATTATTATTTAAGGTAATTTCATCTCTTCTTTTTTTCTCATGTACTTCATTTTTTTGAGTTTTTTGTACACTTAGAGTTTCAATATACTGTTTTAATTTTTCAATTTTTTCTCTTATTTTTATGCTGTCATGTTTATCCAATTCCCTTTTCTTATCTTCTAATATATTCTTCTCCATATCAAGATTTTTTAGTTCTTCTTCCGCAGTCTCATGGGCTCCTCTTGCCCTTTCTTTTTCTTTTTCACAATTTACCTTTTCAGATTTTATACCCTGAAATTGTTTATTGTATTTTATATAAAGTTTAGCCTTATCCAGAATGAAGAATCTATTGTATTTGTCAAAGGCAGACTTTATTTTATTAACCGCTTTTCTGGATTCTTTCATTTCTTCCAATCTACTTTTTATGTTATCCATATTCTCTATGGCCTCTGACATAGGCCTCAAATCATCTTCCGAAAGCTGCTGAAGGGAATTTTCCATTATTTCATAACTTACTGTAGGTTTAAAATCCTTGGAAAGCTTGGGAGTTCTGAGCTGAACCAGAAGTTTTATAAGTTCATCATAATCATCTATATTGTCATAACCAAAAAGATAGTTATTAACAAGTTTCATGTATCCGTGCTGGCTTTCTACTACCTGGCCTCCTGAATCTATCCTATTTTGAAGTTCCTTGGCTGTAAGAGGCAATTTTCCTCCAGACTTCTTGTAAAGAAAAATATCCTGTCCTATTCTTCTTCCATCATTTATAACAAAGCCCCATGACTTAAGTGCCTTTCCTCTTGAAGCTTTGAATCCCATGCCTATGGTCATATAATTTTCTGTTTTTCTCTTTTTAAATTCCATATAGATATATCCAATGGATTCATCTTTTCCGCTATCTTCATCGCCAAGTAGATAATTTTCTATTTTTCTGGCCTTGGACCCAAATGGATCTAATCTTTCAGGACTTTTATTTCCATCTAAAAGAAGTGGAATAAAACTCTGCATGGTAACTGACTTGCCAGAGCCATTTGAACCCCTTAAAAGAAGCTTACCATCTGAAAAATCAAACTCTTCCTCATCATAGTACCAAAAATTTAAAAGTCCCGCCTTATTTATAATCCACCTGTTATCTTCCATAATATCCCTCCTATGTTTGCAGTTTCTTTACAAAACTATCTGGATATATTCCTACCACCTTGCCGCAGAGAGGAAGTATTTGAATTTCTCTTCCATCCTCCAAAAGATTTATCATGTTAAAGTCCTTCATGTATGATATTATCTCTTCAGTCAGATCACTTTGTTTCATTTCCCTGTATTCCTTGCTCCAGCCCATACCATAATTTTGTTTAAGCTTTTCCACCAGGCTTTCAAAATAAGCTTTGGAAACTACTGAAGTATCATCACTCTTTAACTCAATTCTTCCCTCTTTTATTTCATTAACTATTAAATAATTGAAAAACATCACCACATCACTTATTGCCCTATTTCCCGGAAAAGTATCTTTGAGATTATCTTCGGGATCTATAACCATCATTGCTCCATTTCTATGTACATGAATATTGCAGTCTAAATATTTCTCAATATCGTTTGAAATCATGCCTCTGTAATTCTTTATGTAATTATAGTCCACATCTTCAGAGCCGGTATTATATACTACAGGTCCCATCACAAGTCTTCTATATACTCTTTGTCTTCTTATAAATCCTCTGTCTGATTCAATATCGGTCCATTCTTCTTTCTCAATATCTTCATAAGTATCATAATCTAATATATTCATGGGAAAGTTCCTTGCAAAATATCTTGAAAGCCCTGTACTTTCATACAACACTTCTGCCTCCATATTGCTTTTAAAATTCTGCTCATCTCCATCATCCACCAGTATCATATCCATTGAAACGGCAAATCTCAAAACTTTTATAAGATATTTTCTATGTCTATACAGCGTCCAGTCCACACTCTCCTCTCCCGGATAATTTGCCTGTATGTATTCGGTAATTTCTGATAAAACAAATTGTTCCTCACGGCCTTTATCCTCAAGGAACATTATAAGAATGCACAAAAATGCATATTCCATGGTGCTTTCAAAATCTTTAATTCCCATCCAACTCTCCGCTTTTCCGGGGAATTTTTCAAGTTTTATCAAATGTGGATTCACAACAAGGTTATAACCCAATTTATCTGTTAAAAAGTTTTTAAACTTGGGTATACTGTCCTTTACCCTGTAATATAATTCCTTATTTTTATCTTTCCCTATCCAATAATTTTCAAGCAATATTTTAAGATCATTCATTTAAATTCTACCTTTCAAACCTTATAATATAAGAAGGCATTATAAGGCTACCATCGTCGCAATTCAGGGTACATTTTTCCTTCTCATCTTCTGGTATCTCCACTATATATTTTATGCCATCTTCAGTTTTACCTCTGCCGTCAGAACTATTTATTCCTTTACTGAGCCATCTAAGAAGAGTTATTCTGACACTTGAAGGTATTTTAGGAAGTGCGGAAAATTCTATGCATCCATCTTTCACATAACCCTCCATAATATTTTTCTCCTCTTCTCTTTTCTTCATTATTCTTTGAAGCATAGTCTTTTTCTTTTGTTCATTGTCTACTATAGCATTTCTCTCCAATTTTTCCCTATAACTGCGAATTCTAGGATTAATTTTTTTTATATAGGGCTCTTCTTCAAAAATCCCACTGTTTATACTTTCGGTAATTCTATTTGTATGTGCTTTAATATGTCTCATACTAAAAATCCCAAAACTTACTGCCGAGAGTTTATGGGCCTCTTCCATGTTTTGACATTTTAAAAACATACTGCAAAGTTTTCTGTACTCTTCTCTCCTGTTAGAGGCATTATTTCTACTTTCTGCTATTTGTGATGCAAATCGTGTTATTTTTCTTATTATTTCATTTGTTATATTAAGAAGTTTTTCTGCTTCACTTTCTCTGCCTGCAGGTGCGATAAACCAATTATACAGACTTCCCCAACGCCCGTAGATATTATCTTTTAGCATATCATCCGTTACTTTCATATCAATTCTAGGTATAGACTTTTCATATATTAAAACCTTTTGAAGTACCTCATTTACCTGATCCTTATCTAAGTTTCCAAGAAGGTACTCTATATGGGATGAATTATATTGAAGACTTTTTATAAAATCTCTCAAGTAATCTATGAATTTATCTTTGAATATGATAAATTCTCTGGTCTTCATAAGTTCATCTGCCTTAATGCCATACAAATCTCTTATATAGTCCTGATAATTTTGATTCAATCTTTTAAAGTCACTGTTTAGAGAACCCCACCAATTTCCCACTTCTTTTTCATTTTTAGACACCATTTCAGTGAGTTTTTCAATATGTTCTTTTATTCTCTCAAGAAGTGATGGTTCAAGGGAAGCACTTTCCACAAACAGATTCTCAAGCTTTATAGTCAGTCTTTCAATTTCCACACTGTATTCAGAAAGTTCATACCTGAATTGCTTGTTTTTAAATTCCTCCACTGTAGTAACCTTTGCAGTATCCTGGATTGCAGCAAGGTTTTTCCATGATATAAGCACATCCAAATCCTGACGGCAGGCTTCCATGGTATAATCCTTAAATTTATCGTGTTTTTTCAGTTCTTCAAATACCTCTTCTTTATACATCCAGTATTTCATTTTTTCATATTGCAGATAGAAGAACCTTAAAATACTTCTGTATCTCCAGGCATTTTCTGCTGTAAGATACCTCATTTCATCAATTTGTTTCATAAGCTTATCTGTTACTTCCATATAATAATCACCTTTTAAAAGTAAATTTTACTTTCTAAATACTCATATTATACCATATGCAGATAAATTTTATTAATGGTGTGTTATTGTTCTTCCAATTCAATTTTATTTCTTCCATTTGCTTTTGCTTTATATAAGCAATCATCTGCTCTTTTTATTAACGAATTAATATCATCATCTGATTTCAATTGTGATACACCTGCACTAATAGTAACAGTTACCCTATCATATTCAAACTTGTAATTACTTATGGTAAATCTGATTTTATCGCATAATTTGCCACCAGCATTTAATTCTACATTGGGCATAAATATCAGGAACTCTTCCCCTCCAAATCTTCCTACTGTTCCATTGTCTCCTAACTCTGCTCTAATTAATTCCGCTACTTTTTTAAGTACACTATCTCCAACTAAATGTCCATAATTATCATTAAGTCGTTTAAAATAATCAATGTCAAATATAGCTATTATAAGAGGTATCTTATTTTTTATTGCTTTTTGAAGATTTTTCCCCAATAACATAATAATATGTTTTTTGTTATACATTTCAGTTAAACCATCTTTAATGGATTTATTATAAAGTTCTTGATTCAATTTCCACAATTCTTCATTTGCTTTTTCTAACTTCTGCTGGGTAATTGTCAATTCTGTTATATCCTCCAATAATATTAAATAGCCAACTATATTGCATCTACTCCCTTTAACTACATTAATGGAACCATAATAATAAAACTCTTTCTCTGCAAATTTATAATTTAAACCAATCTTCACCGCAGAATTATGTGGATTAGAAAAATCATACTTTGTAATATCCTGTATAACTTTATGTATTGGTGTTCCAATTACTTCTGGAATAGAAGTATTGAACATTTTCAGTGCCTTCTTATTCATATCTACAATCTTTTTACTTTGATTAAGTATTATCATCAGTTCATTCATATCATCAAAAGCATATTCTTGAGCAACAGGAACAATATCCATAAACCTATACTTAAACATTCCAAAAGCAGTTACTAACAATGAAAGTAAAAACGAAATAGGAGTAAAATCCAAATTCTTATTGAACCCTAAATTTCCCACTAGCATAATATTACTAATAATCGGTATAAGCATTCCAATAATCATGATGATGGCCTGCTTTTTCCAAATATATTGTTTTGAAAATACAGCTTGCATTAATAATCCTATATTAACTGTATTGAGAAGATAATTATAAGCTGCATTAACCCAAAACCAAGAACCTGTAGCAAATCGCAGAACTTTATATCCATAACTGGGTTCAAGATAAAAATTATATATAAACCAATTATTGTAGGAAGAGGTTAAAATGAGAAAAGCTGAAATGGTGGGCATAATGACAAGAAGACTATTTTTCCAACTTTTAAAATTCCGCCTATCTGTTAGCTCCAGCGTTATCATCAGCCAGAATGCAGGAATATATAATATAAACGCCATTCTTATTACAAACCATATGACTTTTGCTTTCAGTGTATAACTTAATAGTTCCATAGAATATGTACTATTCCATACAGCAACTAACAAAACACATATAATAAACGGCCTTACACCTGAAACATTAATTCTTTTATGTAGGAAAGCATAAAATCCTACTAATATAAAAGCCAATGAAAATAACATTATGCTATAAAAATACATAGGGAGCCTCCTAGAATTAGAAAAATTAAATAAGCCTTGCAATAATTACTATTAACTTTGAAGCAGGTACTAATAAAAATTGGGAAAGTATACTTCCCGCAATTAAACCTCCTACAATAAAAATTATACAACGATTAAACTCCAGTTCTGTAGATTCTCCCCTTATTACATCATCTGTCATCATAGATAAATAGGGATCAATAAACATAACCATAAATATTGTTGAAATACTATTAATCACCGCTGATAAAGTGCTGCATGTAGTTCTCAAATCTGGACTAAGACATCCTGCATACAAAGCTGACAAAACACTTATACTTGATACTGAAAATGAAATCATATTTAATAAAATCACTTTTTTAGGAGTTTTGTTAAAATTTTTAAGTTCAGATAGGTTTTCTCTTTTAGGGATTGAAATACTATTTTTAAATTGTTCGATTCCCGACTTTGAAAATGCATGCATCATTAATCTAGGCAGAGATCTGTAAACACTAAATGATATAACTAATTTGTTGAATATTTTTATAAAAGTAGGCATTAAAATTGCACCTGCTATTGTAGCTAATGTAATAGAAAAGATTACCCATCTAAAGATATGTATTAAACCGGCAGATTGTCCTGAATTTATACCATTCTCAATAGTTTTTGCAAGTAAAGGTGCCTGTACAGTATTGGCCGTTCTCTGTATCAGTACAAATACATTAAATACGGCAAAAGATACCGCAATTCTCCCTGTTCTTACTCCTACAATTCTTGCAGAATATGCCAATGTTCCTATCATGTAAATAATAAAGGTTAAAATAAAAACCAAATAAACTTGAATTGTCATTTTTTACTACCACCTTGTATTTGTAAACTCATAAGCTTTTATTAATATGAAATGATAACCACATTTTATCATATTTTTGCCACTTGTAAATTGAATTTCAAATTTATTTTCAAATAGGATAACTGCTAGGTGAATTTAACTGACGGTTAAGTATGGTATTTTACACTGAATAAAAATTTTTAATCCACCTTTAAAGTTGGTAACATATATTACATACTCTCAGACCTGCTGGGTTTATACTATAAATAATAAATCAAAATTATAGCAGGAGGAAAACAATGAATACTTTAATTAAAAATATACCATTTTCAAAAATACTTACTTTAAAAGAACTAATATCCTATCAAGAAGGTCAAGTTGTAAGCAGAACTATTGCACAGACACCTTCTGTGAATATCTCCCTATTCTCACTGGATAAAGGTGAAGGAATAAGCACTCACGTAACTTCTGGAGATGCTATGGTTCAAATATTAGATGGAGTAGCAGAAATTACAATAGATAATAATACTTTCACTGTCAAAGCAGGTGAAACCATAATAATGCCTTCTAATATTCCTCATGCACTTGAAGCTGGAGAAAGATTCAAAATGCTTTTAACAATTATCAGATAATTCTAGGATTCAGGGAGGAGAAAAATATTCCTTATTTAACCTCCACCTGAATCTGACTATCATATAATATGAGATGAAATTAATACACCAAAAATAAAGTAATAATTTTCCTTATTTATAAAAATTATCTATTTTTATGATATAATTATATTATTCCATTAATTTTTAACAGAGGAGATGATAATTTAATGTTTAAGAAATCATTGATGTGTATTTTTCTCTCAATCTTTTTAGCATTTTCAAGTGGTAGTATAATAGAGATAACAGCACATGCTGAGACAGCATCCATTTCAAATGAATTTACCATAAACGTAGATGGCACCAATATTCCATCAAAATATGTACAACCCTATCAAAATTTAAATTCAGTAGTTATGCTTTCACTTAACGTATTATGTCAGAAACTAGATACGGATGCAAAACTTGAAGTAAAAAATGACAGTGCTCTACTGAATATCTCCAATTATAAGATAAAAATTGAAAACAATAACAAAAAAATATCTGTAAATGGGAAAAATATCACTTTGGCCACAGCACCTGTTATTAAAACGAATATTGTTTTTGTACCTCTTGAATTTTTCAGTGAAGTACTTGGTAAGACAATAAATTGGGACAACAGTACAAAATCCATTGAAATATATACTTCTTCAAAAAATATAGAATACTCTTTTAAAGATGTGTTAAATCTAAAAAATTATTTAACCATTTCACAAAAATTGGATAACTATTTAAATGCACTGGAAACTACAGATAACTTTCACGGCAGTGTACTTGTGGCACGGAATGGCAGTATAATTCTTAATAAGGGATATGGGAAATCTGACTTTGAACAAAATATTAAAAACACTGAAGACACCACATTTCCCATAGGTTCCATGACCAAACAATTTACAGCCATGGCAATAATGCAGCTGGTTGAAAGAGGCTCTATAAATGTAGATGATGTTATATCCAAATACATACCAGATTTTCCAAATGGGAATATTATAACAATACAAGAGCTTCTGACCCACAGTTCAGGAATTGTAAACTGTACAAATTTACCTGAGTTCTGGTCTATGAGTATTGATTCCTTTAATGATATAAATAATGTAATAAATTTATTTAAAAATAAGCCTCTGGAATTTCAACCTGGAAGTAAATTTAGCTACAGCAATTCAGGGTATATACTACTTGGGTATATAGTTGAAAAAGTAAGCGGAACAAATTATATAGATTATCTGCAAAAAAATATATTTCATCCTCTTAACATGAAAAATACGGGACTAGGTTATAATGGAATGAAAAAAATGTATACCTCCACAGGATATAGTGGTTATCTGGATGTTTTCCCCATAAGCGATATGGTGACAATTAACGGTGCCTATGGTGCAGGTGACTTATGTTCCACCACAGGAGATTTGTATAAATGGGACAGAGCCCTTTATACAGATAAATTAGTAAAACAATCAACTTTAAAAGATATTTTTTCAAATCACATACAGATAACATCATCTGGAATATACTATGGCTATGGTTGGATGTTATCAAAAGAAAATTACGGGAAAAAAATATATCACGGCGGAAATACACTTGGCTTCACAAGCAATATAGCAAGATATCCAGATAAAGATTTAACTATAATTATTCTCACTAATGTGGGATATTACAATATAAATTCTCTTAATGATACTCTGGCAGATATATCCCTTGGAAAAAACTATGAGATGCCCAAGAAAAAATCCATAATAAAAGTTGATGATGCCCTCCTTGACAAATATATAGGGAATTATAAAATTGAGGGCAATCTTGGAAGCATATCCATAACACATGAGAATGGACACCTATATTGTGAGCAAAACAATAGTGGACAAAAATATGAACTCTTTGCCCAATCACAAAATAAATTTTTTCTGAGAGTATCTGATGTTCAAATAAATTTTAATAT
Source organism: Clostridium kluyveri (assembly GCF_001902295.1). NCBI lineage: Bacteria > Bacillati > Bacillota > Clostridia > Eubacteriales > Clostridiaceae > Clostridium > Clostridium kluyveri. Next base: position 373,071 of record NZ_CP018335.1, on the reverse strand, counting down.
AAATGACAAAAATCAGGTTACAGGAATCTCCCTGTATGAGTCAGGTCAAGAAATAAGTGCAGAGAAAATCAAATAACCTAAATTGATGACTTTCATTATAGCCTACAATTTAATAACAAAATCAATAGACAGTTTAAATCTTTCAAAACTGTCTATTTTAATATAATTCCTTAAATACTGTATTTCAATTATTTCATAGCATTCTTAGCCCAATCTGAATCCTTGTATATAGCTCTTCCCACTCCTATTAAATCAGCTTCTCCCCTACTTAAAATCTCATCTGCTGTTTTTGCATGGATAACTCCACCTGTTACAATTACAGGTATTGACACAACTTCTTTAATTGCCTTTGAAAGAGGTGTAAAATAACCTTCCTCATTTACTCCGGGAATAGTATATCTGCAAAGTCCTCCTGAAATATCCAAAACATTCACCCCAGCTTTTTCAAGCTGCTGTGCGGCTATCTTGCTGTCTTCTATAGTTAAACCTCCATCCATATAATCAGATGCACCCAGTCTCATAAATATTGGGAAAGATTCACCTACAGCTTCACGTACATTCTTTACAATATCCCTATGAATCTTAATTCTTCCTGTTATATCTCCTCCATATTCATCTTGTCTTTTATTGGTAATAGGAGATAAAAACTGATTTAAAAGATAGCCATGGGCAGAGTGAATCTCTACACCATCAAAACCCGCATTTTTTACCCTTAGTGCTGCCTCTTTAAATTCATTTACAATTGTTTTAATCTCATTTTTTTGAAGTTCTTTTGGAGTCATTCCTGTTCCAAAGGGATTAGGAACAGCTGAAGGCCCCACAATTTCCATACCTGTGACCTCAACATTTGCTGCACTTCCAGCATGATTTATCTGCATTATCGTTTTACATCCATTTTTATGAATAATTTCTGCTAGTTTTTTTAGATCCTCCACCATACTTTCCTGTGCAATAGACAGCTGATTGTTACTAGCTTTCCCCTGCTGTGATACAAAACTGTGTTCAATGATAATAAGAGAAATATATCCCCCTCTTGATTTTTCATCATAATAATCTAAAATGTCTTTGCTTATCCTTCCGTCTATCCCCGATTTTGCTGTTGCCATAGGGGGCATAATCAATCTATTTTTTAGTAATAATTTACCTGTATCTAATGGTTTATTTAAATAATTCATAACATTTCCTCCTACATCATTTATATTATACCTAAATAATTATGTATATAATTTGAAAATTTTGGACATACTATAAATATCATTACCCTTTCGAATTGTTTTGAGCTGACCTTGGGTCAGCTTTTTTCTATCAAGTGATTCTTTGGTTCAGGTAGCGTTTGTTCACAAATTTAAATATTCCTCAAATTCAAGGCACAAAAATATGCGTACTTGATTATTTATTTCTTAATTAGTATAATACTTTTATTAATAAAAGTAAAATTTTACATAAGAGCAGAGCAATTCTATTGACTTTAAAAAAGCCTTTGATATAGGCGTTAAACTGACAAGTATTTAAGCAAACTATTAATATTGACCCTTATGATTTATTAAAGCTCACTCCACATTATTAAAAATATGTTATGAAAGGATGAGATGTATGAAATTTATTGACCTTGCAAAAAGCAGATATTCCCTTCGCAAATTTAGTGAAAAACCAGTGGAAAAAGAAAAACTTGACCTTGTGCTGAAGGCTAGCCTGCTTGCTCCTACTGCTTGTAATAATCAACCACAGCGTATTCTTGTGATGGAAAATAAAGAAGCCTTGGAGAAAATAAGAAAATGCACGCCCTATCATTTTAACGCACCGGTAGTATTACTCATCTGCTATGACAATTCAGAAAGCTGGAAACGTAGTTTCGATAGTAAAGATAGTGGAGATATAGACGCCAGTATCGTAACTACACATTTAATACTACAAGCTTCAGAACTTGGACTTGGTACTACCTGGGTAGGACATTTTGACCCCGATATTATCAAAAAAGAATTTTCTTTGCCAGATCATATTGTGCCGGTTGCCTTGCTCCCTTTAGGATACCCTGCAGCAGGTGCCTCACCGAATCCACTGCATTATAAAAGAGAGTCATTAGAGAAAATAGTATTCTATAATAACTTTTAGTTTAATGAAATAAAAGCAGAAACCACTCTAAATCCTTCAAAGTGTATCTCTGCTTTTATTCAATTTTATCCGATCGCTACCACTGCTAACACCCCCATCTTCTATCAAAGGTGGGGGATAAGCACTGCTACGCGCCTGGATAAGTTCTTCTAAAGTTCAGCTGGAGAAAAGCAGTTCTCATAAGCAAACTCCACCTGAACCTAAGAATCACTTGACATTCTATATATAGCTAAATTTAAATATGGAATATACACATTTAAAATTCATTTTTATGATTTTATTGTATCATTTCACATTTTTAATCGATTCTTCGTCACATTTCTCACAGAATCCATAACATTTAATTCGAATATCTTCTATTTTAAAGTTATACTTATTGTAAATTTTTACTTTCGGGTTGCCTATAAGCAAGTTTTCTTGAATCCCAATAATCTTTCCACAACGCATACAGATTAGATGAGGATGTATAAAGTTTTTTTCATCTGTATTAAGTTCATATTTGTTAAGCTCATCTTTTTTATCAAAGTCTGTAACAATCCCTATCTCAGCCATAATTTTTAAAGTTCGATAAACAGTAGAGATTCCTAATGTACTGTCTTTTTTCCTAGCTATCTCCCATATCTCCTTTATGCTTAGGTGTTCCCCCATACTTTCCAGCATCACATTCAATATAATTTGACGCTGCTCAGTCAATCTATATCCTTTTTCTTTAAGCAACATCTCAAAATCTTCCATAATATTCAATCCTATATTTATAATTTTAAACTATTGGTTTACTCATACTCAGAATAATATCTATGATGATATCCATGCCTATGATGCATACCATTTTCTTTCCAGAAATCATGACAATGCCCACCATGATGACCGAGCCCATGGCTATGGTATATTTCTTCTCCATGAGAATTCTCAATCATTTCTAAACTTGCACACAATTTTTGAGTAAGAATAAGTAATTGTTCTTGTTCATCCTCTGTTAAACCTGTAAACAACGATTCTGCAAGTGTATCTTTACTTTCAGTAATTTTCTCAGATGCTTTTTTACCTTCTTCAGTTAAATGAATGTGCATTACCCTCTGGTCTTTGTCGTCCCGTTTCTTCACAATCAGACCATTTTGTTCTAACTTCGTCAACATTTCAGTCATGGAAGATGGACGTATATCCATCTGTTCTCCCAATTCTCTCTGACTGGCACCATCATTTTGTGAAATCAGCAATAACAAATTCGCCTGCCCATGATAAAGTCTACCCTTTCTATGACCTTCTTTATGGGATACACGATGCATCTGCCTGTTCAAGCGATGTAAAGTACGATACAAATCATTTAAATTTATTTTCGACATAATTTTTTCCTCCTAAATATGTTGAAATCAACTTAGGTACCTAACTTAATTTTAGTATACCAACCCTTTTATTAAATGTCAACACAAATATTTAGGTTCCTAATCAATTATTATACTACTTTTATCGAGTAAAAGAACAAAGGCATAACTGCCTTTTGAATTAGTTCGTCTAATAAGAACATTACAAATAGAAATCAAATATTATCATCTTCTTTGTCCAATTCTTCAGATATTTTTTTCTGTTTTCTTTTATTTAGAAAGTACATAACTGAAAATCCTAGAAATGCTGCAAAAGTTCCACAAATAAATGTAATTATCAAAGTTATAAGCAATAAGCCATTTGTGAATTTTTCACTATATCTTATATAACTTGAAGTTCCTGCAATAACACATATTATAATACCACTTACAAGACTATTCACTACAACTAATTTTCTATCATTATTTTCCGTACCATATAAATCATTTCCTGAGATAATATTTCTGATTACAATATATATAGAAGCTCCTAGAAAACATACGAATTCTACAGCATATTGTGAAAAAGGTGCATTAAAAATATATTGCTGAACAACTGTAGACATAAGCAGTACAATAAGTACTATACTGCAAGTATCACTTTGAATCTTGCGCTTTTGAGCTATTATTCTCTCGTCCTCCATTAACTTTCTTCCCATTAATTATTATCCTCCCAAAATAATTCATTTAGTGTTTTATCAAGTACTTTACATATTGAAATACATAATTTCAATGATGGATTATAATTGCCTGATTCAATCATTCCAATAGTTTGACGTGTAACTCCGACAGCTTTTGCTAAATCTTCTTGTTTCATGTCATGTTCCATACGAGCAATTTTCATTCTTTTATTTTTCATCATAACCTCCTCACATTACATATTGTAATATATAATATATTTTATGTCAAATATATATTGCATCAATTAAAAAATAATAGCAGACAATTCTATGTCTGCTGCATAATAAATTATAAATTTATTATATCACCTACCAAACAAAATTTTTATCAATATGGGGCGGCACCCCTTACAAGATTTGAGAAGTGCATCCTATATGATATCAAGTTGCATATTTTCTTCCATAATGCAAAGAATAATTATACATTATAATTTTTATTGGAGTGATTTTAATTGTGAAGAAATTTTTTAACTCTGGCAATATTTCAACTTCAACCTGTATTTACACACAAAAATTACCTAATGATGAAGAATCTTTACCTCTAAGCAAATCTATTGCAGACAACTTAAATATTTTACGCAGCTTATTTTCCAATTGCATTGATATAGTTTATCATGAATTTATTATAGACGCAATTCAACGTTCCTCTGCGCTTATTTTCATAAACGGCCTGGCAAATGTTAAATTAATTAATGAAAATATACTTACATCAATTATGGATATTAAAGAAATATCCTCAGAGGATTTAGCATTAACCCATGTTATAGAAATAACCAAGAAACATTTTCTTAAGATCGCTAACACAAGTGAAATATCAACTATTGGAGAAGTGGTATATGCTTTATTAAATGGAAATACTGTATTTTTATTAGATGGAGATATTAAAGCTTTAAAGATGACAACACCAGGTTGGAAAGAAAAAAATGTATCAGAAACAAACGTTGAAAAGGTACTTAGAGGATCAAACGAAGGATTTACAGAAAATATTTCCATAAACATATCTCAGCTTAGAAGAAGGATTAAATCCTATCAATTAAAAATTGAAGAATTCATAGTAGGTAGACAGACACAAACAAAAATAAATATTACTTATCTGCAGGGAATAGTGGACGACAGCATTGTTAAAGAAGTAAGAAAAAGAATTGAAAAAATAGACGTAGACTCCATTTTAGAAAGTGGATATATAGAAGAATTAATAGAGGATACTCCTTATACAGTATTTCCACAAATTCAACATAGTGAAAGGCCAGATAGGGTAGCAGCTGGCATTTTAGAAGGTAGAGTAGCCATTTTAATAGATGATACACCTTGTGCTTTGATACTTCCTGCCACCATGATTCAATTTTTGCAGGCTAGTGAAGATTATTATGAAAGATATCCAACTGCTTTATTTATTCGATTAATACGACTGATTTTTTTTGGAATTTCACTTTTACTGCCTGGATGCTTTGTGGCAGTCATTTTGTATCATAAAGAAATGATTCCTACTCCACTACTTATTGGTATTCTTGGAGCTGCACGTGGAGTTCCTTTTCCTATTCTTGTTGAAGCACTAATGATGGAAATCACCTTTGAAGCATTTAGAGAAGCAGGAATTCGTCTTCCCGCACCATCTAATCAAACTGTAGGTATGGTTGGTGCAATTGTTATTGGCGAGGCAGCTGTTAGAGCTGGTATTGTCTCACCTATTACAGTTATTATTATAGCTATTACAGCAATAGCTTCTTTTAGCATACCGTCTTATGATATGGGTTATGCTATTCGTATTTTACGTTTTTGTATGATTTTTCTAGGAGGATTTTTAGGTTTATATGGGATTATGCTTGGTGTTATTCTAATTTTAATTCATCTGTCATCCTTAAGATCCTTTGGTGTAAATTATCTTTCCCCTATTTCACCTCTAAACCTAAAAGAATTTAAAGATGTCATAATAAGGTTTCCATGGTGGCATATGAATCATAGACCCCATTATGCCAGTGACTCACAGCGGCAAAGACCTTATTTAAAACCTGATCCACCTGATGAAAATAAAAAAGATGAGAAGAGGCAATAGACATGAAATATACTGTAAAGTATAAATTAATATTGTTCAATATTTTCATCTTTACGTTTTCTATTCTCCTTTATGGCTGCAGCAGCGATAAAATTGAACTAAATGAAGTTTCCGTTGTAATGGGTATGGGTATTGATAAAATCCCCGGCGATAAACCATTTCTTTTAACATTAGAAATTATTAATCCTAAATCTGGTAAAGGTGACAATAATACCTCTAGCAAAGAAAATAAATCTATTGTAAAAGTAAGCACCGGAACTTCTATTTTTGATGCAATCCAAAACTTCTCAAAGAATAATTCTTCAACTCTGGATTTTTCACATGCTAAAATAATCATTTTTTCAAGAAATTTATGCGAATCAGGAGTTTCTGAGATACTGGATTACTTAAACAGAAATCGTCAAATTCGTAGTACTAATTGGATAGTTGCTACAAATAAAACAGCCCGAGAAATTTTAGAGAGTAGGACACCTGGGGAAGATATTGCTTCAAGGGGTATAACCAATATGATGAACCGCTTCAAAAAGTATCCCTCTATTTTACCTGTCACTCTAAACGACTTTATTATAGAATCAAAAAAGGAATCAAAAACAAGCTTTGCCCCTGTAATTGAACTTGAAAAGTCAAAAGATGATATTAACGGAAAAATTATAATTGAAAAAACAGCTGTTTTTAAAAATGGTCGTTTAATTGGAATATTAACAAATGAAGAATCTAAAAATTTATTGTGGTTAATTGATTATTCAAAAAGCCATATGGTTATATCTCTCACTAAATCAGTAAAAAATAATGAAAATATAACTGTAGAAGTTTTAAAAAAATCTAATAGAATAATTCCTCATATGACTGAAGATAGGGTTAATATAGAAATTCAATGCACAGGAGATGCCTTTATTAGAGAAATACAAAACATTGATGTGAGTCCTAAAATAATAGAGGAAATAGAACATAATATTGAAATAGTATTAAAAAACCAATTAAGTGAATTAATAGATAAATCACAAAAACATTTCAATGCAGATTTTGTTGGTTTTTCAACAAAAACATATAATAATTATCCCCAAAAGTGGATTATCATGAAAAATAATTGGGATAAAATATTTCCAAATATAAAGTATGAAATTACTTTTAAAATTAAGATAACCAATATAGGTATAATTAAAGATTCTGTTGTATCAAATGATTAGGAGGGAAAAGCCGAATGATAGCAACTATAATCATTGCCGTATTACTAATATGTGTACTGGAAGGAATTCCACTATTAAAAAAAAAATGTGGAAAGAATTATTATCCATAGCATTTATATTATTAACATCCCTGCTTCTTGGAATTAGTAAAGCTTTAAATATAATAACTCCAATAAACTTTATAGAACAATTATTTAAACCTTTAGGAAAAATTCTTTTTAATAAATTATAAATGTCTGGAGAGGAATAAAATATGCATGAAAAAGAAGTTATTAGTACAAATCAATATATATGGCTGCTTTTTTGTATTATTACCTCTTTTACCGGCTTGCAAGTATTAAGATTATTAATTTTTCAAGCAAGGAGGGATGCCTGGTTAGCTGTAATTTTGGCCTGGTTTTTGGATGTTCTCTTAGCTGTAGTCTATGCTTATATGGGCATACGTTTTCCAGGACAGAACATGGTGCAATATAGTATGACTATTCTTGGAAAAAAGTTAGGTAGAATTGTAGGAATATTATTTCCTATTTTCTTTTTATTAGTTTCTGCTATATTACAAAGGGGTCTAAGTATGATTCTCAGTGTAGTATTTTTTCCTAAAACTTCAGAATTGATATTTCTTACTACTTCCTATATTGTGATTGGTTATGCTGTTCTAAAAGGTATAGAAGTACTAGGAAGAGTATGTGAAATTTTAGGACCGGTATATCTATTTAGTTCCATTGTACTTTTTTTATTTGTTATCCCGGATATAAAAATAGATAGACTTAAACCCCAGTTTGAGGTTGGTTTATATCCAACTTTGACAGGTGCTCCCCTTATTTTATCTTTTATAGGAATATGTTTTATAATGGGTATGTATATTCCCCTTTGTAATCATCCTGAGAATGGATTTATTGGAAAATTTACTGCTGTAAGCATGGGTGCATTCATTATTATTATATTTATTATTAGTACAATAGGAATATTTAGTTATCCCCAAGCAAAAAATATGCTTAATGCTAGTCTTGAGCTTACGAGGTTTATTCACATTGGTGAATTTTTTGAACGGGTGGAAGCTATCTGGCTCATGATTTCTATTGGAGCAGCAATTATAGCTTCATCAAATATGATATGGGCCTTTAGTTTAGGAATATCTCAAATTATAGGATTAAGTACATATAAGCCTCTTGTATTCCCAGCTGTATTACTTTCTTTTGTTATCAGTACGACCTCATTTAAAAACATATTAGATTTAGCAACCTTTGATTTTTACTCATATCCTTTTGTGGCTATATTTATTGAAACTGTACTAGAAATGTTTCTCTTTTTCATGGCACTAATTTTAAAGAAAAGAGGTTAAATTAGGATATAGGTTTGTCATCTTTATCTACTATATTTTTTACTTTATTCTTATATTTACTAAATAGATGCTTTTGGAAAAGATAAGAAATTATACAACATAATAAAATTAGAAACATTCCCACAACAATAGAAATGAAATTGTTTATACCTATATTTTCTATGTTTATACACTCCCCGTATAATAAGTTTATAGTCAGTTAAATAACTTCTATAGTATTACTTATTTTTTATATTTTGTATAGATTAAGAAAGCATTCCAATTTAATATTGCTGATTCTAATACTTTCCGCTCTATACTGTTTTAACCTATTATTTATTAAAGGATTTAAATTCTCGTTAACTATAGCACACTCTACAACTTAAATCAAATTTTTGTTTACTAGCTAATGTCATATGATAGATGCTAATTGACCTATAGCAATATTTTCGATTACAGTTGCTAATTTGTCTGTTCTCTGCCGTATTTTATAACATCTACATCTGTAACCATAATTAGCCCCTCATTCACCATTTCTTCCATAGCCGGTATAGCCTTTTCGATGCGCTCTTGTACATCGATGGCTTCCACGATAATTGGCAGGCTTGAGCTAAGGTCCAGAATCCTCATTGTTCTTAATCTTTTTCCCTTACCATAACCTTCTATCCCTCGTGTAACAGTCACTCCAGCTATTCCTAATTCTTTGAGCTTAAAGACAATTGCATGATAAAGATTATGTTTTTTATACATGGAATCCTCACCAATATAGATTTTTAAAATCTTACATTTCCCCTTGATATCCATATGTTTATCCACCTTTCCTTTTTCTTATATTATTTTAATAAGATTGCCTAACCAAAAACCTAATATGTAGCCAATGATACCCAAAATCAAAGAACCCAAAATATAAATAAATGCATTTAGCTTCTCGTTCTCCTGAAACAAATTGAAGCCCTCATACATAAATGTTGAAAATGTAGTATATGCACCCAGGAAGCCATCTCCCAATAGCAAGTACATATTCTTACTGATATCCAAACTGCTGACCATGCCTAAGAGAATAACACCTGTTATATTGATTATAAAAGTACCTACAGGGAACGTAGTCGCAGATTTCTGTGAAATAACTTTTCCTAATTGATACCTGGCTAAACTTCCAAATGCACCGCCTATCCCCACAAAAACAAAATTCATATTCAATCCGACCCGCTTTCATTAATTGATTCTTCTTTTAACTTTTTATCTTCCTTATTAATTAATTTTACTACAACTTCTCTGGCAAGCACGACGCCCAAATACACAAAGGCAATTCCTAACATGGTTGAAACAGTTACATAGGAAATTGCCGAGAAATAATCCCCTTTAGAAAACAATGTCACAGTTTCCTTGCATAATGTAGAAAAGGTGGTATACGCTCCTATAAAGCCTGTGGCAATCCCGAGCCGGATATCAGAATCAAGTTCTAAAACTTCATAAGCCACTGTTAAAATCAAAGCCAAAATGAAGCTTCCTGTGATATTGATAATCAAAGTATTTAAGGGAATATTCTCATGATAATGAACAATAGGAATATTTCTGATAACATACCTTAATATAGCGCCTAAAATACCCCCAATACTAATAAATATATACTTTCTCATTTCTTTTCTCCTTGTCCTACATAGGTATTCTTTCAGAACCTCTTTAAACAAAATGACTCCTACAAATAACAGAATGTTATTTGTAGGAGTCATCAGCATTTCTGCGGTTATGGTGAACTCCATCACCTTATTATTTTTATTATATCATAAAATGAGAAAGATTGCTATGAAATTATGTTGAAATCTCCATATTACAATAAATAAAAAAATAAGTACCAGATATTATCTTGGTACTTTTTGTGGTTTTAAGTTTTTAGATTGATAAGTATACTTATACTACAAGGAATTATACTTACATGAATGTAGTGTTGTATTTCATTATTATTGGGTATTGTATATAATTATTATATTTATCAATTGTTATGATATTATTACGTATAGGTTAAATAATATTGACATTTTAAATATGTGTTAATATAAAAATAAACCCTCTAAATGACGAAGACTTATTTTTAAAAATATTATTTTAAGGGTGCGAGTTTGATACATAAATTTCTGATAGTTGCATTTAAATTTATTGTGCCCTGCAACCATAGACACAGTCCTACATATCTATAACACCTGGGGATATTATATACTTTTGCTATGATTATATTCTCTAATTGTTACAATATTATTTTGTACAAGTTAAATAAATATTTACACTGTAAAAAACCCAATGATTCAGATAAAAAATACTTAAATTACAGTTCTGAATCCAAAGGAAAATTAATATTAATTATTACATTCCTAATCTATAACATCAATTTAAATCTTGTCTATATACTGCTTTATATACCTTATCTATAGATATATTTTTTTCTTTTGCTATAGCCTTGCATTCCTCATATTCTGGTTTATATTTCACTAACTTTCCTTCATAATAAGATTTTTTTACTGTAATATCTCCATACTCTGTTTTTACTTTTGAAAAATCTCTATTTAACATTATTTTTTCAACTTTATGTTTTCTCACACCTATTGAAGTTGTTTCTTGAAAAATAACATCTAAAATATCCTTTTCACCTTTTTCATCAGTTAACACACTTAATTTTATACCTGGTCTTCCTTTTTTCATATATATAGGTGTTTTAAATACATCTAATGCTCCTACTTCAAAAAGTCTTTCTTGTACATATTCATAAAGTTCTGGATTCATATCATCTATATTAGTTTCAAGTATATACTGTTCTTCTACTTTTTCAGAACGCTCCTGTTTACCTAAATATACCCTTAAAACATTTGGAATTTCTAAATCTCTATGGCCTATTCCATAACCTGTCTTTTTAATTGAAAAATCAATTTTTGAGGTGAATTCTTCAACATTAACTGCAAGTATTGCAGCGCCAGTAGGGGTAGTCGTTTCAAACTGCACTATTCCTGTACTAATTGGAATGTTTTTTAGTATTTCTGTTGTTGCAGGGGCCGGTACTGGCATAATACCATGAGAACATTTAACAAAGCCACCGCCAACTTGAACCGGTGATGCAATAATTCTATCAACCTTTAAATAATCTATACAAATAGCTGCCCCCACCAAATCTACAATTGAGTCGATAGCTCCTACCTCATGAAAATGCACTTCATATAAACTTTTTCCGTGAATCTTTGCCTCTGCCTCTGCAATCTTCATAAACATGCCTAAACTAATGTTTTTTACTTTATCACTTAAGTGACTTGAATTTATTATTTTCTCTATATCTTTTAATTTTCTATGATGGTGCTGGTGGTCATGACCATGTTCTTCTTCACTATGACTACTTTCATTTAGCTTAACATCTACTCTAGTTCCTGTTATTCCAAGTTTTACAGACCTTTCAATTTTCATTTCATATTCAGAATTCAAATTAACTTTTGAAAGTTCTTCCATTAAATATTCTTTTGAAACCCCTAAATCTATCAATGCCGCTAAATTCATGTCGCCACTTATACCACAGAAACAATCATAATATAAAATCTTCATGTTTATCACTCCCTCTGAGCATTCGAATTGAACTTTCCTTTTTATTTTCTGAAATTAAATATGCTAAAGAACACAAATTAGTCATCCATTCTTTTCAATTGTTCTTCTTTTACCAATACTCTTTCTTCATATCCATCAATTTTCATATCCAGACGCTCCAGCGTTTGTTTCATTTCATTAATTCTTTCAATAAGCTGCCTACGTTGTTCTATCAAAAGCTCTTTTCTAGCCTTAATTGTAGAATTTCCCCGTTGAAACATAGTTACATATTCAACTAATACTTCAATGGAAAGTCCGGCACTACGCATACATTTTATAAATCCAACCCAATTACAGTCTTCTTCCGTGTAATTCCTAATTCCACTGGCATTTCGATTCACAGGTGGAATCAAGCCTACACGCTCATAATACCGCAGTGTATCAGCTGTTATATCATATTTTTGACTTACTTCTGCAATCATCATAGAAAAGCACCTCATTTACTTTTTACTTGTATTTATTCGTTCTATATATACTCTATCACTTTAAGTGTACTCCAAGTCAAGTAGTTTTTCTGAAAAATTTTAATGGCTCATATCTCTAGAAATTTTTTTAAAGAAAATTCTTGACTTGGAGCTAACTCTAAGGTGTATTATTATTTTAAAGATGCTAAGACAAAGACGTGCATCCATAAAATCATTTCAGAAATAAATAAAAATAGAGGAGGAAATATAAATATGAAAAAGAAAAAACTGGGATTTGGATTAATGCGTTTGCCATTAAAGAACCAGGAAGATCCATCAAGTATTAATATGGATACACTGAATCAAATGGTGGATACCTTTTTAGAAAGAGGCTTTACTTATTTTGATACAGCATATATGTATCATGGTTTCAAGAGTGAGGTAGCTATAAAAGAAGCTTTGGTTAAAAGGCACAGCAGAGATAAATTTACCCTTACTACAAAACTTCCAACTATGCTTTTAAGAACAAAAGAAGATCAGGAAAAAATTTTTAATGAGCAGTTAGAGAAATGTGGTGTAGAGTATTTTGATTACTATCTTCTTCATAACCTAGGTGTAACAAATTATAAAACAGCTGAAAAATTAAATAGTTTTGAATTTATTCAGGAAAAGAAAAAACAAGGCAAAGTTAGACATATTGGTTTTTCTTTCCATGATAATGCGGATTTACTAGAGAAAATATTGACAACACATCCTGAGGTAGATTTCGTTCAGCTGCAGATTAATTATATGGATTGGGACAATGAAAGCATTCAGTCAGGTAAATGCTATGAAGTAGCAAGAAAACATAACAAACCTATTATTGTCATGGAGCCTGTCAAAGGTGGTTCCCTTGCAAAGGTACCTGAAAAAGCAGAGCAATTATTTAAAGAATATCATCCTAACATGTCTATACCATCATGGGCTATCCGTTTCGTGGCAAGCCATGAGGGAATTATGATGGTATTAAGTGGAATGTCTAATATGGAGCAGTTACTGGATAATACAAGCTACATGCAGGAGTTTAAACCATTTGTACAGGAAGAATATGATGTCATCAAAAAAGCAATTGGAATTATTAATGAAGCCATTGCAATTCCCTGTACGGCCTGTCAGTACTGTGTAGAGGGCTGTCCCAAAAATATAGCTATTCCGAAGTATTTTGCATTATACAATACAGAAAAACAATCTCTGAGCTCAGGTTTTTCCACGCAAAGATTATATTATGATAATTATATAAAAACACATGGAAAAGCATCAGACTGTATTGGATGCAAACAGTGTGAAAAAAGTTGTCCACAGCATATTGAGATTACGAAGTGTTTAAAGGATATAGCTGATACATTTGAAGCAAAACTTTCTTTCTAAAAAATAATGAACAAAAAATTTAAAGAAGAAGGCAGCAATTGAAAGAAGTAAAATCATGAGATTTACTTTAGGAGGAATGGAATGAATAAGAATGATCTAATAGAAATGCTTAAAATGATACGCAGTAATAAAATGGAAATTGATGAAGCTGTTGAAAAAATTATAGAATTACCATTTAAAGACTTAGGATTTTCAAAAATTGATAATCATAGAGAAATAAGGATGGGTTATCCTGAAGTGATATATTGTGAAAGAAAGACAGTAGAACAGGTAAAAGATATTATAAAATTCATGCTTACAAAAGATAATGACATATTAGCTACTAGAGCCAGTGACGAAATGTACAAAGCAGTAAAAGAAATCTGTAAAGAAGCAAAATATAATTCACTTGGCAGAACAATAACTATCAAAAAAAGAAATAACAACCTCACAAATAGCTATATAGCTATAGTTTCGGCTGGAACTTCTGATTTGCCTGTAGTAGAAGAGGCTGCAGAAACAGCTATGATATTTGGAAATAAGGTAGTAAAAATTACCGACGTTGGAGTAGCTGGTATTCACAGATTATTTGAAAGTTTGGACGTTATTAGGGGCGCAAAGGTAGTCATAGTTGTAGCTGGAATGGAAGGAGCACTTGCTAGTGTTGTTGGAGGTCTCATAGATAAACCTTTGATTGCAGTACCAACAAGTGTTGGATATGGAGCAAATTTTGGAGGAGTATCAGCTCTTTTAACAATGCTAAATAGCTGTGCAAGCGGTGTTACTGTGGTAAATATAGATAATGGCTTCGGTGCAGCTTATAGTGCCAGTATAATTAATAAATTATAAAAGTAGTATTTAAAATATGAGCTTTAATCTAAAAACGCTTCCAAGAATGATTGTACTATTGTAGTGGTATTGTCACATATAGATGATTTTATCAATAGAAGCTGACATATATATCCCCTATATCCCCTTAGTTTTTTGTTTGGATTAGGATTTAATACTGCCTCTGGAACAGCACTATTGGCTATCTCAGCTAGGACGACATCTTAATCCATCCCTGTTGTTTCTTTATATGCCTCCCAATTCTCTTTGCCGCAGGATTGATTTTACTAGATACAACAGATGGTATTTTTATGTTAGAGACTTTTCTATATTAGTTCAGATTACAAATTGCAGTTATACTTTTCAAGTTTTTCTTAGATTCAGGTGAAGTTTACCATAGAGAAATGCTTATCTCCATCTGAACCTTAGAAAAACTTATCTAGGCGTACTGCATATCTTCATTTTGAGGAAACTAAAGATATTAAATAGTTTTAGTTTTGGTGTAGATTAAAAATTAAATACTGTACTCCAGTCAAAATCTCCAGACTCCTCCATACTTTGGGGCCAATTGGAACACCATTTTGGAACTACTGGTTTCTCTACTCTATCAAGACTAGGAGTATATGGTTTAATATCTAAAACAGTGGTTCCATTAATAGCATCTATATAGGCTAGTCCAATAATGCCCTTGTTATAATCAATGTAAGTAACATAACTGCAGCTGAGACCAATAGGATTGGGTCTCTCTGGGGAGCGTGTTGCAAAAGTTCCTAATATTTCAGGAGCATTTTTATAGGGATTCTTCTCAATAAGTTTTGTCCTGGATTTAAAATTATCACACTTATCAAACCACCATAGTACATTTACATAGCTAAATCCCTCCAAATTTATAAGGGCAGGAATGTACTCTTTATTTAAAACTACTCTCATGTCTTGGCCATCTACACAAATCTTCCCAACTGCTCTTAATTTAAACTGTTCCATAAATAAATCTCCTTATTTTATATTTTATTTACGGCGCCGTTAATATTAAGTATACTGATATCAATTAATACTACAAGGATTTTTTTGACTTTATATTTTTATATTAATAACTTCTTTTACTCTAAAACACCCTTTATTTTGTCCTTATTGACTTAGTAGATTGACAAGATAGAAAGCAGTATAAATTTCAACACAGTGTGTAACTGGTACATTGTTCTGAATGGGATAAATTTGAAAAGCATTATTTCCAAGGAATTTATTCATGCTGTAGTCAGGTAAAGCTGATTAATTTGAGTGATAAAAAATTACTATAAAAATATCATCTTATTATATCTTTTAAAAATATCTTCTCCATAAAGCTTAACTTTCATTGAACCTATAATTATTTTCATGTGTTCTTGTTTAGATTTTCAAACATCACATTATTTAATTGTCAACGCACATTATTCGTATTTTCACTTTTAATGGTTGTTTTGCATTTTGAAAAACCTTTTCTTGACATTACAGGATATAGCATATTTATTAACAATACAGAAGCCATAATTATATCTATAATAAGTGCAAAAACTATAATAGCATTTGTACCAAGCCTTACAAATAAGAATCCAAATATAGGTGCACATATAATGCCCGAAAATCCAACTATGCAATCAAATAAGCTTAAGCAGCTTGTCTTATATTTTTCTGGTGCAAGATCATATACATATGTTTTATAAGAGGCATCCATAATACCAAAGGCAAAACCTGATAATATGCCCATAAGCATCACTGCAAGTGCATTACTAAATATATAAATTACTACAAGCCTTATTGCCTGAAGAAGAAAAGCTACAAAAATAAGACTCTTATTCTTATATTTTTTAAGCAAACTAGCAGTAAGGAAATAAGTAACTATCTCAGGAGTAGCATCAAAAAAGTATGTTAAACCAAGGCTTAATGCTCCACCACCATAATCTTTAACGAGAACACCCAGATAGTTGTATATTCCCATGTATATAAAATTATACGTAAATACTATGATTAACATTATAATAAAAGGTTTAATTTTAAGGATCTGAGTTAGTGCTTCCTTTATAGAAACATTAGGACTTTTGCCTCCCATATTTTCTATATGCCTATCATCATTTATGTATATAATTATCAAAGTAAACATAACAACCGCAGCAATATACAAATAGTATATGTTCCATCCAAACTTCGAAAGAAGCAACCCGAGGAGTGCTCCCGAAAGGCCATAACCTACAGAACCAAAGCCTCTGATCTTTCCAAAATTATTTTGCTCTCCATGTGCTTTTAATGTACTAATACACCAGGTATCGAAGAGGGTTGATGCACCTCCTATAAAAAAGCCCCACATAGCTATTAAAAGGCATACTTGCCAATTTAATCCCGCCAAGGGCAGCCCTGCGGCTATGATTAACCCAATGCTGATTGATGACAACATAATTTTTTTTATACATCTTAATTTATCTACAAGATATCCTAAAAAACTATGGCCTACAAGCATTGATACACTATAAAGTGTTACTGTCATTCCAATTTCTTCCTTACAAAAACCAATCTGTGATATGTACATTGTATACATTCCGCTGACACTAATTATCATACCCCAGTATATAAACGCAAAAATTCTAAACTTATTAAAATCCTTATGAATTATAATCCTCATCTCATTTCAAAACTGATATGTTATTAAAAATTGTAGCAGAAAGATTTAGAAAAAGAAATAGTTCAATACTTTAAATAATAATTATTTTTATAAGTAGCAACATAATATTTATAACGGGCTGGTAACAACGATCGCTTTTTCTTTGGGATCAATCCCCGGTGCAACAATTAACTTTCTAATACACGCTTGAAATCCCAAAAGCCTGTATGCCAAATAATGTTCCAAATTCAGGGTATGTATCCCGATTCCCTTGAACACTAAAGTTTCCTTCCTTTAGATACGATATAGCCGTTTCTTCCTTATTCTTTATCTTGATATCGCAAAACTCACTTACTTTACCTTCAAGAAATGTTACAAATGCTAAAGTATCTCCCACATAGCTTTCTACCGTATTTGAACTCTTTCCTTTTTCCTCCAAATATGTTTTGAATTTTTGTACTAATTCCTTTGTCATGTTTCTTTACTCCCTTCGTTTTTAGACATTAGCATACTCTCAATTAAATCTCTGCCATCACTTGTTACAAAATAATTAGATAGATCTGTAATCTCAGGACTTATTTTATCACCCCACGGAGGTTGCTTTAAGATATCTCCAATATCCCAAATTACTTGTGATGGGCTAAAATCCTTGAATTTACTTTTAACTTCTTTTAATTCTTCTATTACCTTATCTGCATTCTTCCAACTTAATTTCCCTTGATATAATTCGTTCATTAAATAAGGATATTTATCTCCCCATTTTTTTGATTCCAAATTATAACAAATAGTAGAAAAGAATGCATGTAGAAAATCTGGTGTGCCTACTTGATACCATAAAAAATCTACTCTAAATCCAATAGCCATTTTATCACCTCTTAAATTGTATAGTTACATTGGTATTTGATTTTTCAATAATACTATCCCTAATATTTCTCAAAATTTCATTAGAAACATCTTGGCCTCTAGTATCAATTATTATAGTTTGAGACGTTCCATCTGGCAAATCAGTAATTCTTTTATTTACTTGATTTGAAATGTTATTAATCAGTCTACTTCTTCCTTCTGAAGTAGTAATTTTATAATTTTTAACTTCTATACTTGACTCATCTGTATAAAAGTCTGGTCTAGAACTTCCTTTTGTCCCATAAGGAACCTCCTCACCATCAATGAATGATTTCTGTGGATCATAATCAGGAAAATCTGATTGCCTCCAATGAAGGTCGATTAGGAATATTCTCAGCTTTACCCGCCCTCTTATTCCCTTCACCTTTAATCAATGAGAATAAGTCTCCACTAAAATTATGTGCTGATTTAATTGTAGCAGTACCCCCATGGGTTACAAGGAACGCTCTCGAAAACTGAAAGAGCTTGATTTTTATATATTACAAGGTTCCACATTTCTGCTTCACCCCTAATATTCAGACTAAATTATTATGATTTTTTCCAAGAAATTCACCTTTACCCTTCTCCAGTAAAATTGTATTATAATTTAAAAATATTACTTTCTTGAGGAGGTACACTATGTTACGAGATTGGAATCTACATTTAAAATATCAAGAACAGCTTTGCCTTAAATTGATACTTCATTAATGAAATGCAAAGAAGCAGGGTGGCTGCTCTAGATAAAAGTATTTCAAAATTCTATCCTTCTCAACCTTGATAACCTGCTTCCCGTAATCAAGCCCTTATATTCTGATTTAGGCCGCCCCGCCAAAAATCAGCAAGGTATAAATATGATCTCTCATATTGATGCTTGATCAACAGGTCTATTCTATCACAAATTGGGCTGAAAGAGTAGCCTCAGATCCTTTGCTTTTTGATATATGTGGTTTTGACCATGGTATACCATCTGCATCCTCATACTATGACTTCCTAGTGCTGCGCTTATGGCTTTCCGATTATGAACCTCATAATGATGTATTTACAGCATATATTACCTACTAAAAAAATTAATGAACTAGCCTACTCAGTTTTAGCTAGTTCATTTCATCTTTTCACTGCATTATTACAATTATGCATACAGTTGATTTTTTCCAATTTTAGTGCTTACACATGCTTACTAATATTTAAATTTTTTGCATTTAGTCATCTATTAATTATGCTGTCCCTTTCTACATCAAAGCATCTAGTAATAACTTTTCAAACATATCTTCAAAATTAGAAAATTTATTAATTTCTCTTCCAGATGGATTATCTAGCTCTATAAAACTTTCGTTATCATATTTATATACATACCAACTAATATTACTCTCACCTAGAAACAAATATTGCTTTTGTTCCTCATTTTCATACCAAATTTGATTTAGATCAATCAATCCATAAATATGTTGCTTTGGCTCATTTTCTAATAGAAATTCATCAATACCATATAGTATAAATCCATTGAACTCAATTCCATTTACTCGTTCAATGATATTCAGATATTCTTTTGGTATTTCCTTATCCAAGCTTTTTTTAACTTCTACGGTGAATTTTTTAATTTCTTCTTTTGTAGCTCCTACGTTAACCTCTTCCTTATACATTTTTTTTTCGTCAACTATTTTCTTAAAGTCATCTTCCCACATCTTTTATCCACCTCTCTTTAATGTTTTTCAGGATAAATATTTCCATCTGGAATTGGCCATTCGACTTTTTTTATCTCACCTATCTTTAATTCTTTAGCAAAAGAATTTTGATAATTTGTGATAACCTTGTGATACGGTTCATTCTGTATTAGAACTAAATTATCACAGCTATTTGTACCACTGTCGTCTAATGGTAACTTATGATGAACTTGCCATCCATCTGGTATTCTCCCATTCTGCATTTTTAAGATATCTTTATCTGAAAATCCAGCTTCTTTTAAGTACTCTATGTTTTTTGATAAATCCTTTACGAAATCACTCCTAACAGTTTTATTAAAAGCACTTCTTAAACTATTTAATTCTGCAGTATCTCTTTTTACATATGATATTTCTTGCGTTTTTACATCTTTTAATGTAACATCTTCCCCTCTTAATTTACCTGTAAAATCAGCTTCAGCCGACCCCTTATTCCCTTCACCTTTAATCAATGAGAACAAGTCTTCACTAAAATTATGTGCTGATTTAATTGTAGCAGCACCCCCATGGGTTACAAGACCTAAACTTGCAGCGTTTAAAGCAACACCAGCGGGAGCGAGTACTACTGTACCATCTGCTGTAAACCCTAAAAGCTCTCCTCCGACTCCAGTTCCAGCCTCTGCAGCTCCAAATGCAAATGACCCTATATCACCAGCTAACTCACCTATTTTATATGGTATTGATTTAGGCATACCGCTTTGATTTATTCCACCAACAGTAAATACAGTCCCCAAAAAAATATTTTTATCAAGTGAATTACCTGCTCCTATTATAAAATCTTTCCCAGCCTTCTTTATAGACTTAAGAAAACCATCATTATTTGCTAATTCCAAAAAATGGTCCATATCATATATACTTGTGTCACCAAACTTTAATTTTAAATTATGGGCTATCTCTTGACCATTATCTCCCTTTATCGCTTGTTCTTTTAATTCAGCATATTCATTTTTACTTAATACTTTTTCTACATATGATAATAGCTTGATAATAGCTCTTTTTCCCCATTAGTCAAGTCATTTGGATTCTTTAGCATTAACTGCATTACTTTATTCTTATCTACTTGTCCATTTTCCGAAATAGCAGAAACACCTCTAAATTCAGATATTCCTACAGTTATTCCTGATATTTTTGAAAATACGGAACATATATTTTCTTCCATATCTCTTACACCATTACAATATGTATTAAATGAGTCATTAAATTCTGTCAAACTTGTTGTTTGATTTTTAAGCGAATTCTGTAAATTGAGGACATCATCTGCAATGGGGAAGGATGTAAAACTTAAACTATTTGCTAAATTTAATATTTCTTCAAATTTAGAATTCATCTTTTTATAATTATCTATACATTCACTAACATTGTTATTTATTTGAAATTGTCCCCCATATTGGAGTGAAATAATTCCTGTATCATCATTTGTAAGGGCTGTCCCACCCCCACTTCTTTTTATGCAGTTTACAAAATCCTCACTTTGCTTTTTTAACCTAACTGCCCTTGGCTTTTCTTCATTTTCTAAAGCATTTTTCACGTACTTTATATCTTCTATTAAATTTGTATAAAACTCCTGATTTTTAATATGCTTTTCCATAAATTTATCTTTTGCTTCACCTGACCATCCAGCTTCAGTAAGCTCTGCGATAGTTTTATTTATATTTTCTTTTTCTTCTTCCAATGTCTTTATAATGTTTTCATATTCATTTATTGTATTAGTTAATTCACCTATGTCTAATTTAAAATCCATTTATTTTCTCCATTTCATGCAATTGAGGTAAAGGGTAGAACATCCAGGTTTACAAATATAAAGAATGATGTGAAAGAAAACAAAAACGTTAAAATAGAACTTGACAGGGCCAATATCTATATTCCTTCAGGAGATCTTTCTTTACTATCAGTAGTAATTAATGTAGTTCTTTTGAAGAATGTATTTATAGCATATGTTAACTGCTAAAGAAATAATGAACCAGCCTACTTAAATTCAGCTGATTCATTTCATCTTTTCACTGCATTATTACAATTATGCAGCTATACTTCAAAATATTGTTTCATTCAGAGACAATATATATCAATCATTTTGATTTTTAAACATATCATATGAAGTTTTGAAGTGAGTATCGGTATAATTCTGTAGTCAGTTTAACTTTAATACAAGTTAACTCAACCAGAACTTTTTTCCTTGTTGCTCTACAACTTTTTCAAGAAAATCGTCAAAATTAATAGCTATTTGAGACCAATCCTCTGGAAGTTCTTCGAAAAAGCAATCGATAACCGCGTACTCACTTTCATCCTTGGAGCCATCAAAGCCCAAATAATTGCTTTCTCCAATATATTTTGCAAATATAATTATACTTTCGAGCCAATCATCTTCAAATGTAGCTTTAGCGAATTTATTTACCTTAGGAATATCTTTTGTTCCTAATATTATAAACCCATCTAAACCATCATAATCAAATATACGTGCACCATTATAATTCTTTAAGAATTCCTTGTATGAGTCGGGTAACTTTACTCCCAATTCTCTCTCAACATTCATTATGTCATCTATATTTGCTGGTTCATTTAACTCAAACCTTACTTCAATGCTTTTCCCCTCGCAATCTAATTTTTGTAACTTTAATCCATCTAATGTGCTAATTAATGCGTTAAAATCAATTAATCCTTTCATATATAGTTTAACCTCCTTATTTCTTTGGTGGATAACTACGCCACCAATTTGTAAATGGTTGATGTTCTTCTGGCTGTACAAGTGGAACTAAATTTTCAAAGCTGTTATCTCCACCCTTAGATAGTGGTTTAATGTGATGTATGTTAACTTCTCCTTCTGGCCATGGCTTACCTTGACCAGTCCACCATTCTTTAAATTGCTTTTTGTAAGAATCGGTGAATTGTGGCCTTAAGGTACTACTATTATTAGGTTCATAAGGTCCTTCTGGAAATGGAACTTCCCCGTGTCCCTCAACTTCTACCTTAGGATATGGATTGCCTTTTCCATTTACCACACGTTCAGCTTCTCCCGCCCCTTTTGTAGGTGAAACAAAAACAGTTCCTGCCGATATCTTTGGTTCATTAGTATAAAAAAGTTTATAACCATATAATTTATTGCTAATTACTTGACCATCTTTTGTTATTATATCATCATCAGGAAGTTCTACTCCATTAAATGTAAGTGGAGAATTTTCTGTTAAAACATAAGTATAAATATATCCATCTTTTTCGTAAGTTATTTGTTTAGGCAAATTAGATATCTCATTTGGAAAATATGTCTTAAGTCCTACATTAAGTCCTAAAATATCACACTTAATATATTTTTCTGCTTCTTCATATGTAAATACGGTTTCTTTTATTTTCTTATATTCATCTTTACTTAATACTTTTTCTACATATGATAATAGCTCTTTTTCCCCATTAGTCAAGTCATTTGGATTTTTTAACATTAACTGTATTACTTTATTCTTATCTACTTGTCCATTTTCTGAAATAGCAGAAACACCCCTGAATTCAGATATTCCTACAGTTATTCCTGATATTTTTGAAAATACTGAACATATATTTTCTTCCATATCTCTTACACCATTACAATATGTATTAAATGAGTCATTAAATTCTGTCAAACTTGTTGTTTGATTTTTAAGCGAATTCTGTAAATTGAGGACATCATCTGCAATGGGGAAGGATGTAAAACTTAAACTATTTGCTAAATTTAATATTTCTTCAAATTTAGAATTCATCTTTTTATAATTATCTATACATTCACTAACATTGTTATTTATTTGAAATTGTCCCCCATATTGGAGTGAAATAATTCCTGTATCATCATTTGTAAGGGCTGTCCCACCCCCACTTCTTTTTATGCAGTTTACAAAATCCTCACTTTGCTTTTTTAACCTAACTGCCCTTGGCTTTTCTTCATTTTCTAAAGCATTTTTCACGTACTTTATATCTTCTATTAAATTTGTATAAAACTCCTGATTTTTAATATGCTTTTCCATAAATTTATCTTTTGCTTCACCTGACCATCCAGCTTCAGTAAGCTCTGCTATAGTTCTATTTATATTTTCTTTTTCTTCTTCTAATGTCTTTATAATGTTTTCATCTTCATTTATTGTATTAGTTAATTCACCAATATCCAATTTAAAATCCATTTATTTTCTCCCATGTACTAATTTGCTTTATTGTATTTTTATATTAATGTAATTGACCATATATATCTAATCTTTACATTAATATTCATATACTTCCTTTATTTTAATGTTTATGTATATACCTGTCAACATCTCCTCATTCTTACTTTTAGTATTAAAGAACCATTTAAGTCATTTGGAATTACCAAAGGACATTTATCTCTTCCCCCTCTAATTCTTCTTTAATCATTTTCTCAATATTATGAGTTCTTTTCCCTTTCGCCATTTTTCCATCTCTAAATATAACAAAAAGCTAGGCATTCTTAATTTAAAATGTCTAGCTTTATATGCTTTCATATTTTTTCCCATACTAAATATCTCAGCTTAATACTGGCATTCTATTTAATTTTGATTTAACTTTCTTTCAAAACTACAACAAACTTTACTTAATCCATTACCTTTATTCCACCGTGACTGACTTGGCCAAATTTCTTGGTTTGTCTACGTCACACCCTTTTTGCATGGATATATAATATGCTAAAAGCTGCAGCGGAATTACTGAAATCACCGGTGCTAATATATCCATTACCTTTGGCAGATATATTACAGAATCCACTGTTTCCTCAATTTCATTATTTCCCTCCGATGTAAGAGCTAAGACCTTAGCTCCCCTTGTAGTCACTTCTTTAATATTACTTATCATTTTCTCAAGTAATTTTTCCTGTGTAGCCCCTGCAATAACTACAGTTCCATCTTCAATAAGTGCTATAGGTCCATGCTTTAGTTCCCCTCCAGCATAAGCTTCCGAGTGGATATAGGATATTTCCTTTAACTTTAAAGAACCTTCTAAAGCAACTGCATAATCAAGTCCTCTTCCCAAAAAGAATAAGTCTTCCTCTTTAAAAATCTTTGCTGCAAATTCATGGATTGCTTCTTTATTTCCTAAAACTTCTTCTGCCTTTATAGGAAGTCTAAGCATTTCTCTTTTTATTTCATCTATCTCTTCTTTACTAATAGTATTTTTATTCTGTGCAAAGAAAAGAGCTATTATATAAATTGCAATAAGCTGAGTTACATAAGCTTTTGTAGAAGCAACTGCTATTTCAGGACCTGCCCAGGTATATAGAACATCATCCGCTTCCCTGGATACAGAACTTCCCACTACATTGGTTATGGCAATAACTCTGGCTCCACGGGCCTTTGATTCTCTTAAAGCCGCCAGCGTATCTGCAGTTTCTCCCGACTGACTTATAATTATCATAAGTGTCCTTTCATTTATTATAGGTTCCCTATATCTAAATTCAGAAGCAATATCCACTTCCACCGGCATTCCAACTAACTTTTCAATTACATATTTTCCAACTATCCCCGCATGATAGGCAGTTCCACAAGCCACTATATATATTTTATCTATATTTTTAATTTCATCTTTTGTTATCTTTATATCATCCAAAGTTATAGGCTTATCCATCATAATCCTAGATGTCATTGTATCTTTAATAGCCTTTGGCTGTTCATGGATTTCTTTCATCATAAAATGTTCAAATCCACCCTTTTCAGCAGCATTTGCATTCCAGGTAACATGATATATATCCTTTTTAACTTCACTGCCATCCTCTGATAAAAGTTTTACACCGCTTTCAGTTATAACTACAAACTCATTGTCATTTAAAAGATATATCTCTCTGGTATGATTCAATATAGCAGGTATATCTGAAGCTATATAGTACTCACCTTCTCCAAGGCCTACTATAAGAGGGCTGTCCTTCCTTACTGCAACCAATTTTCCTGGCTCTTTTGAACAAATAACTCCCAGTGCATAACTACCTCTTAATTTAGATACAGCTTTCATAACTGCCTCAACTAAGTCTCCATTGTAAAAATAATTCACTAGTTGTGGTATAACTTCAGTATCTGTTTCAGATACAAATTTATATCCTTTAGAAATAAGCCACTCTCTAAGTTGTGAATAATTTTCTATTATTCCATTGTGAACTACACTTATTATTCCATCCTGACTATTGTGGGGATGCGCATTTAAATCTGAAGGTTTACCGTGAGTTGCCCATCTGGTATGACCAATTCCAACTATGCCTTTTAGGGGATGTCCTGACAATTTTTTTTGAAGATTTTTAAGCCTTCCTTTACACTTCAATACATTAATATGATCATTATCTATTATAGCAACACCTGCAGAATCATATCCTCTATATTCCAATTTACTTAATCCCTCAATTAAAATAGGTGATGCATCTTTTTTTCCAACAAAGCCAACTATTCCGCACATACTAATCTTCCTTTCATATTTAATATAATAAACTTAAGCATAGTTTTTTAATAAAAGTTCAATATTAACTATTGAATACAAAAATCATAATCAAATAAAACCTGATTATTATCAAAATTTTAAACAGGCAACTATGCTATTTAAAGCCAGTTATAAGGCTTTAATTTATTAAAGGTTTTAACACCAGGCTGATATTGTACCAAAAATCACTTTTTGGTTTTACCAGCTGTTAACGGTAGTGCGATACCGTGGGGCACCCGCCGAAGATTCGATACTCCCCATCCTCGTCAACTCAAAGTAATTTATACATTTAAAATAATTATATATATTTTAAAAAATCTCCTGAGTTCTGGCGCTTTTTATACTTACATCTTATAATAAAATATACACACCTTCCTTCAAAAATATTACAGCATTAAAGCTGTTAACTTATTATATTCTTTTCACTTATTTTTTGTCAACTAATAATTTACACTTTATAAATCTTTTTAATTCATAAAATGTACACAAATAAAAAAACACACTGTCAAATTTTATGACAATGTATTTTATTATCTTAACATTACTAATTTAATTTAACTTCAATTAACTCCGCTAAATTATGAGCCATTTTATCTATTTCACCTTGTTCTTCTCCTTCTAACATAACTCTAACCAAAGGTTCCGTTCCTGAAGCCCTTATTAATACTCTTCCACATCCATGCAGTTTTCTTTCTATTTCCTTAATCTTTAATACTATTTCTTCATCTTCCATATATATCTTTTTCTTATCATCAGGAACCTTGGCATTTACAAGAGTTTGGGGAAGATTTTTCATCATAGAAGCAATATCAGATAGTTTTCTACCACTTTTTTTAACTATACAAGCTATTTGAAGGGCAGTAATTAATCCATCTCCCGTTGTATTGTAATCCAGCATAATTATATGTCCAGACTGTTCTCCCCCTAATTTGTATCCCTCTTTTTTCATCTCTTCTAGTACATATCTGTCTCCCACCTGAGTTTTTATTGTATTTATTCCTTCTTCTTTCAATGCTATATCAAAACCAATATTACTCATCACAGTGGATACCACTACATTCTTATATAACTTTCCCTGATTCTTTAGATGTTTTGCTATTATAGCCATAATAAAATCTCCATTTATAAGATTTCCTTTTTCATCTACCGCCAAACATCTATCTGCATCTCCATCAAAGGCAAGTCCCATATCATAGCCTTCTTCTACTACAGTTTCCATGAGATTTTCTGGATGTGTTGAACCACAATTGTGATTTATATTTATTCCATCGGGTTCACTATTTATAACCTTTACTTTTGCTCCTAATTCTTCAAAAGCTTTTACAGAAGTTACATAAGATGCTCCATTTGCACAATCCAATACTACCTTTAAATCTTTCAAATCTGTATCTATAGTAGACTTAGCAAATTCTATATAGGCTTTTCTGGCTTCTCCTGTCTCCATGATTTTTCTTCCCACTTTCGATCCTATGGGGATAGATACATCCTTAAAATTACTTTCAATAACATATTGTATTTTGTCTTCTAACTCATCTGATAGTTTATATCCTTTACCATTAAAAAATTTTATTCCATTATATTCCACAGGATTATGGGATGCTGATATAACAACTCCTGCATCTGCATTATACTTTCTAGTTAAATAGGCAACTGCCGGAGTAGGTATTATTCCAACACAAATAGCTTCTGCTCCTATAGAAAGGATGCCCGAAACTAATGCATTCTCAAGCATATCTCCAGATATTCTAGTATCCATTCCTACAAGTATTTTAGGTCTATGACACCTACCTGTCAGTACATATGCTCCTGCCTTTCCTAATTTATATGCTAATTCTGGAGTTAACTCCTTATTGGCAATTCCTCTTACCCCATCGGTCCCAAACATTCTATGCATATTAATAACCTCGCTTATTAAAAGTTAATTTTCTTTAATTAAAATATCCATATTATATTATATTATATTAAAAATATTTCTACAATGTAATTTAAATCTATTGATTTATAGTAATATAAAAATCCCATCAGACTGTCCTATTATTATCACAGGGTAAAATAGAACAATTTGATGGGATTCTTATGCAAGACTTATTTATTAAAATTTTTATTATATAGATAGCATATTAATTAAAAAATCTATTGAAAATTCACAAATTCTTTACAGTTATAGAATTAAAATTACATTATACAAATTGTTAATATATAAACAATCTATTTTAAATCAACATATCACAGCTAAAAAATACAACCCATATATAACCTTAAATTACAAAAATTTTTCCATGTTTTAAAATAAGTTACATTTATTTGTAATTTATTTTTTATAATTTTCAATACACTATACTTATATTGGTATTATGAATTATTCATATTGTTAATATGTAAACAATCTATTTTCTTTAGTATATCACGTTTTATAAATAAATGGAATACAAAATAACATTATTAAAACAATTTTTTTAATTTTGAACTTGAAAATTTATATTTATTATGTATTTGACTGTGTACCCTTCTTGTAAAGAGGCTCTTATATATTATTTATCAAGACTGCTATAAATTTTCATTATATTTTCAGCCACTTTTAATCCATCCACTGCAGCAGATACTATACCTCCTGCAAATCCTGCCCCCTCACCGCAGGGATATAATCCTTCTACTGAAATACTCTCCAAATTAGTATTTCTAACTATTTTAACCGGTGCAGATGTTCTAGTTTCAACTCCTATCATAATCCCGTCCCCTTCTGAAAACCCTTTTATCTTTCTCTCAAAATCATTAAATCCTTCTTTCAATGACGAAGCTACCTTTTCGGGAAGACACAAATTTAAATCCCTAAATTCATATCCTAGCTTATAAGTTGATTTTACATCTCCCAGTTTATAAGTTACTTTGTCTTCTAAAAAATCTCTAATTAACTGTACTGGAGCAATGTAATTTCCTCCTCCAGTATTATAGGCCAAATTCTCATAATACCTTTGAAATTCTATGCCTTTAAGTGGAGAGCTTCCCGGAAAATCTTTTTCTCCCACAGTTGCAACTATAGCAGAATTTGCATTATTTGATGCCCTATTATAATAGCTCATACCGTTAGTTACAAGCCTGCCCTCCTCAGAGGCTGCAGCTACTACTTCTCCTCCAGGACACATGCAAAAACTGTAGACACCTCTTCCTTCTTTACTTTTATATACTAATCTATAATCTGAGGCTTTTAATTTTGGATGGCCTGCAGATTTTCCATATTGATTTATATCTATCATGTATTGAGAATGCTCTACTCTAACCCCTATGGCAAATGCTTTAGGTTCCATAAATACATCTCTTTCGTAGAGCATTTTATATGTATCCCTAGAACTGTGTCCAATAGCCAATATTAAATTATCACAAGAGATTTCACTGCCATTTACCACCACAGCTCTTAACTTTTTATGTGCTACAATCAAATCTTCTAATTTACTTTTAAATAATATTTCTCCTCCTAATTCCAATATTCTATTTCTTATATTTTTAACTACTATTTTTAAGTTATCCGTTCCTATATGCGGCTTGCCACTATATATTATTTCCTCCGGAGCCCCATATTTCACAAAAATATCCAGAATAAAATGACACTTTTTATCCTTTATCCTGGTAGTGAGCTTTCCATCAGAAAAAGTGCCCGCTCCCCCTTCTCCGAATTGTACATTAGATTCAAGATTTAATTCTCCAGTATTCCAAAATTTATTTACAGTTAACGTCCTTTCCTCAATTTTTTCTCCCCTTTCTATTATCAAAGGTTTATATCCATTTTCCGCCAGTAAAAGACCTGCAAACATACCTGCAGGTCCTATTCCCACAATTATGGGCCTGGTTTCCATTTTTTTTGTACCACAAATCAATTTATCCTTTAAACCTTCCTCTTCTATTTTTATATCTCTATTCTTTAACTTCGATACTATTTTTTTTTCATTCTCACAAACTATTTTCACTGAATAGTTAAATTTTATATCATTTTTTTTCCTGGCATCTATAGACTCTTTAAGTATTTTAAAGTCTTTAATATATCTACTACTTATCTTCAGCTTTTTAGCAGCTTTTGCTTTTAACTCATCATGACTTTGATCCAGACTTATATTTAAATTATTGATTACTATTGGCATTTTGTTCCTCCGATGTTTTTTTACTAACTTGTAACTTAACATTTTGTACATCCTGAGATACTAAGGATACCCCCTCTGGAAGAGATATAACTACTCCTGCAGTTTGTTCTCCTTCTGTTAAAGAACTAGCATCTACATAACAGGATATGCTATTTTCACTTAAATTATTTATAATACTTTCAGAGCCAGAAACTACTACAGATACACTATTAGAACTCAATTGGGCTGTATAAGCATCATTTAAATTTTTAATCTGTATATTTAGATTCATTTCCTTCTGAGAAGTTTTATTAGAATTATTTAATTCACTTGAATTTATTTTTAATTTCACTATTCCAGTACCAGTAACCAGTTTTACACCTTGCGGCACTATCAACTTTGCCTGAATGTTTTCTTCACCTTGAATTTTACTTAAATCAATAGATTCCGTATCTATTCCATTTATATCTTTAATAACCTTTTCCTCTCCTGCTATATCCACTTTTTCCGGTTCTACAGTTATTGATTTACTGATATCTGAAGCATCATTCTGCAATTTGATATTTATTGGAACAGTTTTAATTTTAACAACAGGTATAGTAACCTTAACAGAAGATGGCTTAATAACTACATCCCCTAATACATTGGCTGATACATCCTGTGCTTGTAATGCTAATGAAGTGTTTATATTTGAGGAGGCAGATTTTAAATCATAACTTCCTACAACCGTTTTTACTTTATTTATTACATCTTCCGCCCCACTAATTTCTACCTGTTGTATTGCCAATATAGGTTCTAGTGCATAATATCCTTCTTTAACTTTACCCTGGGACACTGCTTTTATAGAAAAAGTTTTTTGTTTTAATTCATCTAATTGAAGTTTTATCCATAGATTTTCATTATTAATAATAGTTATATCATCAGGACTTTTCTTCACTGATACGGGTACAGTATTTTCCCCTTTTTTCATAACATAAGAATTCAAATCCAACTGCAATTCAAAATCAGCAGCCTTGATAGAATATAAGTCGGAAGCATTTCCTTTTACAAGAAGAGATACACTAAATTCTTTTTTTCCAACTTGTACAAGTTTTGATTGAGCAAGTATACCTTTGTTAACCACGGTTACAGGCACTGTAATTTTTCTTTCCACTGTAGGATTTTCTATATTGTATATATATAGCCATAAAATAAATGCTGCAACAACACAACATATTTTTATTAAAATTTGATTTTCTTTAATTTTTCCTTCCACTCAATCACCTTCTCTCTCCATGTAGCTTTGCTTTGAAATCTTTTTTTCATTATAGCAGTAAGAACTTTTTTTAATCTATCTTTTGTATAATTTCTCATAAGCTTTCCATTGGCCACAAAAGAAATTATACCAGTTTCTTCTGATACCACTATAACCAAAGCATCAGAGTTTTCCGATATTCCAATTGCTGCTCTGTGTCTTGTTCCTAATTTTTTATTTAATTGGTTATTATTTGTAAGGGGCAAAAAACAGCCTGCTGACACTATTCTATCATTTCTTATTATAGTTGCCCCATCATGTAGAGGAGTATTTACCACAAATATGTTCTCTAAAAGTGAAGAAGATACTACTGCATCTAACTTTGTTCCTGTATTTATTACATCACCAAGGCCTGTTACCTGCTCTATGACAATAATAGCTCCAGTTTTACTCTGCGATAAACTTTCTACAGAAGTTACAATTTCTGTTACAACCTTTTCCATTATCTCCTCATCCGCCAATATATGCTTATCGTTAAAAGCCGTTCTTCCTAAATGTTCAAGCGCCCTGCGAATTTCCGGCTGAAATATAATTACAATAGACAAAACTCCTATAGTTAAAGTTTTTGTAAGTATCCAATTAAGCATCACTAAATTGAAAAAACTACTTATAGGTATAAGAAATATTATAAGCATAATTCCCTTTAAAAGTTGCTCTGCCCTAGTCTCCTTTATAAGCATATATACTTTATAGAGTATATATGCTACTACCAGTATATCCATAATAGATGTTATACTTATATTTTTTACTGAATTAACCGTTAGCTGCAATAGCTCCACTAATTTCACCATCCTGTTGTTATTGACATCTATATTAATTATATACCATTTAGCATTGTTTATATGTCTGCAGTACTTATTTTAATAAATTTTTAATAAAGTATATTTTTTAGTATTTTATTTTACTAAGTGGGTACAATATCATTAGCCTAAGTTTTATAAAAAACACGGGGAAACCAGTACTATTTTGGGGTGAATCGTAATTTATTACGTAGGTTATGCCTTTTCCGAACCCGTCAGCTAACCCCGTCGGTAATAAGGAGGATATATTTTGAAAAAATTTTTTTGTTTTATAATTTTTTCGTTATTACTACTAACATTCTCTGTAAAAGTAAGTGCAGAGGAAGCTAACAATGATAATTCTACGTTATTTAATCAGCAAGACGAGATTGTGCAGGTATTTAATTACTCTAACCAAAAGATATACATAACTCAGGATGACGTGGACTTAATGGCTAAAGTGGTTTATGCTGAAAGTAATTCTGAACCTTTTGAAGGCCAGGTAGCTGTGGCATCTGTAATATTAAACAGAGTGCAATATCCTGAATTTCCAAAGACAATACAGGGCGTCATAAAACAAAAAGGAGCTTTTTCTTGTGTAAAAAATGGAGATATAAATGTAACTCCAAACCAAAATAGCTACACTGCAGTAGCACAGGCATTAAAAGGAGTGGATCCTACAGGAAGATCTACTTTCTTTTATAATCCAGAGATAGCTACATCAGAGTGGATGAAAAATATTAATAAGAAAAATATTAAATATATAGGAAACCATGTGTTTTTTATAGTAAATTAAAAAAAGGGTTGTGTAGAGTAATTTAAAGATTGCTTTACACAACTCTTCTTTAACATTCAGGAATTGCATAACTATGGAGTTTAATCAGATGAATATTTTACATAAAATTTATAAACATATAAAGGGGGAGTCTTATTTATGATATACAGTTATAGTAATTTACTTAATAGAAAAGTAAAAATCAAAAAAAATTTAAGAACAAATGAACGTCTCAAATATATGGATAACTTTAAAATTATCAGTATAAACTATAAGAAATGCAATCATAAAGTATTAGGAATAGATATATCAATTTCTGGCATAGGCTTTCTATCAGAACATATAATGGAAAAAAATGATTTAGTTGAAGCTATTTTTAAGTATAAAAATATAACTATTCCCGCTACAATTAAAGTTAATCATATTAATTTAAGTGATAAGGGATATTATATCGGTGGTCAATTTATAGCATTAAAAAATACCTATAGAGAAATTCTAAAACATGAATTATTATAATTTTTACAAATTTATTTAACCATACACAAATTTAAGATTTGATTATTGGAAAGATGCACCTGCCTCTTTTCAATAGCCAAATCTTAAACCAATATTTTATATGAACCTAAGAATAACTTGATTTATCCAGATATGAAACAGCATTAAGTGCAGCTATCTGTCCCTGACCCACAGCTTTCATATACTGATATGGTTTTCCTGTACAATCTCCTGCTGCAAAACAGCCCTCTATATTTGTTCTCATGTTTACATCTACTTTTATATGCCCTGCTTCTAAAATAAGTCCTGGCATAAGCTGATCTGGTGCAATACTGCTTTTTAATACAAAAACCCCATCTGTACTTATTGATTTATACTTTAGAACGACTCTTTCTACTTTATCTGTACCATATATCTCTAAGACTTTATCTTGTATCACTTCCACATTATCTTTTAAATTAGGACTTTCCCTATATACAGGTATATAATATACTTTACTTGCAAGTTCACTTACATAGTTGGCTTCTTTTTCCGCTTCTTTATTGTAGCCAATAACAGTGACCGTTTTATCTTTATAAAGAGGTGCATCACAGGTTGCACAATAGCCTACTCCTCTGCCTAGAAATTCTTGTTCCCCTTTTAAAGGTTTTGTATATTCTACACCTGTAGCCAGTACGACTGCCTTTGCCTCATACATCTTTTCATTAACTGCAAGAGCAAAATATTGTCCCATAGCATATATGGAATTTATTTTTTCAAATGTTATGTTTATTCCCATGATATCTAAATGATTTTGGAATTTACTTTTTAACTCCAATCCTGTTATATCTGGGAATCCAATATAATTGCTAATCTTAGGAGCCTTAATCAATTTATCACTAAGTTCTTCATTGCCAAAAATAATGATATCTTTATTCCTTATCTTAGCATTAATAGCAGCAGAAATTCCGGCAGGGCCACTGCCTATTATGGCGATATCATATCTATGTTCCAATTAACCTCACCCCCTAATGCATTTTTATTCCAATTATAAAACACTCATTTTATATGTGTTTTTCTAAAACATCTTTTATTGTATCTTTAGGCCTAAAACCAATAAATTGTTCCACTATACTTCCATCTTTGAACACCATTACAGTTGGAATACTTCCAATTTTAAATTGAGCTGCTGTAACGGGATTTTCATCTACATTTATCTTGAAAAATTTAGCTTTTCCTTGTAGTTCACTAGCAACCTCTTCCATAACAGGTGAAAGCATTTTGCAAGGACCACACCATGAAGCCCAAAAATCAACTACCACTGGAGTTGATGATTCCTTAACAGATTCTGAAAAATTTATATCTTTTATTTCCTCTACCATTTTTCACCCTCCTTATACCCCATAGGGGTATGTCTTTTAATTATATTGTATATTATATTATTTCTCACGTCAACTTTTTTTAGTCCTTAATTTATTAAATTATTTATTTGTGAATTATTATAAATAGATTCAGGATAAGTGTTTACTAATTTTTTAGCATAGCTTTTAGATTGTTCCATATTTAAATCTTTATATATGACAGCAAGCCTATATAACACCGTTTCTTCATAACTTCCATCAGAAAAATTACCATCATATTCTTCATAATATTTTATAGATCCTTTTAAATCTCCCGATAAATCGAAAGAAGTTCCAAGCATATAAATTATATGAGGATATAATTCATTTCCTGTTCCAAATTCATAGGATTTTTTTAAATAAGTCTTTGCATTATTATAATCTTTATTTTTTAAATAGTTACACCCTAAATTATAAAAATAAACACATCCTTCTGTAGTTAAAAGCTTATATGCCTCAGATAGCAAATTCTCCTCATTAGAGTTCAGTTTATCACTCCTCCAGTTCATAACCTGTACATACATAGAATCATAATCTTTATTTTTTATATAATTTCCCATATCCTCAAGAGGAAAAGTTTTCTTTATATTTTTATCAATTTTTCCATTGACATTTTCAATCTTTTTATTATTTTCATAATTTATATTTTGTGCTTTCATGGTTCCTATATTAAAAAATTTTATAAACCCTACAATTGATTTATTGCCCTTATTCACAATTAGAAATATACCACAAGCTATTAAAATACCAATAAAAGAAATACAACATACTTTTTTAATATTATTTTTTTTGCTTATTATATCTATGTTTTCAAGCAATTTTATATTTTCTTTAGCCTCAATATTTTTAACATCCAGCTTAAGTACATTGTTTATCTTCTCCAAAGCTTTAGCATATTGACCTTTTTTCATATAGCACAATGCACTGTAGTTATTTACATTGATGTAATTAAAATCACTTTCAGTACATTCTTCTAATAATACTAAGGCCTCATCTATTTTAAATTTCTCAATCAATCCTAGAGCTTTTTTATAGAATTGAATTTTCTCATTATCTTTCTTTGAACTCTCAAGATATTTTTGGGCAACTTCATCCCCATTAACCTGATAATTCATTTTCCAGAGCTTCTGTGCCTTATCCAAATCACCTTTTAAATATAACAAAAGCCCTTTAAGATTAATTGATGCTTTATTTTTTATATCTATAGATATACTTTCCTCACATAACTTTATGGCAGCATTTATATATCCGTTATTATATTTATTTAAGGCCCTATTATATATTTTCTGTGATTTATTCATTTATCTTATATACTACTTTCCCATCAGAATTTTTAACTTCTATCTTACCGCTTAAGCTTGTATTAAAGGAAGTAATAACCCAATCTTCTACATGAGATTCATTATATGCATCATCATCATAGATATTCACTTTCAAATTTATATTATTTCCATCTTTTTGTACAGACATTATCTGTTGTTTTTTACTTGAATCCTTTATTAAAAGTGAAACTTCTCCTGTATTTACATTAAGCATATACAAATCTCCCCCTTTTGCTAGTGTTCCATGGGAAGATGCTACGACTACAAATAGGTTTTTTCCATCAGCCCATTCTACATATTTAGGTGATATTTGAGTATTATTCTCTATTTCATAACTATAAAGATTTTGTCCGCTTTTTATTATTATTTTTCCTACACCTTCTTCTAAGGCTTCACTGCCCTTACCCTCTATACAAGCACTATAACTTCCATCTTCTGAATTTTTCCAATCAGTATTAAAGGTTATTTCCGTACTACTATCCAATTGTTTTTTTATAAAATTTATTCCACTTGTATTTTTAGTACCACTTGAGGAAGAACCATTATTTTGTGTTGTTTGTTCATTATCTTTATCCTTAGTATCAACAGCTGCGGTATCTGAGTTTACCTTTTTATCATTGTTATTAGAAGAAGTATTAGTATTTACCTTATTAGAAGAAGTATTTTTATCAGAAGAACAAGCTGTAAATGATAAAGCTAAAACCATCAAAGACAAGCATATTAGAAAATTCACTTTTTTAAATTTCATCGTGTAATCCCCCTTTTATATAATCTCTGGTATTATTCCTATCATATATCTTAACTAAATTATATCATAATATTTTCCTGCTAAAAACTATGCCAACTCTACTTTTAACAATAACTTTTAATAAATTGCTTTATTTTTAATATAGATTGAGGGCTCATGGAAAATTCATCTAATTCACATTCTACTAAATATTTAATTGCATTCTCATCTGATGCCATTTCTCCACACATACTGCATAATTTTTTATTTTTATGTGCAGCTTCTATGGTGGTCTTTATAAGAGATAACACTGCTGGGTGCATTGGATCATAGAGATAGGCTACCTTTTCATTTACTCTGTCTACAGCTAGAGTATATTGTATTAAATCATTAGTTCCAATACTAAAAAAATCTGCATATTTGGCCATTTCATCTGCATTTATGGCCGCAGCAGGTACTTCCACCATTATTCCAACTTGTAGTTCCCTATTAAATTCCCTTTTTTCTAAAGCAAGTTCTTCCATGCATTCTTTTAATACTTCTTTAGCTTGTAAAAATTCTCCTACAGAACTTATCATAGGAAACATTATTTTTAAATTCCCAAAAACTGACGCCCTTAAAAGAGCTCTAAGTTGAACTTTAAATATATCCTTTCTATCAAGACATATTCTAATGGATCTGTAACCCAAAAAAGGATTGCATTCTTCCTCCATAGGAAAGTATGGTAATTTTTTATCTCCACCTATATCCAACGTTCTTATAACTACAGGCTTATTTTTCATCTTCTCAAGCACATACTTATATGCTTCAAACTGCTCATCTTCCTGCGGCATAGCATCTCTATCCATATATAAAAATTCAGTTCTAAAAAGTCCTATACCATCTCCACCATTTTTTATGACCTGCTCTACATCCTCACATCTCTCTATATTTCCTAAAAGTTTTATCTGCTTTCCTGATTTTGTAACTGTCTTTAAATTTATTATACTTTTAAGTTTTTCTTTTTCTATACCATATTCTTCTATTTTAATTTTATACTTTTCCACTAATTCTTTGCTGGGGTTTACCATGACTATCCCTTCTACACCATCTACAATAACCAAATCTCCATTTTTAACATAACTTGTTATATCCTTCATACCTACTACCGCTGGTATTTGGAAGGCTTTCGCCATAATAACACTATGAGAAGTCTTTCCACCAAGATCCGTAATAAAAGCTATTACTTTATTTTTGTCCAACTGAACTGTATCTGATGGTGTTAGATCGTGAGCTGCAATTACTGTATTACTACTCAAATTTCCTAAGGATGTTATATTTCCTGTTAGATTGGAAAGTATTCTATCACCTACATCTTTTATATCCATTGCTCTCTCTCTTATATATTCATCTTTCATAAGTTTGAAAGTTTCCATATACAAATTTACTATATCATAAACGGCTTTTTCTGCATTTATATGTTCTTTTTCTATTTTTAATTCTATTGCCCCTGCAAATTCTATATCCTCTAAAAGCATAATGTGACTCTCAAACACTTCTGCTTTACCCTTTCCCAACTGATGTTTAGTTTTTGTTTTTATTTTTTCAAGCTGTTTTTTAGATAAAATCAATGCTCGTTCAAATCTTGCTTTTTCTTCTGATACATTTGACACATATGTATTTTCAATTTTTAATCCACTTTCTTCTTTTATAACTATCCTACCTATTGCATAACCTTTAGAAGCTGGTATACCTTTCTTCATTTATTTTCCTCCTGAGATTATGTTATATAAAACAGATATGCTATTCTACTAAATCCTGAAATTCTTGTGAATCTTTCACAGGATTAAAATCTTCTTCTTCTCTGGCTATTTCCTTAATATCCGGGGACATATCTATAGCTATTTTTAGAAATTTTACTGTATCTGAAACATCTCCACGCCTTCCATATATACTTGCTTTGCCATAATAACTCCATATATAATTTTCTACTTCTAAGGCTTTATCATACCAATTAAGGGCTTCTTCATATTTTCCATAAAGTTCATAGGCAAGAGCTTTATTAAACCTTGCATATCCAAAATCAGGATTTAAATTAAGAGATTTATCTATATTATTCATTCCTTCTTCATAATTGTTGCTATAACATAATGCTATTCCTTTTATATTATAAGCCTTATAAAATGTATTATCTTCACGGATTATTTCATCTGCTTTAGCTATAGTATCTACATACTGTTTATTACTAAAAGACTTTTCCACTTCTTTATATTTTTGTTCCAATTTTCTGTTATTTTCACTTTCAGTCTGACTGGTATCTGCTTTTTTTATGACTGAATTCTCTGTGGTGATATTTTGTGAATCTTTATTGCTGTTCTTATATCTATTATCGTAATAAACTTTGATTATTAAAACTCCCGCCATAATACACAAAATACAAAATATTATACCTTTTATCTTCAATGTATTTTTACTAGGTGGATTGGAATTTATAGTTTTTTTTCTATTAAAAGCCATTTATATTTCCTCCTAAACAGCTTTAATTTAGCCCTTCAGAAAAATCTGCCTGAAAGACTAAATCATTTACTTAAAAATTAAATTTTCCACATGACTTAATTTTTAAATTCATTGTTCCTTAAATACTTATCAAGTTCATTTTTTATACACTGTTTCATTTCATTTACATCATGCCTTTTATCATTTATGCAATCTGAAAGTTCTTCATCACACATATAGCATTTCTTAGGTTTAAATCCAAGATTCTTTCTGCTAACCTTAGTTCCATCACTATTATATACTTCTATATCAATATATTTTCCCAAGATGTGATTTTCTTCTATACCAATAACCCTTCTCTTTATACTACAGACATCCCCATTAATAACTAGGGTTAGTATAGGACCTTCACTTGTTACTTGTAAATCTTTATACATTATTCTATCTTTAAATTCATCAATTATCAAACTGCAAAATATCTTCATTATTCCAAAGCTTACACAATTATTCTTACAAATTCCTGGATAGTTAACTTTCATAGAGAGCAGAGGTGCCAAATAATCCTTTATAAGCCATTTTCTCCTACATTCTCTTTCTTTTTTATCTTTAATAATATCATCTCTAGTATATTCTTTATCTATAATTGCATCTATTCCATTATAATTTTCTGAAATACAATTTACATATATGGATTTAATAAGTTCTCCCTCTACATCACTATCAACTTCATTTTTATTTATATTATCATCATTTTGCCCTTTATTTATGCCACCTTTAGCATTAAAATCATTTACAGTTAAATCAATACCCATAATACACCAATAAGAATTGTTAATTCTTATATATTCTTAACCTCCTTTTCTAAATTTTAAGACTTAGTAGTATACTCATAATTATACTTTTTTCGTTGGATCTCTACAAGCTTTATGTCGTAAATAGGCAGAATTTTTTTAAGATTCCATTGTATTTTTTACGTATGTTGAAATTTTAAATTTCAGAACTACTAAAGTTTAAGTAATTTTTTTTCCCTATCTCATATAAATTATTTCCTTCTGAATCTATCACTACAATTACAGGAAAATCTTTTACTTCCAATTTTCTTATAGCTTCTGAATCCAAATCTTCATAGGCTACTATCTCCACTTTTTTTACACATTTTGCTATAATTGCTGCCGCACCTCCTATAGCAGCAAAATAAATGCCTCTATTCTTTTTTATAGATTCTATAACCTCTTTTGACCTAAGACCTTTTCCTATCATTCCCCTTAACCCTTTGTCTAATAACATAGGTGTAAAAGAATCCATCCTATAACTAGTGGTTGGACCTACAGACCCTATAATATTACCTGGTTTTTCAGGAGTAGGTCCTGCATAATATATTATGGAATCTTTTATATTTATAGGAAGCTCTTTACCTTCCTCTATTAATTTTATCAATCTTTTATGGGCAGCATCCCTAGCAGTATATATAGTTCCAGATATTAACACACTGTCTCCCACTTTCAAATTTTTAACTTTTTCCTCTGTTAAAGGACATGTAATATTTTTTTCCATCTATACCCATCGTCAACTGAACGACTTTTTCAACTCCTATCATCACTAAATATTATAATTCCATTTCTTTATGTCTTGTAACATGACAATTTATATTTACTGCCACAGGTAATCCCGCTATATGTGTGGGATAAGTTTCTATATTTACTGCAAGAGCTGTAGTTTTACCTCCAAATCCCTGAGGACCTATTCCAAGAGAATTTATTTTAACTAAAAGCTCTTCTTCTAAATCTTTATAAAATTTATTTTTATTTCTTAAAGACAAAGGTCTTACAAGTGCTTTTTTAGCAAGATTGGCAGCCTTGTCAAAGGTACCTCCTATACCTACGCCAACCACTATAGGGGGACAGGGGTTGGCTCCCGCCTCTTTCACCACATCTACTATAAAATCCTTGACTCCCTCTATTCCATCTGCTGGTTTTAACATTTTAATCTGACTCATATTTTCCGAGCCAAATCCTTTGGGAGCCACTGTTATATTAAATTTATCTCCTGCAACTATTTCATAACATATTACTGCTGGAGTATTATCTCTAGTATTTATCCTATTTAAAGGATCGCAAACTATGGACTTTCTTAAGTACCCTTCTATATATCCCTGCCTGACTCCTTCATTTACAGCATCTTCTATACTTCCACCCACTACGTGAACATCCTGCCCAATTTTTATAAACACACAGGCCATTCCTGTATCCTGACACATAGGTACATTTTCATTATTGCATATATTTACATTCTTAAGTATCTTATACAGAATATCTTTTGCCATAGGCCAATTTTCTTCTTCTGCATACTTTTTTATTTCTTCTTTAACATCATCTGGAAGATAATAGTTGGCATCTATGCAAAGTTTCCTTACAGCTTTTACTATATCAGATATATGTATCTCTCTCATAATTTAACACTGTTCCCCCTTAATATGTTGATCAGATTATTTTAAAATTTATTTTTACCTTCCATCTTTCTCTTATTAAAATTTTTTAGTTCTTGTGTAAAAGGTATATTACCAAATCTCATATACCTTATTGCTCCTGTGTTATCTCTGGCAGAAGTCATTCTTCCATCTTTAT
The DNA here is from genome assembly GCF_001902295.1 of Clostridium kluyveri. Taxonomy (NCBI): domain Bacteria; kingdom Bacillati; phylum Bacillota; class Clostridia; order Eubacteriales; family Clostridiaceae; genus Clostridium; species Clostridium kluyveri. Next base: position 330,478 of record NZ_CP018335.1, on the reverse strand, counting down.
TATAATGTCTATCAGAAGCCACAGGAATATCTATGACCCCATTTTCAAAAGCTTTTACCACTCCTACAGCTAGATCTCCCCTTCCCAATTCTAAAACCTTGTCTAATATACACTTTACTTCCGCTTTAATTATAACTACCTCTGTTTCTAATTCCTTGGACATGGCAAGCCTTTGTCCACCTAAAATATCTACTGGCATTTTTGCAGCACGTATTATGGCACTATTAACTTCTTTAGTTAATTTAGAGGTCTTTATTACAACCTTTGTAGCTCCTGCTAAAACTGCTGTAACTGTTCCTACAGATGTAATTCCAAAGTTCTTCCCTTCATCCTTTGAAGATTTCAACATACTTTGATGAAATGATGTAGTTATATAAACATCTTTATATCCATAATCTTTCATATATTCCTCTATCTGTTCTTCTAAGGCTTTTATAGATGCTATATCCTGAATCAAATTTCCCCCTTGTGTTATTCCTACGGTTATATTCTTAACACCTTGTTCTGCTGCAAGCAGTCCTTCTATTATAGATACTGCATTTGAAATACTCGGAGGAATCAAAGCATGATAGTTAGCCACTCCAAAAGTCTCCTTATTTATGGATATACCCTGTTCTTCATAAAATCCGACTAATCTATCGCAATATTGCCAGTCTAGAATAGATTTTTCTATAGGTATATTTGCTGCATTAAGCATATTATGAGATATTGCTCCTCCTTGACTAGATGTAAAACCACATAAACAAATTATTTCTGCTAGGAGCTTACAATCAAAAGTATTATATATACCTTGAATAGGCAAATCAACGGATTCACATATTTCTTTACATTCTTCAATAAAGTATTTTAAATTTGAAGAGCTATCATTTTCATTTTGCGCTGTGCTATTGTGCATACTGACCAAAAGTAGGTCTGGTCTGCCTTCATCTTGTAAATATTTTAATGCTCCAAGCTGTTCCTCTGGTATGTTAGCCATTCCTGGTTGTATTAAAGTTATGAAATCCTCTTTTGCTGCCATAAGTCTCTTCGAAAAATTTTTATGATCTGGCACCTTTCTTAAATAATCCACAGCACTTTTAATATTATAACTTAATATTTTATTTCTAGTTTTAAAAAAATATTCTTCCGGCCATTTTTCATTTTTTAATTTCATACCTATTCCCCTCTATATTTTAACTTATTACACTCTATGACCTTTTAAACTTAATAAATCTATTACATTATAATTATATTTGCTTAATACATAAAAGTATCCTTAAAATTATCATTTATTGTATTTAAGCTCAATTATTTTTGATTTTAAATCCCTTATAGAATTATCATCTACATTATATAAAAATTTCATTATATGTTTATGATTTACATCATATGACTTAACATCTTTATATCTCCCTGGGGATACTACTAATACATCCGAACTATTTATTATCTTTAAAAGCTCCTGCTTATTCATAGTATTGGTAAATTGCATATTTATATTGTGAAGTCCAGCCTTTTCAAGTGCCCCCCTAGCCTTAAACATGAATTCATTTGATATACAAATAAATGCAAATTTGGTTTCTTCAGGATACCTTGCAATCTTAACTATAGTCTCTAAGTCTACATTTATTGACACTCCTATTATTTCTTTCTGAAACTTTTTAGCTAACATAGTTACTTCACTGACATGATTAAATGTAGTTATTATAACCTGACTTTTTTCTATAGCTTTATTAATTTCATTACTACCTTTACTTATATCCTCAAGTGTAATAGAAATTATATTCATATCTGTATTTTCCATAAGTTGTTTTCCAAATATTTCAGCTTGTTCAATATTACACTCCACATATATAGCAGTCACCTTACTCATAAAATCTCTTTTTTCTCTTACTCTTTGAGTGATAACTTCTAAAAATTCATCCACATCCATTCCTATTCTTACTGCTTCTTCAAATCCAAGATCTATAAATTTTATTATTTTTTGTTTTATATTCTGAATTTTCCAAACATTCAATTCTCCTTCAACGAAAGTTCCTCTTCCTTGATAGGATCTCAAGATGCCTTCCTGTTCTAATTCATTATAAGCTGTACTTATGGTATTTCTACTTACCTTAAGCTTGTCAGATAATTCCCTTTCTGTAGGCATCTTATCACCTACTTTTAAAATATTTCTTTTTAATAAATTTATTATTTGTTTTTTAATTTGTAAATAGAGCGGGACACTGCTGTCCTTATTTATTTTAATGTCTATGGTACTCACCTCAAAACTACTGAACTATTACTATTGTATAAACCCATTTCTTTACCTAAATGTTAGCATAGTGCAAGATAAATATCAATATTCTTTAAATACTATTACAATCAAGAGGATTTGTGAATAAAATATTTTATTTTTAATATTATATGGAACATAATAATACAAGCTAAATTACACTATATGACCTGGTAAGTATCCTTTTCGCATATAATTCAATAACTGCAGTTACCTATATTTAAGTACTGCAGTCTTACTTTTCCTAAATCACAAATCAAATATTCTTAGTCCTTAATTTAAGGAATAATATTCATCAATAGATTTTTTTATACATTCTGCTATTTTATCCTGATATTCATCCTTTAACAATTTATTTTTTTCTTCAGTGTTAGATAGAAAGCCACATTCTACTAATACTGAAGGCATACTGTCTTTGCACCTTAATACTTTATAGGAATCAAAAGCTGCTTTTTCTTTTCTATTATTACTATTATCTAAATCATTAACTAAATTCTTCTGAAGAATACCAGCAAATCTTTTGCTATTTTCATTTTTAGAATACCACACTTGAGCACCATAATATTTAGACTGAGGAAACATATTTAAATGTATACTTATAAATATATTACATTTAGAATCCTCTTTCAACTTGCACCTATTATCCAAATCCTCTATCTTCTTCTTCCTTATCCTTCCACAATCTGTATAAAGGCCTTTATCCTCATATCGTGTCATAACCACTTTATATCCTCTTTGCAATAACTTGTCCTTGAGTTTATTACTTATTTTTAAATTTATATCTTTTTCCATTATACCATCTTTTGATACACCCCCACTGTCTATTCCCCCATGCCCAGGATCTAAGAGTACTGTAATACTCTCCTTCTCTACAGCTTCAACAATATTATTACCACTTAATCCCAAAGGTGTATATATATTATTTAATATAAAAATAAATATTAGCGTTAAAGTTACAGTAAATACAAAGCCTATATTTTTTCCCCTCAAAAAACTCACTCCCTATAATTATTTCAACATATATATTTTTACCTAAGGATTTAAAAGTTATTAATATATTTTTATAATTAAATAACAATTTAAATTTATATATTAAGAAATTCCATATATAATTCATTTACAATGTCGCAAAAAAATAGAGGCTGTAATTTAGATCATTAAAATCTAAATTACAACCTCTTAATTTTAATTTCTTATATTGTGAACCTAAGATAATGAATTGTATGATATAAATCATATAATTCATATGTATCTTCTTTATCTCTTTGAGAACTGAGGCGCTCTTCTTGCTTTTTTCAATCCATACTTCTTTCTTTCCTTCATTCTTGGGTCTCTTGTTAAAAATCCAGCTTTTTTAAGTTCTAATCTCAAATTTTCATCTGCTTTTAAAAGAGCTCTTGATATTCCATGTCTTATAGCTCCAGCCTGACCGGTAAATCCTCCTCCATGAACATTTACCAATACATCAAACTTTCCATTTGTTGAAGTTAAAACCAATGGTTGGTTAACTATAACCCTTAAAGTTTCTAATCCAAAATATTCTTCTATGCTTCTCTTATTTACAGTTACCTTGCCTTCGCCTGGAACAAGCCTAACTCTTGCTATTGACTTTTTTCTTCTTCCCGTACCAAAATATTGAACTTTAGCCATTTTTCATCCTCCTTCCAGCTTTACCCTAATATTTTAATTCCAATACTTCTGGTTTTTGAGCTTCATTATTATGCTCAGCACCTCTATATACTTTTAATTTTTTCAACATCTTTCTTCCCAATACTCCCTTTGGAAGCATTCTTCTTACAGCTTCTTCAAATACAAATTCTGGTTTCTTATTTAAAGCTTCTCTATATGGAGTTTCTTTTAATCCACCTGGATATAATGAATGATGCCTCATCATCTTTTGATCTAATTTTTTACCAGTCAAAAGTACTTTTTCAGAATTTATTACTATTACAAAATCACCTGTATCCACATGTGGTGTAAATATAGGCTTGTGTTTACCTCTTAACACTGAAGCAACCTGACTTGCCACTCTTCCGAGGGGCCTTCCGGCAGCATCAACAATATACCATTTTCTTTCAATCTGTTCAGCTTTTGCTATATATGATTTCATGGCTTTCCCGTTATGTGATTAACGGTTTTCAACTCCTCTCTTATCTCTAATCTTACAAAAATGAAATTTATAAAACTTGAATATACTTATTCTCTATATAAAGATCCGGGGCTAATGAATCCTTTATACTCAAAATACAAACATTTATATTATAATACAATGCTCCTGGCGTGTCAATCTAATAAAATACTTTTTCCAAGCAGAGCCCTCTAGCTGGTACAGGCTTTCCTGCCTTTGATCTGTCCTTAGATTCTAAAATATCTTCCACATATTCTACACTAAACCTTCCTAATCCTACTTCTAAAAGAGTACCCACTATTATTCTCACCATATTATATAAAAATCCATCTCCAACAATATTAAATTTAATTAAATTTTTTTCTTTTAAAACAGTCAGTTTTTTTATAGTTCTAACAGAAGATCTGGCTGAACTTCCTTTTTTTTTAAATGCAGAAAAATCATGAGTCCCTATAAAATACTCACATGAATTCTTTATTTTTTCTATATCCAATTTTCTTCTAAAATAGTACACATATTGCCGTCCAATAACTGGTGGTCTGTCTCCTGTTACTATGGTATAACTATACTCTTTGCCTGTTGTAAAATATCTAGAATGGAAACTACTATCTACCTCTTTTGAATCCAATACAGCTATATCTTCAGGTAATAATGTATTTAACACCATTTTAATATTTGAGATAGGTATTTTACTGGCAGTAAAGAAATTACATACAAATCCCCTGGCATGTACACCTGCATCTGTTCTACTAGAACCGATAACTGGTGAAAATTCACCTGTAGCTTTTTCAATTGCCTCTTCTAATCTCTGTTGAATAGTAATAGCATTATACTGTCTCTGCCATCCAGAATAATTTGTACCATCATATTCTATAACCAATTTTATATTTTTCACTTGCCCCACCATATTCTACTCAATATGGAAATGCAGACTAACACTAAGGTGCATAAGGAAGCTATAAAGTCCTTATTGCTTAATTTAAGCTCTTTCATTCTAGTTCTGCCCTCTCCTCCTCTGTAACATCTGGCTTCCATGGCCATAGCTAATTCATCAGCTCTCCTAAAAGAACTTATGAAAAGCGGAACTAAAATAGGAACTAAATTTTTAGCTTTCTGTATAAGATTTCCCGACTCTAAATCGGCTCCTCTTGCGATTTGTGCTTTCATTATTTTATCTGTCTCATCCATTAAAGTAGGTATAAACCTTAATGCTATAGTCATCATCATAGCTAATTCATGAGAAGGTACTCCTATTCTACTTACCGGCTTTAAAAGTTTCTCTATTCCATCAGTCAATTCAATAGGAGAAGTAGTCAAAGTCAGTAACGATGTTCCTATAATTAAAAACACAAGCCTTAATGCCATAAATGCAGCCATAATAAGACCTTCTCTATACACTACTAAAAATCTCCATTTAAACAAGGGCGGATTAGCCCCTCCAGTCATAAATATATTTAATACTGCAGTTATAAGAACCAATATAAATATAGGTTTAAGACCTTTATATATATATGTAAATTGCACTTTGGACACAAGTATTGAAATCAGGGTAAATACTACTATAAATATGTATCCTTTAAAACTATTTACTATAAATAAATCCACGATGTATATTAAAGATATTAATATCTTAACTCTTGGATCTAATTTATGTATAAAAGAATCACCAGGTACATATTGGCCTATTGTAATATCTTTAATCATTTCATAGCTCTCCTAACCTTTATTTAGTAATCTGAGTATTTCTTCTTTTGCCTGTTCTATAGTAAATATGTCTTCTGATATATTTATTCCTTCATTTTTAAGCTTTCTTACCATATAGGTCACCTGAGGTACTGCAAGTCCTACACTTTCCAAAGTATCAATTTCCTTAAAAACTTGTACCGGAGCCCCATCAAGTATACACTTTCCATTGTGCATTACAATTATTCTATCTGCAAGTTTAGCTACATCTTCCATACTATGAGATACTAATATTATGGTCAATTTATATTCTCTTTGCAGACTTTTTATTTCTCCCAGGATATCATCTCTTCCCTTAGGATCAAGGCCTGCCGTAGGCTCATCTAATATAAGAACTCTAGGTTCCATAGCAACTACGCCTGCTATAGCAACTCTTCTTTTTTGTCCTCCACTTAAATCAAAAGGGGATCTATCTTTATATTCCTCATATTTTAGACCAACTATATTCATAGCCCTTTTTACTCTATTATTTATATCATCATCACTTAATCCCAAATTTTTAGGACCGAAAGCAATGTCTTTTTCTATAGTTTCTTCAAATAATTGATATTCAGGATATTGAAATACAAGTCCTATTTTTTTTCTTATAAAACTTAAATTAATTTTCTTTTCAGTTATGTCTACTCCGTCTACTATTATTTTTCCTGAATTTGGTTTTAATAATCCATTTATATGCTGTATTAATGTTGATTTTCCTGAACCCGTATGTCCTATTAAAGCAACAAACTCCCCATCCATAATTTCAATATTCACATCATCCAATGCTTTCTTTTCAAAAGGCGAATTTTTCATATATATATGAGTTAGATTTTCTATTTTAATCGACATAATTCACTCACCATCTCATCTATAGTTAATATATCCGATCTTATATCTACTCCATTAGCTTTAAGTTCATAAGCCAATTCCGTCATCTGCGGCACATCAAGTCCCATATCTTTCATCTTGCGCACCTGACTAAATATGCTTCTTGGAGTACCCTCCATTATAATTTTTCCCTCATCCATAACAATTATTCTATTTGCTTCTACTGCTTCTTCCATATAATGTGTAATCAAAATTACTGTCATATTATACTTACCATTTATTTCTTTTATAGTATTCATTACTTCCCGTCGTCCTGAAGGATCCAGCATAGCAGTAGATTCGTCGAATATTATACAATCCGGCCTCATAGCAAGTACTCCTGCTATAGCTACCCTCTGCTTTTGGCCACCTGAAAGTAAATGAGGTGCATATCTTTTATATTCTTGCATATTTACTCTCTTTAAACAATCATCAACCCTTAATCTTATTTCTTCAGGAAGCACTCCTAAATTTTCTGGTCCAAAAGCTACATCTTCTTCTACAATAGTGGCAACTATTTGATTATCTGGATTTTGAAAAACCATTCCTGCTTTATTTCTTATATTCCATATATTCTTTTCATCACATGTATCAAAATCTTCTACATAAACTTTTCCACCAGTGGGAATTAAGAGAGCATTCATGTGTTTAGCTATAGTAGATTTTCCTGAGCCATTCCTTCCAAGGATCACAAGAAATTCTCCTTTTTTTACTTCAAAAGTAACATGATCTACAGCTAATTTTGAATTTTCTTTATCAGTATCTTCATAATTATAACTTACATCCTTACATAATATCATATTTTTATCCACAGAAAACACCTCTCTAATTTGATAAGATAAAATCAAATCTTCGTTTTTACTTAGATTCCAATTCCCCGGTAAACTTGCTTTTGTTCCATATAAAAACAGGGTTAAGCTAGCTTTACTTAACCCTTAAATTTTATACTAACTCCAATATAACTAACTCTGCTCCGTCTCCTCTTCTTGGTCCTATCTTATACATTCTAGTATAACCACCATTTCTTTCTGCATATTTAGGAGCTATATCAGTAAATAAATTTTTTACAACTTCCTCCTCAGTTACAAAAGAAAGTACCTGTCTTCTAGCATGAAGATCTCCTCTTTTTGCAAGAGTAATCATCTTTTCAGCTAAACTTCTAGCTTCCTTCGCCCTAGTTACTGTTGTCTGTATTTTTCCGTGCTTTAAAAAACTAGTAACTAGATTTCTTAACATCGCCCTTCTATGATCAGATGGAAGTCCTAACTTACGATGCTGTGCCATTTATATCCCTCCTTACTACATATATATATCCGTTCATTTTAGTAATTTTTAGTCTTCATTTTGCTTTAATGATAATCCTAATGTATCAAGCTTTTGTTCAACTTCTTCTAGAGACTTTTTACCCAAATTTCTAACTTTCATCATATCATCCATGGTTCTCTCAGTTAATTCTTGTACTGTATTTATTCCAGCTCTCTTTAAACAATTATAACTTCTTACAGAAAGATCTAATTCTTCTATGGCCATTTCAAGAACTTTTTCTTTTTTGTCTTCTTCTTTTTCTACCATTATTTCAACATTATTAGCATGATCTGTAAGAGTCATAAATAATTTAAAATGCTCTATAAGAATCTTAGCCGATAGACTTACAGCTTCATCTGGCAATATAGTACCATTAGTCCAAACCTCCAGAGATAACTTATCATAATCAGTTATTTGACCAACTCTTGTATTCTCCACATTGAAATTAACTCTCTTAATAGGAGTATAAATGGAATCTACAGGAATTGTACCTATAGGCATATCCTCAAACTTATTTCTTCTTTGAGAAACATATCCTCTACCTCCATTAACAGTTATTTCCATGTAAAGCCTGCTATTTTCATCTAAAGTAGCTATATGTAGCTCTCCATTAACTATCTCAACATCACCGTCAGTCTTTATATCCCCTGCAACAACCTCTCCAGGTCCCTGTGCATCTATATATATAGTTTTAGTACCATCACCATTCATTTTTAAGGCCAGTTCTTTTATATTTAGAATTAACTCTGAAACATCTTCTTTTACTCCACGAACAGTCGAAAATTCATGAAGCACACCATCTATCTTAACATGGCTGGCAGCAACTCCTGGAAGGGAAGAAAGGAGAATTCTTCTAAGAGCATTCCCAAGAGTAGTACCATAACCTCTCTCCAAAGGCTCTACTACGAACTTGCCATAATTACCATCTTCACTAGTTTCAACACATTCTATTTTGGGTTTTTCTATTTCTAACATGAATATAACCCTCCTTCTATTTATCTAATAATGTATCTCCTGAGGGCAACTGATTCCATAATTAATTACTTACTATACAACTCTACAATTAATGTTTCGTTAACAGGAACATCTATTTCTTCTCTCATAGGTTCTCTAATAACCCTTCCTTCAAAATTTTCGATATTTCCTTCTAACCAAGTTGGTAAAGTCTTTGGGTTTTCTGCAAAAGTTTTAAATTTTTCTGACGATTTGCTGCCATCTTTCACAGCTATAGTATCATTCACTGACACTTTGAAAGATGGAATATTCACCTTTCTTCCATTAACCTTAAAATGTCCATGAGTCACCAATTGTCTAGCTTCTGTTCTTGACTGACCATAACCCAATTTATAGACTACATTATCAAGTCTTGTTTCTAATAACACTAACAAATTTTCACCTGTTATACCTTTTTTTCTGTCGGCCTTATCATAATATTTTCTAAATTGCTTTTCTAATAAACCATATATTCTCTTAGACTTTTGTTTTTCTCTTAACTGTAAACCATAATTGGATACTTTTTTTCTTCCCTGTCCATGTTGTCCCGGCGCATAGCCTCTCCTTGAAAATCCACATTTATCTGTATAACATCTATCCCCTTTAAGGAATAATTTTAAACCTTCTCTCCTGCAGAGTCTACATACCGCTCCAGTATATTTTGCCATTAAATTTTACACCTCCTATTAACTAAACTCTTCTTCTCTTTGGTGGTCTGCATCCATTGTGTGGTATTGGAGTAACATCTTTAATTAAAGTAACCTCAAGTCCTGCTGCTTGAAGTGATCTTATTGCTGCTTCTCTGCCAGATCCCGGTCCTTTAACATATACTTCAATACTTTTTAAACCATGTTCCATAGCCGCCTTAGCTGACGTTTCAGCTGCCATCTGTGCCGCAAATGGAGTACTTTTTCTAGAACCTCTAAATCCTAAGCCGCCTGCACTAGCCCAGGATAAAGTATTTCCAGCAGCATCTGTAATTGTAACTATTGAGTTATTAAATGTTGATCTAATGTGCGCACAGCCATGCTCAACATTTTTTCTTTCCTTTTTTCTTCTAGTTGTTCTTTTAACTCTTCCAGCTGCCATCTTTTTCCCTCCTTAAATTATTTAGATTTTTTCTTAGCTCCTACAAGTTTCTTAGGTCCTTTTCTAGTTCTCGCATTAGTTTTTGTTTTTTGTCCTCTAACTGGAAGACCTTTTCTATGCCTTATACCTCTATATGAACCTATCTCTATCAATCTCTTTATATTAAGTGCTACTTCTCTTCTTAAGTCACCTTCAATTTTGAGATTCTTTATATAATTTCTTAATAAGTTAACTTCTTCTTCTGTCAAATCTCTAACTCTCGTATCTGAATTTACTCCTGTTTCTTTCAAAATTTTTTGAGAAGTAGGTAATCCTATGCCATATATATAAGTTAAACCTATTTCAACTCTTTTTTCTTTTGGTAGGTCAATACCTGCTATTCTTGCCATTAAAATTTACACCTCCTGGTTATATAATCTGTAGCATTAAGTTTGTTTATTATATAAAGTTTTAAAGCCAACAAAATACTTATTATTCTGTTACAGCCGCACTTTAAAACATAATTACTTCATAAATCATGAAAACATAATTTTACTTAAAAATCATCGAACATCTATCTAAAATTTATAATAGTCTATCCTTGTTTCTGTTTATGTCTAGGATTTTCACAGATAACCATTACTCTTCCTTTTCTTTTTATGATCTTACATTTCTCACATATAGGCTTAACTGACGGCCTCACTTTCATAGCTAACCCTCCTTAAATTACTTTGCTCTCCAGGTTATTCTCCCACGAGTTAAATCATAAGGAGAAAGTTCTACTGTAACCTTATCACCCGGTAATATCCTTATAAAATTCATTCTTAATTTGCCAGATATATGTGCTAATATTTTATGTCCGCTTTCTAATTCTACTTCAAACATTGCATTAGGTAAAGCTTCTAAAACTGTACCTTGCATTTCAATAACGTCGTCTTTTGACATAAGGTAATCAAACCTCCTTATTATTGTTGGCCATAAAAACTTTTTACTTCAAATTTAACATCAACCAACAGCATATTAACACTTTAATTAAAGTTAACATTTTATATTAAAGTCAATATTTCTGGACCATTTTCCAAAATAGCAATGGTATTTTCATAATGGGCTGATAAATTTCCGTCCATAGTAACAACAGTCCAATTATTAGATTGTGTTTTCACATTATACCTTCCCATATTTACCATAGGTTCTATAGCCAATGCCATGCCTTTTACAAGTTTAGGTCCCCTGCCTGATCTCCCATAATTAGGTATTTCAGGTTTTTCATGCATATTACTTCCGATACCATGGCCCACATAATCTCTAACTACAGAAAAACCAAACCCCTCTACATATTCTTGAACAGCAGCAGATATATCAGTCAATCTATTTCCTAATACTGCTTTTTCGATACCCTTAAAAAAGCTTTCTTTTGTTACTTCAATTAACTTTTCTGCCTCAGGGGAAACTTTACCAACCGCAAAGGTCCTTGCCGCATCTCCATGATATCCATCCAGTACTGCTCCACAATCGACACTTATTATATCGCCCTCTCGTAAAACTTTATTTTTAGATGGAATTCCATGAACTACTTCTTCATTGACAGAAGTACATATAGAAGCTGGAAAACCATAATATCCTTTAAATGATGGTTTTGCCTTATGTTTTATTATATACTTCTCTGCAATTCTGTCCAATTCTTTAGTAGTTATTCCTGGCTTTACTGCATTTTTAATTTCTAACAATGCTTCACCTACAAGTCTACCCGCACGTCTCATAAGTTCAATTTCCCTATCTGTTTTAATTATTATCATTTACAAATAGCCCCTAGAGCATTTTTTGCTCTTTGAAAAACCTGATTTATTTCTCCACTGCCTTCTATGGCCGAAATCACACCTTGTTCTTTATAATAATTAATTAAAGGTTCTGTCTGTTTTTCATATACATCTAATCTATCCTTCACAGTAGATTCTGTATCATCTTTTCTCTGT